>JAGONG010000034.1 GCA_017993135.1 Allobrachymonas sp.
AGTAACGCTGCTGCCAAGGCTTATTTTGCGAAGCTTGCGCCAGCGAACAAGGCGAGGCTCAAAACACGATGCTGCAAGCCTTGGCAGCGAAGCATTAGCAAAAAAGCCTTCACCCCCATTGCAGCCTATGCCCATGCTTTGCCAAGCGATTTAGGTAGTCGCAGCGCTTGCCCAAAGGCATCAGACAAAGCAGGTGCTACGCAGTTCTAGCGGCAGTTACTTTGCGCTAGCCATGAGCAAGTCCACCTCGGCTGCTTGTAGCCAGCGCCATTGACCCACAGCCAGGTCGGCAGGCAATGGCATTTGCCCGATTTGGGCGCGGTGCAAGGTTTGCACACGGTTGCCAACGGCTGCCAGCATGCGTTTGACTTGATGGTATTTGCCTTCAGTTAATGTTAAATCCAGGCTATGGCTGCCTGTTGCCACGCACGCTGCTGCCTTCACAGGCACAGGGCTATCATCCAGCACTACGCCTGCAAGCAGTCGCTCAATTTGTTTGGCATCAACTGCGTGTTTGCAGCCAACTTGATACACCTTGGGCACATGGCGCTTGGGGGATGCCATTTTGTGGATGAGCTGGCCGTCATCTGTAAGTATGAGCATGCCAGTTGTATCTTGGTCAAGCCGCCCTACTGCTTGTACGCCTTGCACTGCGCCTTTTTGCGGGCGTTGGCGCAACGGTGCTGGCAGCAAGGTATAGACGCTGGGCCATGCTGACGGTTTTTGTGAGCACTCGGTGCCCGCTGGCTTGTGCAACACAATGCAGGCGCGGCTGTAATAGTGCCAAAGCTGGCCTTGCACGGTGTAGTGCATGCCGTCATACGCAGTTACTTCATGGCTGGCATCGCAAATGGTTTGGCCGTTAAGCTGCACCAAGCCCTGCTGCACCAGCCCAGCGCAAATGCGGCGGGTGCCAAAGCCTTGGCTGTAGAGTAAATCAGCCAGTGGCAATACAAACTTTTTTTGCTCTGTTTTTTCCATGTCAAACTGCTGCCTTTGTGGCTGACAAAAAATCGGGCAAGCACTGATTTATTTCAGTTTTGTATAAAAACACAATCAAAACACAATCGCTCGCTATTCCTGCGTAGAGCCTGCCCCAGCTAAGACGCGGGGCGAAAATCTATGCTGCAAGTTGCGCAATTGTAGATAAGTGTAGATTCCCACCTGCCTGGGGATGACGACTTTCTGAACTGCCAAACCATGCCGTTTGCACTGGTGCAAGATTGACTGCACCGCGCCTTAGCGGGGGCAGGCTCTGCGCGCGAGAAAGACGACTTGCTAAAAGCTCTCTTGCAGGATGAACAAATCAGCGATTCCCTACGGGCTAATAGCGGCTTGCATACCAGCTATTAGCCCTTTGGTTTTAGCCGCGACTTGGCAGGCTTTTATTATTGCCCTGCATCAAATGGCAACGGGTTGTTGCCCAAATCGCGTCTGGTTTCTACCAGCACCAATGGCTCGTTGCTGATGGCTACAGGCGCTGGGCGCTCGCGGGGGATGTGCACGGGCTGGGGTTCGGCTGCAATCGCTGCTTGTGCTGCTGCAACTTTTTCGCTGTCTGAATTTACCCATTGCAGGCCTGCGCTTGCCACTATTTGCTGCAGCTGTGCTTGCGGCAAGTTGTAGGCGGCTATTTTGGGCATGCCTGTTGTTTTTGCGCTGCTTTCATCAGCAGTGGCAGCAGGCGCAACGCTGGCAACAGCTTGGGGCTGTGCTGCTGGCGCTGGTGCCGATACCGCTGGTGCGGGTGCTGTTAGCGCTTGGGCTTCAGGCTGTGGCGCAAAAGTGCTGCTTGCTGCTGTGCTTTCGCTGTCTTGGCTTAGGCTTGGCTGCAGGCTGGCTATGGGTGCATTGGCGTGCGCTGAAAAGTAGCTACGCGGTATTGCTGCATAGATGCCTGTATCGCTGCTTTGCTCAGGCGCATGGCTTTGCTCTGGCTCGGCTGCTGCGTAGTCGGCGCTGTCTTGTGTTGCGCTGTCGTGTGCAATAGCTGGCGCATTACCAGACTGGCGGTCGCGGTTGCGGCGGTCGCGCCCATAGCGGTCACGCGAGCGGCGTTCACGGCGCTCGCGCGGCTCGGTGGCGCTAGCATCGGCTGCTTCAGCATCAGTGCCGTTGGCAGTGTGGGCGCTATAAGATGCTTCGCTTGCACTAGCGTCTTGCACGTCTTGCGCGCTGTGGATAGCTGGCTGCATTGCTCGGCTGCCTGCGTCGAAGTACGAAGTTGCTACGCTGCTGGTGTCGGTTGCTTCGCCAGCATTTTGCGCTCCTTTGGGGCTGCGCTTGGGCTGACGCTGGCTGCGGCGGTTGTCGTCTTCCGCTGTGGTGATGGCGTTGTCGCCAGCCACTTGTTGCGCGCTGCTGCGGTCTTCGCTACGTGTTTCGTTACGCGACGATGTGCGGCGGCTGTCTGTGCGCTCGAAGCGCTCATTACGGTCGCTGCGCTCTGTACGCTCTGTACGCTCGTTGCGTTCTGCACGTTCGCCGCGCTCAGCGCGTTCGGAACGCTCACCGCGCGCTGGGCGGTTGTTTTCGCGTGGCTCACGCTGGTCGGCGTTGCGCTCGTTGTTGCGCCCTGTGCGCGATTCGCCATTGCGATTGCGTCCTTGCCCGCTGCGCTGGCCGCTACGGCTTGTGCTTGCAGGAGCTGGCGTGGCGGGCGCTGTGGCGCTGGCTGGCGCAAAGCCAAACCAGCGTTTAATCATGTCCCAGAAACCTTCTGCTGGCGCAGGCGCTGCGGCGGCTTTGCCTGGGCGCTGTGGCACCACAGGCGCGGGGCCGCGCACTTCAGACAAAATGCCTTTGATAACAGGGCTTTGCTTGTTGGTGGGCTCGTTAGAGCGCAGGGTTACTGTGGTGGTGTCTTCAATCTCTTCTGCCATCTGGTAGCTGGCAGTCATGTTGTCCAGACGTGGGTCGTCGTACTTGAGGCGCTCCAAGCGGTAGTTAGGCGTTTCAAGCGAGCGGTTGGGTATCAAAATAACATGTGTGCGCTGGCGTGCTTCAATTTTGGCGATTTCAGGGCGCTTTTCGTTGAGCAGGAATGAAGCCACTTCAACTGGCACCTGGGCGTGAACGGCAGCGGTGCTGTCTTTCATCGACTCTTCCTGAATGATGCGCAGAATCTGCAAGGCGCTCGATTCGGTATCGCGCACATGGCCAGAGCCGCCACAGCGTGGGCAGGGGATAGATGCCCCTTCAGACAGCGAGGGGCGCAGGCGCTGGCGGCTCATCTCCAGCAAACCAAACTTGCTGATAGAGCCAAACTGGATGCGGGCACGGTCTTGGCGCAAGGCATCGCGCAAGCGGCTTTCCACCTCGCGGCGGTTGCGCGGCTCATCCATGTCGATAAAGTCAATCACAATCAGCCCGCCCAAGTCGCGCAGGCGCATTTGGCGCGCCACTTCGTCGGCGGCTTCAAGGTTGGTGCGGGTGGCGGTTTCTTCAATATCGCTGCCTTTGATGGCGCGCGCCGAGTTCACGTCGATTGAAACCAGTGCTTCAGTGTGGTCAATCACAATTGCGCCGCCACTGGGCAGTGCCACAATACGCGCATAGGCAGACTCGACCTGATGCTCGATTTGGAAGCGGCTAAACAGCGGTGCTGCATCGCGATAACGCTTGACCTTGGATGCGTGCTCAGGCATCACATGGTTCATGAACTGGTGCGCTTGCTCGTAAATATCGTCGGTATCAATCAGGATATCGCCAATTTCAGGGTTGAAATAGTCGCGCAGCGCACGCACGACCAGATTGCTTTCCTGATAAATCAGAAAAGCGCCCTTGCCTGCTTTGCCCGCGCCATCAATGGCATCCCACAGTTTGATGAGGTAGTTCAAATCCCATTGCAGCTCTTCGGCGGTGCGACCAATACCAGCGGTACGCGCGATGATGCTCATGCCTTTGGGGTAGTTGAGCTGGTCCATCGCCTCTTTGAGCTCGGCGCGGTCGTCACCCTCAATACGGCGGCTTACGCCACCGCCGCGCGGGTTGTTGGGCATCAATACCACATAACGGCCTGCAAGGCTGATAAATGTAGTCAGTGCCGCACCTTTGTTGCCGCGCTCTTCTTTTTCCACTTGCACCAGCAGCTCTTGGCCTTCGCTGATGACTTCATTGATACGCGCCTGGCTAACAGGCACGCCTTCGGCAAAATACTGGCGGGAAATTTCCTTGAATGGCAAAAAGCCGTGGCGGTCTTCGCCGTAATCGACAAAGCAAGCCTCCAGCGATGGCTCTACCCGCGTTACCACTGCCTTGTAGATATTGCCTTTGCGCTGCTCGCGCCCGTCTATTTCAATTTCATAATCGAGCAGCTTTTGCCCGTCAACAATTGCCAAGCGACGCTCTTCGCTCTGTGTTCCGTTAATCAGCATCCGTTTCATGATGCACATCCTTCCTGCGCCCACAACAATGGTCGCAATAATTTATTCAACATGCAGCCGCGCACGGCAAAACTGCAACTGAATGCCTAAGAGGAGCGTCTGAAACGTGAGGGAATGGCCTGAATATGCCGCTTTAGCCGCAGGTTGCGGGCAAAAGATAGCAGGGGGCGCGCGAAAGATTGGCAGCAGACAACAAACAAGCCCGTGATAGTAAAGGACTTGCATGATGCCAACGTAGGGCAGTGGGGAAAGAAGTAATGCCACTCAAGCGCCGCTGCTGCTGCAATTGCAATTGCAGCTTTCGCAGGGCAGGCGCATACTGGGGCAGGCAAGCAACGAGGCGCTGCCACAAAACCAGTAAAAAAGGCATCAGGAAAATCTGCACTTTGCTGCTCTCTCACCTTGGCTAATCAACAGACCAAAACGTCACATGCTGCATTAGACAAGGTAAAGTATTCCGTATTCGTGTTTCAAAGACGCCAACCCAAACTGTTTATGCCTTGTAGCGCCAGATATATATGGCAATCTGGTTGATACAGGGGATAATCAGCGGCATTGACTTGTTCGCTATAGTGCCAGTTTGGCAGCCTGTTATGGCCTGTTGCGTTCGTCTTAAACTTTTTGAAGTCTATTGGAATCAATTACTTGCAACGCTCTGACAATACAGTGAAACACATTATAGAGGCGAATGCCCGCATTTCATCACAGCCAACAGCCCCGAGTGTGAAATATCTGGAAGTTGATGCTGACAGCACAGGCCAGCGGCTTGATAATTTTTTGTTGCGCCATCTCAAAGGCGTGCCAAAAACCCATGTGTACCGCATCATCCGCAGTGGCGAAGTGCGTATCAACAAAGGGCGCGTTACTGCCGACAGCCGCGTGCAACAAGGCGACGTGGTGCGCGTGCCACCAGTGCGCGTATCAGAGCGCGCGCTCAACAAGACGCAAGCTGCCACGCCCGCGCGTGAGTTTGCCACCTTGTTTGAAGATGGCGCCCTGATTGCTGTGGACAAGCCCGCAGGAGTTGCCGTGCATGGCGGCAGCGGCGTGAGCTTTGGCGTCATTGAGCAACTACGCCGCGCGCGCCCGCAAGCTGCCTTTTTAGAGCTGGTACACCGCCTTGACCGTGAAACCAGCGGCATTTTGCTGGTTGCAAAAAAACGCTCTGCCCTTACCAGCTTGCAAGAGCAGTTTCGCCAGCGCAGCACTGGCAAAACCTATCTGGCGCTGGTGCTGGGCGACTGGCCTGAGAGCAAAAAAGTAATTAATACGCCATTGCACAAATACCTGCTGCCAGGGCAAAACGGCCAAGAAGGCGAACGCCGCGTTAAAACCACCACCAAAGACGACCCCAACGGCATGCACGCTCTGACACTGGTAAAGGTTGCCCAGCGCCTACAGCACCCGCTGGGCGCATTTACCCTGCTTGAAGTGACGATTAAAACAGGGCGCACCCACCAAATCCGCGTGCATCTGGCATCAGCAGGCCACCCTATTGCGGGTGATGCGAAATATGGCGATTTTGAGCAAAACAAGGCGCTTGCCAAGGCTGGCCTAAAGCGCATGTTTTTGCATGCATGGCAATTGCAGTTTACCCACCCTGCCAGCACAGAAGCCGTGGCACTGCAAGCCGATTTGCCACTTGATCTAGCGCAGTGGGTTGATGCCTGCACTGCTCCTTGAAAGCAGGCGCAGCAAATCGCGTAAAACGGCGTGGTTGGGTTGCTGTTTTAAAAACAGATAGAGCTTCCTGCTTGGCTTGCTACTTTCTAACTTCTATCTTCAAACGGGGATTGCGCAAAAAAGCTGGCTATTGATGTAGTGCGTGCCAAGCACACACCACCCCAAAAGCCAACTACCCACGAAGCCATCCGTTGGTACGCGCCGCATGAACGGCTTGCGTGCGGCTTTTAACGCCCAGCCTGCGAAACAAGCGCCACAAATGCACTTTAACGGTGTGCTCGCTGATTGCCAAATGCTCGGCAATATCGCGATTGCTTAAACCTTTGTCAAGTGCAATCAGCAGTTGTTTTTGGCGCTTGGAGAGGCGGCTGCTCGATACGTCTTCTTCATCCATTGAGCTGTCTGGCAGCAGCAGGGTACGCAAAGTCTGGTACATATCTTTGCTGCCAGTGCGCTTGGAAATGTAGGCATCTGCGCCAGCATCCAGACAGGCGTTTTCGATGTCTTCGCTGTTTTGCTCGGAAATGACTATAAGTTGCGCAACGGGGTAGTGGTTTTTTACCTCGCGCACGCCCGACATGCCCAAGGTGTCGCACAGCGTCAAATCCAGGCAGACAGCCTCTGGCTGGCCATGCTTCTTAACAGAATCTGGCAAATCACCAAGGCGATCTAGCTCCAGCACCGTTGCTTCTGGCTTGATGCGACTTAACAACATCCCCAAAGCTTCTCGATACAAGGGATGATCCTCAATGACATAGATGAGCATATGAAACCTTAATATGCAGCCGTATAAATATGACTATATAAAGCAAAGTCAGTAATGATATATGAGTTTACTGCTTTAATAAAATAATATCAATTCGCGCTTTGCAATAACAATGAATAATCAATGCGAACATAGCCTTAAAGTATTACTTACACTAGGCTGCATTAACTATAAAAAAACAACGATGCATTCAATAAAAACAGCCAAGCCTAAATGAATGATTTATTTCAAGGCGTATGCTATTTTGATACAAACTCACAGATGATTTAATTTTATTTAAATCATTTTATTTCTTTTCTAACGGAAATTTAAACATTATGTTTAAATTGCGCCTACTACCTGGAGCAATTTACATTCCCAAAACAGCCAAGTCGCCCGCACCTTGGCGTACCAAGCTGGGAGCGCCGTTGTTATCCATGGTGGTCAAATCAACCACTGTTGTTGGCGTGGCTGGGCAAGCCCCAGCATCAACAATGCCAGCAAGCAAATGCCCCACGGTTTGGGCAACCTCTTGCGCGTCATACAGGGGCTGCTCTGCCTCAGCGGGTATGAGCGTAGTTACAAGCAGCGGGCCGTTGTGCTCATCGAGCAAGGCTTGCAAAACGCTGTGCTTGGGCACACGCAAGCCTATGGTTTTGCGCGAAGGGTGGCTCAGGCGGCGCGGCACTTCTTTAGAGGCTTCAAGGATGAAGGTAAACGCGCCAGGCGTGCCTTGCTTGAGCAGGCGAAACTGCCGATTATCTACCCGCGCATAAGAAGACAGCTCGCTCAAATCGCGGCACAAGAGCGTAAGGTGGTGTTTGTCATCTACGCCACGAATTTGCCGCATGCGGTCGCTGGCGGCTTTGTCATCAATATGGCAAGCAAGGGCATAACCCGAGTCAGTAGGTATGGCAAGCACTTCACCCTGCGCCAACAGTGCTGCTGCTTTTTTCAGGATACGCGCTTGCGGATTGAGTGGGTGGACTTCGAGTAGTTGCGCCATGATTTCCCTATTGTAAGAGCATGCCGCGTGTAGGGGTAATATGCGCGATGACAAATTTTTACTTTGTTGGGTTACGGCACAACGCTGGTGCTTGCAAGAGTAAAGCCAAAGTCACGGCGCAAAACTTATGCCTATAAGCTCTGCGTGCAAGGCTTGTTACAAGCCCGCTAGCACAGTGGCAACACAAACGCTATACAGAATCGAAAAAAATCGCGCCACTCTAACGCTTAATGCCTGTGCTGATGGTGCACATCTGGGTAATGGGGGTGCTCGTGCTGCAAGGGTGGGTGCTGGTGCCAATGGCTGTGCGGGCGGCCAAAGGCGTGCTCGCTTTGGTGCACCGCGTCTTCAGCGGCGTGGCTATGCTGGTGATGGGGGTCGCTTTCATGGTGTGGGTGCTCGTGGGCGTTGGCTTGGGCAGCGTGCACATGCGCGTGCCCGTGGTCTTCACTCAAGTGCAGCAAAGTGCCTAGCGCCATGAGAGCCCCGCCAGCGGCAAGCAGCAGGGTAAATGGCTCTTTGAGCAGCGCAAGCGAAAGCACTGCTCCAAAAAACGGAGCAACTGAAAAGTACGCCCCCGTTCGCGCTGTGCCCAAATGGCGCAAGGCAACTACAAACAACACCAAACTCGCGCCATAGCTCATAAAGCCTACTGCGCCTGCCCATAGCACCGTAGGCAGCGGTGGCAGCTTTGCGCCCAGCAAGCAAGCTAGTACCAGGTTGGTGCTACCAGCGCCCAGCCCTTTAACCAGCGCAATCCAGCTTGCATCGTTGAGTGCTACTTTACGCGTGAAGTTGTTGTCTATACCCCAGCACAGACAAGCCAGCACAATGGCCAGCGCAGGCCATACGCCTGACCAGGCATCTGCCCATGAGCCAGCAAAAGCAATAGCCCCGTTTTGCGGCCAGCTCAGCAGCACAGCGCCAGCAACCATTGCTGCCATGCCCAGCAAAATGCGCTTGTCGGCATGCTCTTTGAATACGAGCCATGCAATCACCGCAGTAAACACGCCTTCGGCATTGAGCAGCAGCGACGCGCCAGAGGCTGGCATACGCGTTAAGCCCCACATGAGCAAAATTGGCGCAGCCACGCCGCCCGCCAAAATCGCCCCTGCCAGCCAGCGCCACTCACCCGCTGCCAGTTGCACCCGCGCACGGCGGCGCAGCAAGCGCAAAACCAGCAAACCCAGCCCCGAGCCAAGATACAGCAAGGCGGCCAGCATCCACGGGTTAATCTGCCCCAGCAGCAGCTTGGACAAAGGCGTGCCAGCGCCAAACAAGAGCGCTGCAGCAAAGGCGGCAACAATGCCAGGATTTTGAAAGTTCTGTCGCATGGCGTTAAGGTTGCATTGGCTATTAAGGCGGCAACTGGTTTAGCAAAAGTCTTTTTAAAAAAGACGAACGGGCAAGACTGCTTGAGGCGACACCAGCAGCAGCCGCAAGCAGGCACTACAATAGACTGGATTTTTCAACACAAAGCGCGCCAAAAAACACTGTGCAAATTTTGTGTCTATAATGCCCGAAAATTTCATGACCCATGCGCTGCGCAACCATACTGGTCTGCAAACATGAACAGGCAGCGCCGCCCCAAGCTCCACGGCGCAACAATTTTCATCCCCTCACACATCTTCTTTCTGACGACCAACGTCCACCCCGCAGGTTGATTGGCTCATTGCCCACATCACTGGCACGGCCGCCTGCAAAAACACCCTTTTATTTTTTCCATTCCCTTTTCTGAGGAATTACCCCATCATGCATCTGAATGAACTGAAAGTTCTGCACGTCTCTGAAGTGCTCAAACAAGCCGAAGAGCTTGAAATCGAAAACACAGGGCGCATGCGCAAGCAAGAGTTGATGAGCGCCATCATCAAAAAACGCGCCAAAATGGGCGAGCAGGTATTTGCCGATGGCGTGCTTGAAATACTGCCCGATGGCTTTGGCTTTTTGCGCAACCCCGACAGCAACTACACCGCCAGCACCGACGATATTTACATCAGCCCGAGCCAAGTGCGCCGCTTTAACCTGCACACAGGCGACATGGTTGAAGGCGAAGTACGCACACCAAAAGACGGCGAGCGCTACTTTGCCTTAAACAAGCTCGACAAAATCAACGGCGGCTCACCCGATTCCAACAAGCACAAGGTGATGTTCGAAAACCTCACGCCGCTATTTCCTACCGAGCAAATGCGGCTTGAGCGCGAAATCAAGTCAGAAGAAAACATCACAGGCCGCGTAATTGACCTGATTGCCCCCATTGGCCGCGGGCAAAGGGCGCTGATTGTGGCGCCGCCCAAAAGCGGCAAAACCATGATGATGCAGCACATCGCCCACAGCATCACCGCCAACTACCCCGATGTGCACCTGATGGTGCTGCTGGTGGATGAGCGCCCTGAAGAAGTGACTGAAATGCAGCGCTCAGTCAAAGGCGAAATCATTGCGTCTACTTTCGATGAGCCTGCCACCCGCCACGTACACGTTGCCGAAATGGTGATTGAACGCGCCAAACGCTTGGTTGAGCTGAAAAAAGACGTAGTGATTTTGCTCGACTCCATCACCCGCCTGGCACGCGCCTACAACAACGTAGTGCCCAGCAGCGGCAAGGTGCTCTCGGGCGGTGTGGATGCCAACGCCCTGCAACGCCCCAAACGCTTTTTTGGCGCAGCCCGCAACATCGAAGAAGGCGGCTCACTCACCATCATCGCCACTGCGCTGGTTGATACAGGCAGCCGCATGGATGAGGTGATTTTTGAAGAATTCAAAGGCACGGGCAACAGCGAAATCCACCTCGACCGCCGCCTGTACGAAAAACGCGTATTCCCTGCCATCCAGCTCAATCGCAGCGGCACGCGCCGCGAAGAACTGCTCTTGCAGCCCGACATTCTGCAAAAAACCCGCATCCTGCGCCAGTTTATGTACAGCATGGACGAAATCGAGGCGATGGAGCTGGTCTTAAAGAGCATGAAAGCCACCAAAAACAACCTCGAATTTTTCGACATGATGCGCAAAGGCGGGTAAAACGCCTTGCACTGAATACAAAGACAAAAACACGGGAACAGAACGCAGAGGGTGCAAAAGCGACGCAAAAATCGCAAAATGGTTTTTTTGGTGGGCTATACGTCCCGACATCTATTTGCGCCCAAAGCCGTCAGCGTTTTATTCAAACCTGCTTCCTTTCAGGGATGAGCAGGCTAACGCTTCATGCTTCATATGCAAGGGCAAGTGAGCGCTCAAAAAGACGTCATTCCCGCGCAGGCGGGAATCCACTGCGGCGCTTCTTATGGTGATAGATTCCCGCCTACGCGGGAATGACAGCTAATTGTGCGTGCATCCAAAACTGGAGCAACCCAATACTTTCTCGGCTATTTTGCGACTTTTGCGTATTTTTTGCGCCTTTTGCGTTCTGCCCCCGTATTCCCTGCTCCCGCACCAAACTCCGCAGCCACCACCGCAGTTATCACCGCACTTTTCAGGCTTGCCCCACAACTTTTCAGCCAAGCCACTGCGCCCTGCCCCAAAACAGCGGCCAGTCGTGGGACAATCGCGCCCATGTTTGCACTATTTGAAGAGGCTGGCAAATTCGTCGCTGGCCGTATCCTTTCGCAAGCCGAAACATCGGCGCAAATTGAGCTGGACTCGGGTAAACGGGTCAAGGTCAAGGCTGCGCAAGTGCTTTTGAGCTTCCCCCAACCCCAGCCCGCTGAATTGCTGGCGCAAGCCGCTACGCTCTCAACCGAGGTAGATGTGCAGCTTCTTTGGGAGTTTGCGCCTGAAGACGAATTCAGCTTTCAAGACGTAGCCAAAGAGTATTTTCAAGACCCCGCCAGTCTGGTGCAGCAAGTAGCCACGCTGCTGGCGCTGTTTAACGCACCGCACTACTTCCGCCGCGTAGGCAGCAGCAAAGGCCGCTACAAAAAAGCCTCTGCCGAAGTGGTGCAGCAAGCGCTGGCGGCAATCGAGAAAAAGCAGCGCATACAAGCGCAGATAGATGCTTGGGCGCAAGAGCTTGCCAGTGCGTCTTGCCCGCAGCCTATTCGCGAGCAGCTTTACAAAATCCTGTTCAAGCCCGACAAAAACGCTCCCGAATACAAAGCCGTAGTGCAAGCAGCCAAGGCCACACAGCGCGCGCCGCTCGATTTACTGCAACAAGCTGGCGCGATTGAGTCGCCCTACCAGTTTCACTGGCAACGCTTTTTGTTTGAATTTTTCCCCAAAGGCACGGCATTTCCACCGCTGCAAGCTGCCCCGATTGATGCTGACGCACTGCCGCTGGCTGATGTGCAAGCGTTCTCAATGGATGACAGCAACACCACCGAAATTGATGACGCGCTCTCGGTCAGCGGGCTGGGCACAGGCACGGTTACGCTGGGCATACACATCGCAGCGCCCGGGCTTGCCGTGCAACCCAATGACGCGCTTGATGCCGTAGCGCGCACCCGCCTGTCTACCGTTTACATTCCAGGCTACAAAATCACCATGCTGCCCGCTGATGTGGTGCAGCACTACACGCTGCAAGCAGGGCACACGCCGCCCACGGTTACGCTGTACGTCAGCTTTGATGAAGCAACGCTGGCACTTGCAGGCACGCGCAGCCAAATCGAGCGCACCCCTATTGCCCACAACCTGCGCATTGAAGCCATAGAGCCTATCGTCACTGCTGACTGGCTCAACGCCCCTGCCAGCACACCTGAAGCCGACCCAGCACTGCAACAGCACCGCCCTGCGCTGGCCTTTCTCTGGCGGCTGGTGCAGCACCTCAAAGCCCAGCGCGAACTGGTACGCGGCAAGCCAGAAACCTTCACCCGCCCCGACTACAACTTCAAACTGCTACGCGACGAAGCACTGAAAAACACCCCGCCCACAGGTGAAGAAGAAGTGCAAATCAGCGTGCGCCAGCGTGGTTCTCCGCTAGACATGATGGTTTCTGAAGCCATGATTTTGGCCAACCACCACTGGGGGCAAATGCTGGCCGACAACCATGTGCCAGGCATCTACCGCAGCCAAGCCGCCTTGGCGCCAGGCGTGAAAGTACGCATGGGCACCAAAGCACAGCCCCACGCGGGCATAGGTGTGCCCTGCTACGCATGGAACACCTCGCCACTGCGCCGCTATGTAGACTTGGTCAATCAGTGGCAAATCATCGCCTGCATCCGCAACGGCGCCACTGCCGCGCTGGCAGCTCCCTTCAAGCCCAAAGATGCAGCCCTGTTTGGCATCATCTCGGCCTTTGATGCCGCTTACACAGGCTACAACGGCTACCAAGCCAGCATGGAACGCTTCTGGACGCTCGTGCACCTGCAACGCGCGGGCATTACCGAGCTGGAAGGCAACGTTATCAACGTAGGCTTGGTACGCGCCAACAGCTTGCCGCTGGTCATTAACGTCATAGGCGCAGACAACCTGCCGCGCAACGCACAGGTGCGCATCCGCCTGGGGCAAATCAACCTCATGGCACTAGATGTAAGCGGCACAGTCATCGCCAGACTCGACGACGCAGACACCGCAGCCTCTCAAACCAGCAGCGATGAAGAAGACGCAGAAGAAGCCGATGAAGCAAGCATTGCAGCAGGCCCCTTGGCGATTGCCGTAAATGTTGATGAAAATACCGACTCGCCCGAGGCGAACGCATAAAATGCGCCTTAAGCCCTGCATCCTTCTTGCTATGTGACATGAATAAAGCCCCATCCAAGTCCCCTGCACCTAAAGCGCCCCTGCGTTCACCCATTGCAATAGCCGCTACAACCATTGCAGCTTTACTGCACTCGCCTATGGCTATCGCAATATGCTCCTCCGTTTTGCTGCATGCCAGTTTCTTTGGTGCAGTAAAAGTTGTTGAGCCCGAAGCCTACAACCGCATCATTGAAGACACGCCTCTGGAAGTCATCTTGGTCAATGCCCGCTCTGACGAAGCCCCAGACAAGCCGCAAGCCATTGCACAGCACAACCTCAACGGCGGCGGCAATCTGGAGCAGCAAGGCATCCGCGCCACATCCCCACTGCCCCCTTCGCCCTTTAACTCATACGGCAACGAACTAGGCGCTGTGCCCAACGGTGCAGACCATGCGGGCGCAGACCTCGAAGGCACATCTGGCACAGCCGCAGACGCACCCTCGCAGCAGCAAATTGACACCATGCAGCGCCAGCAAATGGAGCTACTCACCCACGTCAAAAAACAGCTTGCCGACCTGCCTGCCGCCATTGCCAAAGCGCCAGCCTCATCACCGCAGCAGCAAGCCCTACAGAAAAAACGCCAACTCTTGCTCAACATCGTTGGCGAAATCGATCGGCGCATACAGGCCGAAAACTCACGCCCGCGCCGCAACTTTATTGGCGCATCCACCGTCAAAGGCGTGCAAGCACTGTATTACGACAGCCTGAAACAAAAAATCGAAGAAAAAGGCACAAGCAACTTCCCCGAGCACAACGGCCAAAAGCTCTACGGCGAGCTCATCATGAGCATGGTCGTTAACCATGACGGCCGCGTACTCGAAACCAAAATCATGCAAACATCAGGCAACCGCCTGCTCGATCGCCGCGCCGAAGCCATTGCCGTTAGCGCTGGCCCCTTTGGCGTTTTTGACAAAGAACTGCGCAAATTCACCGACCAGCTCGAAATCGTCTCTACCTTCAAGTTCACCCGCAACAATATGCTTGAAACCCAAAACTTTGACAGCACCAAAAACTGAATCACTGAACCGCTGAACCTCTGCATCAGCAAAAAACCTAAACCCTTGCACCCATTTTGTGCATTACCCTTACGCAAACTATTTTTAAAACATTTGCCCACCGCCATGACTGACTCAACTGCCTGCCGCTATGGTGTTATCGGCCACCCCATTGCACACAGCCGTTCGCCCTGGATACACGCCCGTTTTGCCGAGCAAAAGCAGCAAAACCTCACTTACGAAGCCATCGAAAGCGCGCCTGAAGACTTTGCTGGCACACTTGCACGCCTGAAAAAACAAGGCTACAGCGGAGTCAATGTCACCGTCCCCTTCAAACACGAAGCCTTTGCCGCTGCCAACAGCCACACCAACCGCGCCACACTCGCGCAAGCAGCCAACACATTGATGTGGCAACGCGAAGGGCGCAAAACCACCCTGCACGCCGACAACACCGACGGCCCAGGCCTCATCCGCGACGTAGTCTTTAACGCAGGCTTCGTCTTTGGCCGCCTGCCCGTACTGCTACTAGGCGCAGGCGGCGCAGCAGCAGGCGTACTTAGCTCACTCATAGCCGTCTGCCCCGCGCTGGTAGTAGTAGCCAACCGCACCCGCGAAAAAGCCCAAGAGCTCATCGAGCGCCACTACCACTGGGCCAACATGCACTCGGTAGCCCTTGCTGCATGCAGCCTTGACGACGTACTTTCCCCCACCCACTACCTCTCATCGCTGCCCGATCAGTTCAATCTGGTCATCAACGCCACCTCCAGCAGCCTGCACGGGCAAGCCCTGCAATTCCCCATCAACCGCCTCACCCACGACGGCATGCTCTACGACATGATGTACGGCCCGGCTGCCAACGACTTTTTATCGCCAGCCAGAGCGCACGGCAGACTAGCCCGCGACGGCTTGGGTATGCTCGTTGAGCAAGCCGCCCTCTCGTTTGCCCTGTGGCGCAACACCACCCCACCGCGCACCGCACCCGTCTTGCAAGAGCTACGCGCCCTCATCAACGCAGAATCAACACAAACAGCCCCTGAAAAAGCCTGATGCGCCCCCTCAAAACCCTGCTTCGGCTCTGCCTGTGGCCACTCGTGGCAGGCATATTGCTGCAACTCTTTTTTGTAGCGCGCATTGGTCTGATGGCAGTAATCGACCCCCAATCCACCGCCTTTCAGCGCTCTGAAATTGCGCGGTTAGCCCTAAGCGGCAACCTCACCTGGTCGCAAAGCTGGGTGCCGTACAACCAAATCTCCGACCACCTCAAACGCGCCGTCATCGCCTCCGAAGACGGCAACTTTCTCGACCACGACGGCATCGACTGGCAAGCCATTGAATCAGCCAAAAACCGCAATGCCACCGCCGCCGCACGTGCCGAAAAACAGCAACAACGCGCCGAAAAACAACAGCAACTTGCACAAGAACGCGCCCAGCGCCGCATCGAAAGGCTTCAAAAGCAAGGCAAACCCATCAGCGAAGCCCTGCAAGCCGCAGCCAGTGGCGCATCTGCACCAGCACCCGTACAAGCCAAAGTAGTCGGCGCCTCCACCATCAGCCAGCAACTCGCCAAAAACCTGCTGCTCTCTGGCGAGCGCACCATGCTACGCAAAGGGCAAGAACTCTTGCTCACCCAATACCTTGAGCACCTGCTGGGCAAACGCCGCATCCTTGAAATCTACCTCAACAACGTAGAGTGGGGCGAAGGCATCTTTGGCGCACAAGCCGCCGCGCAGCACTACTTTCGCAAACCCGCAGCACAGCTCACCGCCCTAGAAGCAGCGCGGCTGGCTGTTATGCTGCCGCGCCCCAAATACCACGAACAATACCCAAACTCAGGCTATCTGGCATCACGCTCACGCACCATTGCTGCACGCATGCGCGGAGTTGAAATCCCCTAACCGCATGCCAAACACGCCATCTCGCCCGCCAGTGCTGCCCTGTTGCACACGGGGCGCACCCGAAAAACACCTACAGCACCCCAAACAAAAGCAACAGCCATGCGCATCTTAGGCATCGACCCAGGTCTACGTACCACAGGATTTGGCGTAATCGACGCCCAAGGCGCACGCCTGCAATACATAGCCAGCGGCACCATCAGCACCGTAAACACCAGCCGCAGCCAAGCAAGCAGCGAAGAAAATACACTCCTACCCCACCGTGGCGACTTGCCCGCACGCATCAAACTCCTGTGCGAAGGCATCGCCGAAGTCGTCGCCACCTACCAGCCCGACGTAGCCGCACTCGAAATCGTCTTTGTCAATGTCGACCCGCAAGCCACCCTCTTGCTAGGGCAAGCACGCGGCGCGTGTCTGGCTGCATTGGTCAGCAAACAACTACCTGTTGCCGAATACACCGCCCTGCAAATGAAAAAAGCCGTTGCTGGCCACGGCCGCGCTGCCAAATCGCAAATACAAGAAATGGTCAAACGCCTGCTCCACCTCTCTGCACTGCCTGGCACCGACGCAGCCGACGCACTCGGCCTAGCCATCACCCACGCCCACGCGGGCCCCGCCATGGCCAAACTAGCCGCAGCCAGCCCCCTGCAACGCAAAGCGCACGCTTTATACAAAGCAGGGCGCAGCTACTAAAAAAAACAAAGGCACAATCCAACCATGGAAAACAACCTCACCCCAACCGAAAAAAAACTACTCGACGCTTGGCAACTGCTACAGCAACACAGCGAAAACGGCCAAAACCTGCCGCCAGACTCCAGCCGCTTGGCCTTTTCCGACCCCGAATTTTTACAGCGCGAAGAAACACGCGGCATCCGTATGCAGCTTGAAATGCTCAAGCCAGAACTCAGCCTGAACCAATACCAAATAGACAACACCATCGTCGTCTACGGCAGCGCCCGCGTTCACAGCGCCGAAACAGTCGAAAAAATACTGGCACAAGCACAAGCCAATAACGACACCGCCACACTACAGCAAGCCGCCCAACTGCGCCAAGGCGCCCGCTACTACGAAGACGCACGCCAATTTGCCCGTCTGGTAGCACAACACAGCAGCGGCCAGCCCCGCAACCAGCACTATTACATCTGCACAGGCGGCGGCCCAGGCATCATGGAAGCCGCCAACCGAGGTGCCAGTGAAGCAGGCGAACCCAGCATTGGCCTAAACATCACCCTGCCGCACGAACAATGCGCCAACCCCTACGTCACCCCCGCACTCAGCTTCAAATTCCATTACTTTGCGCTACGCAAAATGCACTTCATGATGCGCGCCAAAGCCATCGTCACCTTCCCTGGCGGCTTTGGCACATTGGACGAACTATTTGAAATACTCACCCACGTACAAACCGACAAAGCCAACGCCATCCCCGTCGTACTCTACGGCAAAGCACACTGGCAGCAGCTGCTACGCTGGGAAGTGCTCGTCCAAGCAGGCCTCATTGATGCTGACGACATCAACCTGTTTCACTACGCCGACAGCCCCGAAGATGCCTGGGCACACATCTCCAACTTTTACTGCCTAGGCTAAAACCCTATAGCAAACGCAAACGCAAACGCAAAAGCAAAAGCAAACGCCTGCACCCAAACAAAACACCGCCACACAGGCAAGAAAACACACGCTCTATTTGCACCCGCGCAAATTTCGGATTAATAGCCTCAAACACCCTTCGCTTGCTCATCCGAACCAAGCAATTCAGGTGTCAGCAGCAATAACCGTATCTTTTTCGCCTGGTTATTGCCGCCTGCAAAGTATTTTCAATGCCAGAGAGTTACTAGCCGCTGATTCATTCTTCGCGCAAGAGAAAGCGCGGAAATGACGCGCGATTGCATTTTTATACTACGCTGGAATACATCAGCGTTTCCCTAGCAAGTACATTAACGAGCCGTCACTAACAAGGTAGTCTTTGGCAAGCTGTCATTAGCAAGCAGCAAGACGAAAAAAAGCCACCCGAAGGTGGCTTTTTTAGACTAAAAGGAAAATCCGATTAGTTAGAAGCAGCAGATGCGGCTTCAGATGCAGCAGGAGCAGCTTCGGAAGCGGCTTCAGATGCAGCAGGAGCGGCTTCAGATGCAGCAGGAGCTACAACTTCAGATGCGGCTTCAGAAGCAGCAGGAGCAGCGGCTTCTTCTTTTTTACCACAGCCAGCCAGAGCAGCAGCGGCGATTACAGCGGCGAGAACGAGGGACTTTTTCATTGTCGATCCTTCAAAAAAAATGTTAATTTGAAAACAATTTCCGGAAATTGTTCTTACGTCTGCCAGCAAACGCTTTTCAAATCTGAAAGCAATAGCTTTCAATCAATGCAAAACAATTTCTGGCAGCAAAACCAAGAAGAAGGCAAAACTTTCTCCTTGCGCAGATTATAAGGGGAAACACGGAGAAGTCTGACAAAAACTGACGGCTCTGTTGCAAATCATCACTATTTTTTTGCTGCTACCAAGTTTTCCACGCCGCCTGGGGGAATTTGCTCGGTTGTTTGCTTTGTTTTCACTTGCTTTTGTGCGAGTTTTTTGCCGCATGATTTTTGCTGCATGATGTGCGCTTGGCTCGTTTCGGGCTTAAGGTACGCCTTTGTTATTCTCCTTGTTATTCTATTGCTCTACACGCTCATACCATGAATGCTTCTAATCATCCCCACAAGCATAGGCGCGGCTTGGCGCGCTTGCGCTATGCCTTTGTGTATTCGTTGCAGGGTTTATTGGCAGGCGTGCGCACTTCGCCTGCGTTTAGGCTGGAGCTTGCGTTGGCTGGGTTTGGCTTTGTCTTGGCTTTTTTGCTGGGGCGCAACTGGCTCGAAGTGGTGTTTTTACTTGCTGTGCTTGTGCTGGTTTTGATTGTTGAAATGCTCAATTGCGGGATAGAGGCTGCTATTGATCGTGTGGGTTTTGAAATTCACCCCTTGTCCAAACTTGCTAAGGACTATGGCAGTGCAGCCGTTTTTTTAAGTCTTGTGCTTTGCGCGGGCGTGTGGCTAAGTTTGCTGTGTGTGCGGCTTGTGGCGTATTGATGCTTGGCTGGCTTGTGTTCGCAGGCAAAAAAAGGTTTTTTTACCTTTAATATTTGCGTTTCTGATTACCAAACGCCCTTGGCTGCGCGGCTTTGCGGTTTGGTTGTAGCTTGCAGCAGATATATTTTCTATGGCCAAAAAAACACATATGAGCGAAACGCCTGCTACGCAATTTTTACGCAAGCATGGCGTTGCTTTTAAAGAGATGGTTTATGAGTGGGCAGAGCATGGCGGCGCGCAGCACAGCGCGCAAGCTCTTGGGCTTGATGCTTTTGCTGTGGTTAAAACGCTGGTGATGCAAGACCAGGATGGCAAGCCTTTGATTGTGCTGATGCACGGCAACTGCAATGTTTCGACGAAAAATTTAGCACGCCAAATTGCTGCCAAGCAGGTTAGCCCATGCCCTGTTGAGGTGGCGCAGCGCCATAGCGGCTATTTGGTTGGTGGCACTTCGCCATTTGGCTTGCGCCGTGCTATGCCTGTGTTTATTGAGCGTACGATTTTGTCTTTGCCGCGCATTGCCATTAACGGTGGGCGGCGCGGCTATTTGCTTGAGCTTGATCCGCAAGTTTGTATTAAGCTGCTGCAAGCTGTGCCAGTGGATTGTGCGCTGGCACAATAGCGGCTTTTCCGTTTTTTACAGAGAGTTTTTCATGCAGCCCTCTTTTGCATTGTTTTTCGTCACCGCAGTGGCTTATTTGCTAGGCTCATTGAGTTTTGCTGTCATTGTCAGCCGCTTGATGGGCTTGAGCGACCCGCGCAGTTACGGCAGTGGCAACCCTGGCGCAACCAATGTATTGCGTAGCGGCAACAAGGCGGCTGCCGCCCTGACTTTGCTGCTTGATGCCTTTAAGGGCTGGCTTGCCGTTTTTGTGGTGGCTCGCTGGGGCGCGGCTTGGCAGCTAGGCCCAGATGCGCTTGCTTTAGCTGGGCTGGCTGCTTTTATCGGGCATTTGTATCCTGTCTTTTTCAAGTTTAAGGGCGGCAAAGGCGTGGCAACGGCTGCGGGTGTGCTGCTTGGCTGGGCTTGGCCTGTTGGCTTGCTGGTGCTTGGGGTGTGGATTTTGACTGTTGCCGTGCTGCGCTATTCGTCTTTGGCTGCGCTGGTTGCGGCTGTGGCTGCTGCGCCTTGCTACTTGCTAGGCTTGGTTACGGGCTGGTGGCCTGTGTATCAGCCCGTGGTGCTGGCTGCTATGGTGCTGTCGGCATTGTTGATTTGGCGGCATCGCGGCAATATCAAACGCTTGCTGGCTGGGCAGGAGCCGCGCGTGGGGCAGAAAAAAGCAGCGCCATAAGAGGGGTTATGCTTTTTTGAAATAGTTGCCAAGCTGGCTCATGGCATAAGGCTCATGGCTCATGGCGTATAGCATCGCTTGCCAGTGTGCTTAAAGCCCGCTTGTAGCGCGCTGGGCTGCGGCGGCTTGGCTGTGCCGCACGCCGCTGCATTTTTCTTTTCAATAGCGCCGCTCAAGCACCATTTGGTCGCCATTGCGCGTCATGGCAAAGCGGTTAAGAAAGCTGTTGCCGAGCAAGATTTGGCTCATAGTGCTCGGCACGACTACGGCGTCTACGGCGTGCAACTGCACGCTACCTATGCGCACGCTATTGAGCTTTACCCGCCATGCCAGGCTAATGCCATTGGCCGTTTGCATCGGTGCTCTTGCGCCGTCTTTGTATTTGATGCCTAAACGCTCTGCATCGTTTACGCCCAGCGAGACATAGGTAGCGCCAGTATCTACAACAAAGCGCATGGCTTTGCCGTTGATGCTGCCGCTGCCCGAGAAGTGCCCGCCACCTGACTGGCTCAAGACAATGCGCCGCGCGTCACCTTGCACAGCATCATCTTGACCGCCAGCGGCAGGCGCACCGCCAACGCTTACGGGCGCTTGCCCCAGCCGCACTGAAATGCGTTTGCCCTCGTTCAAGAGCTGCACTTGCTCGCCTTCTACGCTTAGCACTTTCACGCCCATGTGGCTTTGCCCTATGGGTACGGCCTTGGGCGGTGCGCCATCGACGACTAACAAAGGCGTTTTGCCCAGCATGCCTGCCAGCGCCACATTTTGCGCCTGTGCCGCTGCTCCCGCAAACAGTGCAAAGGCTGCTGTGATGCCAGCAGCAATAGCGCGGCGGCAAGCAATGGGGCGCGAAGGTGCAAAAGGCGCAAAGGGCAGGCTACTTATGTGCATGGCGGCTTTCATTGGGCTTGGGCAGATAGCTGTTTTATCTCAATCGCATCAATCGCGAAAGTTATCAAAACTCAGCGGCACATCGGTAATTTCTTTACGAATCAACGCCATAGCCGCCTGCAAATCATCGCGCTTGGCACCCGTTACGCGCACCGATTCACCTTGAATAGATGCTTGCAGCTTGAGCTTGCTTTCCTTGATGGTTTTCTGGATTTTTTTAGCCAGCTCGCTCTCAATGCCATTGCGCACCTTGATGACTTGCTTGACCTTGTCGCCGCCCATTTTCTGCACCGCGCCTTTGTCCAGAAAACGCACGTCTACATTGCGCTTGGTCATTTTGTTGCGCAAAACGTCTTCAATTTGCTGCAACTGGAACTCGGCATCGCCAAACAAGGTGATTTCTTTGTCTTTGATTTCAATCGCGGCGCTCGTGCCTTTGAAGTCAAAACGGGTGGCAATTTCTTTGGCGCTGTTTTCTACAGCGTTTTTTACTTCAACCTGATCGGCTTCACAAACGGTATCAAAAGATGGCATAGTATTTTTCCTCTCAACAATGCAGCCATAACACGCGGCTGATGCGACAATTATCCGCTATGAATACACTGCATTTTGAAAACAACGCCCCGCTTGAGTCTTGCAACACTTTTGGCATTGCCGCGCGCGC
>JAGONG010000068.1:0-3623 GCA_017993135.1 Allobrachymonas sp.
GATTTTTCGCCTGCATAGACTTCCATCCAGCAGATTTGGCGCTTGCCGCCGTAGGCTTTGGCTACAGCCGCATCTACCACTTTAATCATGACGGGGGTGATGTCAAAGCCCGTGCCGTCGCCTTCGATAAAGGGGATGATGGGCTGGTCAGGCACATTCAACGACATATCGGCATTGACGGTGATTTTTTGCCCGTTGGCGGGGACTTTGATGTGCTGGTACATGGCTGCTCCGTTAATCATTGGGGTAAAGAAAAAGCCTTTGCAGGCTCAAACGCTATCTAAAAGTACAGATTGACGCGGGGATTTTAGCGGCTATGCCAATCAGGACGAAAAGCGGCGCTGCTTGTTCAGGGCTTTCCCTGAGTGCGCTTGCGCAAAAGCACGGCTGCGGCGGCAACTCTGCATTTGCAGCAAAGAAGCCAGCCGCGCAACCCAAGCTGGCTTCTTGCCGTTTGCTAAATCTCGACCTTCGCCCCCAGCTCCACCACAGCGTTGTTAGGCAGATTCAAATACTCTGCCGCTGCGCTGGCGTTGTGGTGCATATGGGCAAACAGCTTTTCGCGCCAACGTGCCATGCCTGGCAAGTTCGATGGCACGATGTTATCGCGCGAGAGGAAATAGCTCGCCTGCATGGGCTCAAACACACAGCCATGCTTGTGCAGCTCCAGCAGCGCTTTGGGTAAATCAATCTGGTCCATAAAGCCGTAATGCACCAGCACCTGCCAGCAGGCATTGCCCAGCGGGTTTACTTCCAGCCGCTGCTCCTCGGCAATCCAGGGCACTTCGTGGTTTTTAACCGTGACAAACAGGTTTTGCTCATGCAGCACCTTGTTGTGCTTGAGGTTATGCAGCAGCGCGTGTGGCACGCTGACTTGGTTGGCGTGCATAAACACCGCCATGCCTGCTACGCGCTGCGGTGGGTCGGCAAAAACCGAAGCCAGAAACTCTTTAAGCTGCAAACTCTCGGATACCAGCCTTGCAGCCAGCAGGGCGCGGCCACGGTACCAAGTCATCATCAGCAGGAAAATCAGCCCCGCTACAGCCAGCGGGAACCAGCCGCCGTGCATGAATTTCATCATATTCGAGAGCCAGAATGCGCCATCAATCACCAGGAAAAACGCGATGGGAATTACCACCAGCGGCAGCGACCACTTCCAGACATAGCGCAGCACAAAATAAGTCATCAGCGTGGTAATGACCATATTGGTCGTCACGGCAATGCCGTAAGCGCCCGACAAGTTAGCCGATGAGCGAAACATCATCACCACCAGCACAATCGCCACAAACAGCGCCCAATTGACAAAAGGCATGTAGATTTGCCCTGTTTCATGCTCGCTGGTGTGCAAAATGCGCAGGCGCGGCAAGTAGCCCAGTTGAATAATCTGCTTGGTAGCACTGTATGCGCCCGAAATAAGCGCCTGCGAAGCAATCACCGTGGCTGCTGTTGCCAAGCCAACCAGCGGGTACAGCGCCCATTTGGGCGCCATCATGAAAAACGGATTTTCAGCCGCTTCGGGGTTGCTTAGCAACAAAGCGCCTTGGCCGAGATAGTTCATTGCCAGCGGCGGCATCACAATGAGGAACCATGCCCATTGAATAGGCTTGCGGCCAAAGTGCCCCATGTCGGCATACAGCGCCTCGCCGCCCGTTACGCACAACACCACTGCACCCAGAATAAAAAACGTGGTGCGCGGCTGCTCTGCAATAAAGCGCAATGCGTGCAGCGGGCTCAATGCCGCCACAATGCCTGGCTGCTGCACAATTTGCATCACGCCCAGCGAGCCAATGGTGATAAACCACAGCAGCATTACAGGGCCAAAGAGCTTGCCAATACCCGCCGTGCCTTTTTTCTGCATCACAAACAGCACCAGCAAAATACTCAGCGTGATAGGAATGATGTAGTGCTTAAACGCCTCGGAAGCCACTTCCAGCCCCTCAACCGCCGAGAGCACCGAAATAGCAGGCGTAATTACGCCGTCGCCATAAAACAGGCACGCCCCCATCAAGCCCAGCAGCAGCAGCACATAGCGCAGCTTGGGTCGCCCCTGTATGGAGTTGGAAACCAGCGCAAACATAGCCACCAAGCCGCCCTCGCCGTGGTTGTCAGCACGCAAAATCAGCAGCACATACTTGACTGCCACCAGCAGCGTGAGCGTCCAGAAAAAGAGCGAAACAATGCCGTAGACGTTGGCAGGCGTAACGGGCAAATGGTTGAAGTGGAACACGGTCTGCATGGAATACAGCACGCTCGTGCCAATATCGCCATAGACCACACCAATAGCGCCCAGCATCAAAGCGGGCAAAGAAGACTTGTGCGGTGAACTGTTTTGCATATTTACTTTTCCTCGGGCTGCACCAGCAATGCGTTAAATACCAATGCGCCCAAACACCCCAAAAGGGGAAAACAGCTATTGTGCATGTATTTGTAAACATTTGCCTGTTTTGCGATACATCCCCAATGGCTATTTACAAATTAAAGAGGTGGCAGCCCACAACAGCCGCTTTTCATTGCGTTGTTCATTCCGCTTTTGCGCTACTAGTAGTGCCGCTTGCAAGCGCCGCAGTAGTTGTCACTCCCGCGCTGGCGGAAATCCAGCAACATAAGGGCGCAACGGTGGGTTAGCGCCTGCGCGGGAATGGCAGGTGATTGCGTTTTGATAAAAAACTGAAATACTTCAGCGCTTCCCTTAGGCTTTTTTCTGCCAGATAGCCGCAAAAAAACCATCTGTGCCATGCACATCAGGCCACAGGCGCAAATACTGGCCTGCGGGCACGCCAGCGCACGCGCCTTCTTGCTGCGAGCACAGCGTAGCAGCCTGTGGCACTTTCAACGCCTCCAGCATTTGCGCGGCGTTAAGCGGCTCAAACTGCGGCTGCGCGGCTGTAAAAGCGGCTGCAACTGCCTCATTTTCAGCCTCTAGCACGCTGCAAGTGGCGTACACCAAGCGACCGCCCGGTTTGAGCAAGCGGGCTGCGCTTTTTAAAATAGCAGCTTGCTTTTGCGCCATCTCCTGCACCGTTTGCGGGGTTTGCCGCCATTTCAAATCGGGGCTGCGGCGCAAAGTACCCAGCCCTGAGCAGGGCGCATCTACCAATACGCGGTCGGCCTTGCCCGCAAGGCGGCTGATGCGTTCATCGCTCTCATCGGCAATCGCCATCAGGTGCACGTTGTTTAATCCGCTGCGTGCCAGCCGTGGCTTGAGTTTTTCAAGCCTGTGCGCCGACACATCCAGCGCGTACAAGCGCCCGGTATTGCGCATAGCTGCACCCAGTGCCAGCGTTTTGCCGCCAGCGCCTGCGCAAAAATCAACCACTATCTCGCCACGCTTGGCATCCAGCAGCACGGCCAGCAGTTGCGAGCCTTCGTCTTGCACCTCGATTTGTCCATTGCGCATTGCATCAAGCTGCGCGAGCTTGGGCTTGCCCGCCAAGCGTATGCCCCAAGGCGAATAAGGCGTGGCTTGCGCTTGCAGCCCTGCTTGCTGCAGGCTTTGTATAGCTTGCGTGCGCTTGGCAAGCAGGGTGTTTACGCGCACGTCTAGTTCTGCTTGTTGCAGCAATGCCAACGCTACCGCATCAAAGCGTGTGCCTACCTGCGCGGCTATGGCATCAGCCAACCAT
>JAGONG010000068.1:3723-7165 GCA_017993135.1 Allobrachymonas sp.
CTATAATCAGCAGCTTTTCAGCGTGCCGCTGGCCGGGTGGCCAGTTGCGTGTCTCAATCGCTGGAAGATTCTCCACCCGAAGGATTGCATCATGGTCGTTATTCGACTTTCCCGTAGCGGCAGCAAAGGCCGCCCTTTTTTCAACGTAGTTGTTGCTGACAAGCGCGTGCGTCGCGATGGCAGCTTTATCGAGCGCATCGGTTTTTACAACCCCACCGCTACCGAAAAAGAAGAAGGTCTGCGTATTGCGCAAGACCGTCTGACTTACTGGAAAAGCGTTGGCGCACAGCCTTCTCCTACAGTTGAGCGTCTGGTTAAACAGCACGCCAAAAAAGCTGCTGCTTAATTTTTAAGCGCTGTTTTTCTTCGCAAAGCCCGATGCTTAACCCATCGGGCTTTGTTTTTTTATACTATCGTGCCATGCTCCGTGCAACGTTCCACTTTTAACCCGTCAAAATCCGCACCATGTCTTTAGTTGATTTGCAATCCATCCTTGAGTCGCACCCCTTGCCCGAAGATGCCATTGAAGTAGCCCGCATTGGCGAGGCGTGGGGCGTTAAAGGCTGGTTCAAGGTGGTGGCGCACAGCAAAATGCCCGAAGCGGTTTTTTCCAGCAAACGCTGGTATTTGCAGCCCGCACAACGCGGCGCTATAACCTTTAGCGGCACGCTGCGCCTGCCCATCAGCCAGGTTAAAACGCATGGCGACACGCTGGTTGCGCAATCTTTGCCTATTGCCGACCGCACGGCTGCCGAGCTGCTGCGCGGCGCACGGGTGTTTATACCGCGCTCAAGCTTTCCTACTCCTGACGAGGGCGAATACTACTGGGTCGATTTGATTGGCTGCCGCGTAAGCAACCGCCAAGGCGCAGATTTAGGCGTAGTGCAAGACCTGCTGCCCACAGGCCCGCAAACCACGCTGGTACTCGCTTTTGAGGCCAACGGCAAGCCCGCCGAGCGCCTGATTCCCTTCGTTAATGCCTTTGTTGATAGCGTAGATACCGCTGCCAAAACCATCGTGGTTGATTGGCAGGCTGACTATGATTAAAAGCCGCCTGCCCAACACCGCTTTTTGCCCCACCTCGCACTCCCCGCTGTGCCATGCGCTTTGATGTCATCACCCTGTTTCCAGAACTGTTTGAGCCTTTTTTACAAACAGGCGTAACCCGCCGTGCTTACGAAACAGGGCAAATCGAACTCAAACTTTGGCAATTGCGCGACTTCGCCCAAGGCAACTACCGCCGCGTAGATGACCGCCCCTTTGGCGGCGGCCCAGGCATGGTAATGCAGGCCGAGCCGCTATGGCAGTGCCTGCAAGCCATACGCGCCGACCGCGCCAGCCATGCCAACCAAGCCACCGCACCGCAAACGCCAGCACAAACTGCACCCGTCGTTTTGTTTTCACCCATCGGCCAGCGCCTTGACCACGCGCAAGTGCAGCACTGGGCAGATGCGTCCAGCAGCACTGGCGCTATTTTGGTATGTGGGCGCTACGAAGGCATAGACCAGCGTTTTATCGACACTTGCGTTGATACCCAAATCAGCTTGGGCGACTTTGTGCTGTCTGGCGGCGAAATACCCGCCATTGCACTGCTTGATGCCATTGCCCGCCTGCAACCTGGCGTGCTGCACGACCAAGACAGCCACATACAAGACAGCTTCAACCCCGCACTTGGCGGCCTGCTTGACTGCCCCCACTACACCCGCCCCGAAGTCTGGCGCGAGCAGCACGTTCCAGCCGTATTGCTGGGCGGCAACCATGCCGAAATCGCCCAGTGGCGGCAAGCACAAAGCCTGCAAATAACCCGCCGCCACCGCCCCGATTTGCTGCCCACATCCAACCAAGCACGCCCAAGCGTCCAAGCCAACGCAAAACCACACGCAAAGCCGCACGCTAAACCCAGCGCAAAGCCCAACGCCAACCCCAACACCCCGCAGCCATGACCGCCTCCGCGCCCGCTAGCGCACCGCCCAGCCACGTCCCCATTGCCCCCCAAGCTGCCGCCCGCTGGCAGCAGCGCAGCCCCTCGCAAAGCCCCTGGCTGCACGAAGAAATAGCACGGCGCATGATGCAGCGGCTCGATTTCATCACCCTGCAACCGCACAACTGGCTGCACTGGCACGCCGCGCAAGGCGGCTTGCAGGCGCACACCGCCCTGCAACAACGCTACCCGCAAGCCACCGCCTGGCACGCGCCCGCAGCCAACGTAACATCAAGCACAGCATCAAGCGCCACAGACACAGCAGTAGCAACATCACCACCGCCTGCCGCCCACAGCATAGACATGCTCTGGGCAAACATGGCACTGCACACTGCCACCGACCCCTTAGCCGTGTTAAAGCAATGGCGGCAATGGCTCTCGCCCACAGGCTTTGTCATGTTCTCCACCCTCGGGCCCGACACCCTGCACGAACTGCGCCAGCTCTACCAGCAACGCGGCTGGCCGCCACCCTGCCACAGCTTTACCGACATGCACGACTGGGGCGATATGCTGCTGCAAGCAGGCTTTGCCGACCCCGTGATAGACACCGAACGCATCACCCTAACCTTTACCAGCCCCCAGCGCCTGCTGCAAGAGTTGCGCGAACTTGGCCGCAACCTTGCCGCCACCCGCAGCCACGCCACCCACGGCCACGGCTGGCTGGCAGAGTTACACCAAGCCATCAGCACATTGGCGCAGGCAGATGGCAGTTTGCCGCTGACTTTCGAGGTCATCTACGGGCACGCCGTGCAATCGAGCCAAAGCAGCGACGAAACGGGCGCAACCACCATTGACTTGGTACACATGCGCCACATGCTGCGTAACTGGCGCGGCTAAAGCGCAGCAAGCCCAGCCCCACCGTTCTCTAGCCCTTGCAGCCCAACCCCCGCAAGGTTTGCAGCAGCACGGCTTGCGCTTGTGGCGTGTGTACGCACAGGCGCACATGCCCGCTTAGGCCAAACGAAGCGCAGTCGCGCAGTTTGATGCCCTGGGCGCGCAGTGCCGAGAGCATTTGCGCCAAATCCATGCCTGCGGGCAGGCTTGGGCGCGCCACAAAAAAGCTGGTTTCGCTCGGGCAACATTCCCAACCCAAGGCTTGCAGTGCTTGCAACTGTGCTGCCTTGTAGCCTTGCAGGGTTTGGCGCGATTGCGCCAGCCAGTCTTGCGTGGCTGTGCTGCACCAGTTATGCAGCAAAGCCACCCCATACGCTCCCAGCGGCCATGATGCCGCCCGCGCCGCCACGCTTTGCACTGCATCGTCTGGCAAATGCTGCGGTGCTATGGCATAAGCCGCCCGCAAGCCACACACGCCCAGCGCCTTGTTGGGGGTGAAAATTTGCCATGCTGCATGGCGGTTGAATGCCTCTGGCAGCAGGGGGCTATCTGTAAGCTGTAGCGGGGCGTAGGCGCAATCAAGCACCACCGTGCTGCTCTGGCGGCGTTGCGCCCACTGCTGCGGCA
>JAGONG010000035.1:0-4455 GCA_017993135.1 Allobrachymonas sp.
AGTGAGGTTAGGCAGGCGGCGATTTTTTGTTGCTCTGCATCAGAAGGACAAGGGATTGGAAACTCACGAATCATTGATATTTCGCCGCGTGGCATTTTTACGCCCTTCGCCCCGCGCATAACGTAATCAATAAAGTGGTCGCTGCGCAGTAGCGCGGCCAAGTAGTTGGCATCAACATGCGATTTAGCTCGAACAACAAGCACATCGTTCGATGCGCCGCCATGAATATCTGCTTGCCAGACTTTCTTTAAATAGGGGCGGATATTGGAGATAAGTATGTCTTTGGGTTGAAATCTCGTGACTGAAATAACAGGCGGGAGATTGCCTGTTGCAGCCATTCCAGCGAACTCGGGTAAAAGATTCTCGGTACTCACATAGCTGCTAGAACTAATTGCTTCTACGCGAATTTTTTCATTCACAATTTCTGCAATTCCCGATAACGGATGTGTTGGCACAGCTTCTTGAAACTCCGCAAACCGCAGGCGCGGTGTGTTGTTGTGCTTGGCCGTGGCTGGTGGCGTTGGCGTGTGCGGGGCGGGGGTTGTTGTGTGCATGGCTTGGGTTTCTTTACGGGGTTTGGGCTGCTGAGGTGGTTATTGTGCTTCTTCGGGCAGTTGGGTAGGGTGGGTTAGGCTGCCAAGCCGTAACCCCCGCGGTGAGGCGTTTGCGGGTGGATTGCCGCGTGGGTGACAAGTCACCCACCCTACACTCTAGACCAGCAGCACACTCACGGCGCTTCTACAGGCATAGCTGGCGGCGTGCCTAGTGGCAGGGTGATGATAAAGCAGCTTCCGCCCCCTGCGCGGGGTTCCGCCCAGGCGCGGCCTTTGTGTGCTTCAACGATTGCCGTAACGATGGCCAGCCCCAGCCCCACGCCTGGGATGGCTGATTCTTCTTGCCCACGGGTGAATTTTTCAAAGACGAATTTTTCTTTGCCTTGGGGCACGCCCGGGCCGTTGTCGCACAGGCGGATGTGCATGTAGCCTTCTTGCGCTTGGGCGCTTAGGGTGATGGTGCTGCCTGCGGGGGTGTATTTGGCGGCGTTTTCTAGCAGATTGCACAGGGCGCGTTCAATCAGTACGGCATCAAACTCCAGCAGGGGCAGGTCGTGCGGCAGTTGTACTTGTATGTGGTGGGCGGCTAGTACGCTGGCGCGGGCTTGCAGGGCTGTGCCTGCGACTTCTTCAAGTGGTTGCCATTCTTTGTGCAGGGTGATGTTGCCCGATTGCAGGCGTGCCATTTCAAGCAGGTTGTGTACGAGTGCGCTGGTGCGCAGGGCTTCTTCGCGGATGGCGTGCGCCAGCTCGGTTTGCTCTGCTGACATGGGCGGGTTACGCGAGAGGGTGAGTGTGTCTGCCAGCCCGACTAGCGCGGTTAGCGGGGTGCGCAGGTCGTGCGATACGGCTGCGAGCAGTTTGTTGCGCAGTTGCTCAGACTCCATTTGCAGCAAAGCGCCTTGGGCTACTTCGGTGTAGTGCAAGCGCTCTATGGCAATGGCTACCAGCGATGCGCCTGCTTGCAACAAGCGCTCTTGCTCGGGCGAGGGTAGCCACGGCTGGCGGCGTGGTTGCACGGCAAGTATGCCGCGTGTGCGCATGGGGGCTTGCAGGGGCAGGTATAGCACGGGGGCGCTGGGCAGGGTGTCGGTGCCAAGGCCTGCGGCTTCGTTGTGGTCGAGCGCCCATTGTGCAATGGCTATGTCAAGCGGCATGTTGGCGGGCACGTTTGCAGGTGTTGCCAGTTTGTCTTGCATGCCTTGTTGCAGCAGCACGGCTTGCGCCTGAAAGCCTTGCTGCACAAAGTTTTGGGCAATGGTTTCAATCTGCTCGGCTGTGAGCACGGCAGAGAGTTCACGCGCCATGACGTAGAGCGAAGAGATGCGGCGCTCGCGGCTGCGGGCTACGTCACGCTGAAAACGCAGGGTGGATGTGAGGTGCGCGGTGGTGGTGGCAACTGCCAGCATTACGCCAAAGGTGATGAGGTATTGCAGGTCGCTTACCGCCATGTTCATGCGCGGGGCAACAAAGAAAAAATCAAACAGTGCCACGCCCAACACTGCCGCTGCAATGGCTGGGTTGCGCCCGAATTTGAAGGCGGAAAACATGACTGCCAGCAGGTAGAGCATGACGATATTGACTTGGTCAAACACGCCATGCAAAGGCAATGCCGCCAGCGATAGGGCTACGATTGAAGCCAAAGACAGCGCGTAATGGCGCAAGCCTTGCCCTTGCAGGCTGTGGTGCGGGTTGGCTGCATCGGCTGAGTCGCCACTGCGCTCTGCGTTGCGCTCGGGGGCGGGGCGCTCGCCGTCTACGCCTGCGCTGGCCAGTTGCATGATGTCCAAATCGGGTGCGCGTGCCAGCAGGCGCTGTGCCAGCCCTGGGCGCAGGCGTTGCCACCACCATGCGCGGGGCTGCTCGCGCCCGAGCAGCACTTTGCCCAGATTGTGCTCGCGGGCGTAGGCAACGATGGTGTCGGCGCTGTCATCAGCAGCCTGATTGGTGATTTGTGCGCCCAGCGTGTGCGCCAGATGCAGGGCTTTTAAAATGCGGGCGCGTTCGGCTTCGGGCAGGCGTTGCAGGCGGGGCGTTTCTACATAGAGCGCGTGCCAAGGCACTTGCAACTGCCCTGCCAAGCGTGCGGCGCTGCGCACCAGCCGCTCGGCTCCTACGCCTGGGCGCAGGCAGACCAGTAGCGACTCGCGCATGGGCCATACGGCTTTAACGGCTTGCTCTTTGCGCCACGCCAGCACGTCGGCATCGACCCTGTCTGCGGTGCGGCGCAGGGCGAGTTCGCGCAGTGCAATGAGGTTGCCTTTGCGAAAGAAGTTTTGCATGGCGCGCTCGGCCTGCTGCGGCAGATAGACTTTGCCCGCTTTCAGGCGCGAGAGCAATTCATCAGGGGGCAAATCGACCAGTACCACGTCATCAGCACCGTCAAACAGGCTATCAGGCACGGTTTCCCACACGCGCGCGCCTGTGATGCGGCCAACTACGTCATTCAAACTTTCAAGGTGCTGCACGTTGATGGTGCTGTATACATCTATGCCCGCGCCCAGCAGTTCTTCTACGTCTTGCCAGCGTTTGGGGTGGCGGCTGCCTGGGGCGTTGGTGTGCGCCAGCTCATCTACCAGTATGAGTTGCGGCTGGCGTTTGAGGGCAGCATCTAAATCAAACTCGTGCAGGGTGCGGTTGCGGTGTGCCACTTGGCGCAGGGGCAGTTGCTCCAGCCCTTCGAGCAGGCGGGCTGTGTCGGCGCGTTGGTGCGTTTCAACCAGCCCAACGAGCACGTCTGCACCCAGCGCCTGCTGCTGGCGTGCGGCTTGCAGCATGGCGTAAGTTTTGCCCACGCCCGGGCTGGCTCCGAAAAAGATTTTTAGCTTGCCACGGCTGGCCTTGCGAGTTTCGGATTCAACCTGCGCGAGCAGCGCATCGGGGTCGGGGCGATCGGTTTGCATGCGGGATTATGGTTACGTTATTGATAAATAGGCAAATGCAAGCCGCGCGTAATGCCTAGATCGTGATGTACACGTCTATGCCTGCTGCCAGCAAAGTTTCTACATCTTGGCTGCGTTGGGAGTGGCGGCGGCTGCTTGTGTTGCTGTGCGTTAAATCATCCAGCACAACCAGTTGGGCATGGCGCTTGAGTGCAGCATCGAGATCAAACTCTGTATGCACGCCATCAAGGTGTTGGATGCGGCTGGGGGCAAGCTGCTCCAGCCCGTCAAGCAAATGCTGTTCGTTTGCCATCTGGTGCGTTTCAACCAGCCCGATGAGCACATCTACGCCTTGCGCCTGTTGCTGGCGGGCTGCTTGCAGCATGGTGCGGGTTTTGTCTGCACCTGTGCTGGTATCAAAAAATATTTTCAGCTTGCCTCGGCTGGTTTGGCACAAGTCTGATGGAGCCATTGCAGGCGGCGCATCAGGGGGAAAATGGTTGTTATCGGCTGGCATGGTTAAACCTATGAAATATGCGAGGGCAGGATGCAAAGCGTGTGCAAACTGCGTTGCGTTGGCATTACTTGCGTTTTTGTCGTTACTTTCGCGCCCTTTATCGCCTATTGCGCTTTGGGTGCTGCATCTGCATCAAGCGCCAGATTGAGCAGCAGCACATTGACCCGCGCCTCGCCCAGAAAACCCCATTGGCGGCCTTCGGTGTGTTGGGCAATCAAGGCGGCAACGCGCGGCAGCGGCCAGCCACGCGCACGCGCTACGCGGCTGGCTTGCCACTGCGCCGCCGCTGGGCTGATGTGGGGGTCTAGCCCACTGGCTGAAGCGGTAACCAAGTCCACAGGGATGGGTGCGGTTTGGCTAGGGTCTGCCGCTTTGAGGGCGGCAATGCGAGCCTGCACGGCGGCTTGCAGCGCGGGGTTAAGCGGGCCGTGGTTGCTGCCGCCTGATTGTGCGCCGTTGTAAGGCTGGGGCGCGGTGGCCGATGGGCGGCCCCAGAAGTATT
>JAGONG010000035.1:4555-21869 GCA_017993135.1 Allobrachymonas sp.
AGCGGTATCAGGGCGATGATGATGAGTGCGTTAAATATCACTGCCGACAAAATGGCCGATGCGGGTGTGGCCAGCCCCATCACGTTCAAGCGGTTGAGTGCCGGGTAGGTGCTGGCAAAGGCGGCGGGGATGATGGCGAAGTATTTGGCAATGTCGTTGGCAATGCTGAATGTGGTGAGCGAGCCGCGTGTCATCAGCATTTGCTTGCCAGTTTCAACCACTTCAATCAGTTTGGTGGGGTTGCTGTCCAAGTCCACCATATTGCCCGCTTCTTTGGCGGCTTGTGTGCCGCTGTTCATGGCAACGGCTACGTCGGCCTGCGCGAGCGCGGGTGCGTCGTTGGTGCCGTCGCCTGTCATGGCAACGAGTTTGCCTTCGCTTTGGTGCTGGCGTATGAGGGCTAATTTGGCCTCGGGCGTGGCTTCGGCCAAAAAGTCGTCTACGCCTGCTTCAGCAGCGATGGCGGCTGCGGTGAGGCGGTTGTCGCCTGTCACCATCACGGTTTTGATGCCCATGCGGCGCAGTTCGGCAAAGCGTTCTTTGATGCCGCCTTTGACGATGTCTTTTAACTCCACCGCACCCAGCACGGTTGCGCCTTCGCTCACTACCAGCGGGGTAGAGCCCCGCCGCGCGATGCTATCGACCATGTCTTGCAGGCTTTGCGGCCAAGGCGTGCCTTGCTCGTGCATGTGGCGCTTGATGGCATCTGCCGCGCCTTTGCGTATGCTGCGCCCCTGCCAGTCAATGCCACTCATGCGGGTTTGCGCGGTAAAGCGTACGAATTGTGCGCCTTCGGTTTCAATATCGCGGCCACGCTGGTTTAAAACCTGCTTGGCTAAACTCACGATGGAGCGGCCTTCGGGCGTTTCGTCTGCCAGCGATGACAAGAGCGCGGCTTGCGCCAACGTTTTGTCGCTGATGTTCTCCGCGGGCATAAAGGCCGATGCCTGCCTGTTGCCCAGCGTGATAGTGCCTGTTTTATCAAGCAGCAGCACATCCACATCACCCGCAGCTTCTACCGCCTTGCCCGATGTGGCAATGACGTTTTTCTCCATCATGCGCCCCATGCCTGCTACGCCTATTGCCGAGAGCAAGCCGCCTATGGTGGTGGGTATCAGGCAAACCAGCAGCGCAATCAGCACCGTTACCGTAACAGGCGAGCCTTGCCCGCTGGCACGTACGCTGAAGATGGAAAAAGGCAGCAGGGTAGCCGTTGCCATCAAAAACGTGAGCGTGAGCGCCACCAGCAAAATAGTGAGCGCGATTTCATTGGGGCTTTTCTTGCGCTTGGCGCCTTCGACCATGCCAATCATGCGGTCTAAAAAGGTTTCGCCCGGGTTGGTCATGATTTGCACCACCAGCCAGTCAGACAGCACGCGCGTGCCGCCCGTCACCGCGCAAAAGTCGCCGCCCGATTCGCGGATAACAGGCGCAGACTCGCCCGTAATGGCTGATTCATCGACCGAAGCCACGCCTTCAATCACTTCGCCATCACCCGGCACGGTATCGCCCGCTTCAATCAGCACCACATCACCCTTGCGCAGCTCTTGCGACTGGGTCTGCACCACGGTTGCGCCATAGCGCGGCTCTGTGAGTTTTTTGGCAAAAACGGTTTTCTTCAGCCCCTTGAGCGCCGCCGCCTGTGCCTTGCCACGGCCTTCGGCCATAGCTTCGGCAAAATTGGCAAACAGCACGGTAAACCACAGCCACAGCGTAATGGCCGTGACAAACCATGCGGGCTCTTCACCACGCTGCACCAGTGCTTGCACCGCCAGCCCCGTACACAGCACGCTGCCGAGCCAGACGACGAACATCACCGGGTTTTTAACCTGCGCCAATGGCGACAGGCGTTTGATAGCATCCCACGCGGCTTGGCGCATAAGCGCCTTGTCGTAGAGCGATTTAGGAGGGTTAGCCATGATGGGTTCTTTCTATATTTGAATACGGGTGCACGACGCAGAAGGCGCAGAAGTTGCGCAAAGCTCGCAAAAGAAATACAAAAGTTTTTGTTTGGATGTTTTTTGCGCCTTCTGCGTAGTTTTTGCGTCTTTTGCGTTCATCCCCGTATTGGTTGTGCATGTCACCGCCCCGCCAGCATTTGCAAATGCTCCACCACGGGTCCCAGTGCCAGCGCGGGCAAAAATGTGAGTGCGCCCACTACCACCACCGTAATCACCAGCAGCAGCACAAACAGCGGCCCGTGCGTAGGCAGCGTGCCTGCCGAAGGTGGCACGGTTTTTTTGGCTGCCAGTGCGCCCGCTATGGCCAGCACCGCCACCATGATGAGATAGCGCCCCCACAGCATGGCCAGAGCCAGCGCGGTGTTGTAGTACGGCGTATTGGCTGCAAGACCAGCAAAGGCGCTGCCGTTGTTGTTAGCGGCAGATGAAAACGCATAAAGAATTTCGCTGAAACCATGTGCGCCAGGGTTGGCAATGCCTGCGCGCCCCACATCCAGCACTACCGACAAAGCCGTGCCAAACAAGGCTGCCAGCGGCGTTGCCAAAATAGCGACAGATGCCATCTTGACCTCAAACGCGCCTATCTTCTTGCCCAAATACTCGGGCGTGCGCCCAATCATGAGGCCAGCCACAAACACCGCCAGCATGGCAAACACCAACATGCCATACAGCCCCGAGCCTGCGCCACCAAACACCACTTCGCCCAGTTGAATCAGCCACATGGCAGCCATGCCGCCCAGCGGGGTGAGCGAATCGTGCATGGCATTGACTGCCCCGCACGACACCGCCGTAGTTACCGCCACAAACAAAGCCGATGCGGTAATACCAAAACGCAGCTCTTTGCCTTCCATATTGCCGCCTGGCGCCAACTCACTGCCTTGCAGCGACGCGCCCCACTGCGCCAGCAGCGGGTTGCCGCTGTGCTCTGCCCACATCACTACCGAGAGCATGGCAAGCAAAATCACCGTCATGGCTGCCAAAAGCGCCAGCCCTTGCCGCCGTTGCCCCACCATCTGCCCAAAGCAGAAACACAGCGCCGCAGGTATCAACGTGAGCGCAAGCATCTCAATCAGGTTGGAAAGCGGCGTTGGGTTTTCCAGCGGGTGTGCCGAATTGGCATTGAAAAAGCCGCCGCCATTGGTACCCAGATGCTTGATAGCTACCTGACTGGCAGCAGGCCCCATGGGAATAGTTTGTGTGGTGACTGTCACCGTCGCGGGTGCAGTTTGTACCGCTGCCGCAGTCGTTGCAGCAGCCTTTGTATCGGCGGCAGGCACGGTATAAGTCACGCTTTGCGTAAGCTGCGCACTGGCGTAGGGCGACATATTCTGTACCACGCCTTGGCTCACCAGCGCCAGCGCCACCAGCAGCGACAAAGGCAGCAGCACATACAGCACCGAGCGCACCATATCCACCCAAAAATTGCCTATGCCCGTTGCCATCTTGCGGCCAAACGCCCGTATCAGCGCCACCACCACAGCCATGCCCGTTGCGGCAGAAACAAAGCTCTGCACCGTAAGCCCCAGCATCTGCACCAGATAGCCCATGCTCACTTCGCCCGCATAGCTTTGCCAGTTGGTGTTGGTCACAAAACTCGCTGCCGTGTTAAAAGCCAAATCGGGGCTGATGCCCGCGCGATGCTCGGGGTTAAACGGCAACACTGCCTGCAAGCGTTGCAGACCATACAGCGCCAGCACGCCCAATAGCCCAAACACCAGCACAGAGGCGGCATAGTGCGTCCACGGCATATCGTCATCTTCGCGCACGCCAGCCGTGCGATACAACAGGCGCTCAAACGGGCGCATCCAGCGCATCCACGGCACAATATCGCCCTGATAAATACGCGCCATATAGCGCCCCAGCGGCCAGGCAAAAGCAAACAGCAAGGCAAAAAACGCCGCCACCTGCATCAGTGCATTGCCCATCATGAAAACCTCTCTGGGTAAAACAACACCACCAGCAGATAAATAAACAGCCCCAGCACGGCTGCCAGTGCAACGAAATAAAGCACGCTCATACCTGCCCCCGCACCCGTTCAAGCCACGGCAGCAAGCCGCATAAACCAGCGAAAAACGCCAGCATCACCGCGATATAGAAAATGTCCATTGCAACTCCTCTGGCATAGGTATACATGCCTGAAAACACTGTAACCAGAGGAAGGCAGCAAGGCGTTAAGGCTGTGCAAAAGGTAGGCGCACGCGTGTTAAGAAAATATAAAAATCAGTCTGCCATGCCGCATGCCAGCGCACAGGCATGTAACAGTGCTTATATATAGATTGCACTAAACTATGCGCCTACACATCGCCCAAGCGCCCAGAGAATCGCTGATTTGTTCTTCGTACAAGAGAGGCACAGAAAAGAGATGCGCAGTGGCTAAAAAGTCGTCATTCCCGCGCAGGCGGGAATCCATGCCCAGCCCAAGGCAAAACGTGAGTTTCCGCCCCACACCTTTGCGGGTGCAGGCTCTGCGCGGCAATGGCGGGCGTTTGTGTTTTTTTACGAAACTGAAATAAATCAGCGTTTCTCACGCTACTTTCCATCTCCTGCACCCCTATGACTACTCCCGCACCCATCCAGCTTCTTAGCTACCCCGACATGGCTCAACCGCTAGCTATTCAAGCCGTTATGTTTGATTTGGATGGAACTCTGGTCAATGCCATTGACGACATTGAAGCCGCCCTTAACGCCATGCTCAACGATTTGGATTTGCCCGCTGTAAACCAAACCTTTGTTGGTCACACCATAGGCAGAGGCACAGAAAGGCTGGTGCATGAAACCTTGCAGCATGTTGGCGCGTTGCCTGCCGATGCGCCCATTGCGCCAAGCGCACCCTTGTTTCAGCGTGCTTTGAGCGGCTACCAGCAGCACTACGCCCGCACCAACGGGCAGCGCAGTTATGTTTACCCTGGCGTGCGCGAGGGGCTTGATACTTTGCGCCAAGCGGGTTTGCCTCTGGCTTGCGTCACCAACAAGCCAGTAAAGCCCGCCCACAGCCTGCTGATGCAGCTTGGCCTTTTGCCCTACTTTGTCTGCGTGCATGGCGGCGACAGCTTTGCCCGCAGAAAGCCCGACCCGCTGCCCTTGGTAGAAACCGCCAAACTGCTCGGCTCACCGCTGGCGCACACCCTCATGATTGGCGACTCAAGCAACGATGCCCAAGCCGCCCAAGCCGCAGGCTGCCCCGTGCTGCTGCTGGGCTACGGGCATAACCACGGCCAACCCGTGCAAAGCGTAGCCGCCAATGGTTATCTGCAAAGCCTGGCTGATTTGCGCGTGCAAGCCAGCATCTGAATGTGCCCAACCATGTCGCACGCTGGTGCAGCTTGCAGAAAAACGGGATTCGGATTATTGCTTGGCTAGCTTGTGCTGGTGCGCCACCTGCACCAGCGAATGCGGTTTTTCCTGCCCATGCGCTTGCATCAGGGCTTCGTTACCCAAAATCTCTGCGGGCAAGCCATCTGCCACTATCGCGCCCTCATCAAGCACTACCACACGGGTGCAGACTTCCAGCAAAAATTCCAAATCGTGCGAAGCCACCAGCACCGTAGGCGCTGACTGCTTCAGGATGGGAATCAGGCGGCGGCGGTTGCGCATATCCAGCCCCACGCTGGGCTCGTCGTAAATAATCATCTGCGGGTTCATCGCCAGCACACCCGCAATGGCAACTTGGCGCTTTTCCCCGCCCGAGAGGTGGTGAATCTGGCGCTGCACCAGTTGCTGTGCACCAACAGCAGCCAGCGCCTCATCCACGCGCTGCGCCACCTGCGCATCATCCAGCCCCATATTGCGCAAGCCAAAAGCCACATCTTCCCAAACCGTGGGGCAAAACAATTGGTCATCGGTATGCTGAAAAACCAGCCCCAACTGCGGGTTGAAGCTGCCTTTTGCCACAGGTTTACCCAGCAGCATCACCTGCCCAGTGGTTGGAGCCAGAATGCCCGTGCTCAACAGAAACAAAGTGCTTTTACCCGCCCCGTTAGGCCCCACCAAGCCCACCCGCTCGCCTGCTTGCACGCGCAAATCAACCTGGCGCAGCACTGTGTGCCCGTCGGGGTAAGAAAAAGACACGTCTGCCAGATGCAGTACAGGGCAAGATGGGCTGGTCATAATGGAAAGTGCAAAAATTGAATCAGGAAACAAGAAAAAATCAGCCCTTAATCGGGCAGGCTGTGCAGCATAGCAAATAACACGCTTTAGCCATTACCCCAGCCAAAATACAAGCCCCGACAAACCCGCCACCAACGCAAAACACAGCCACTGGTTGGCTGCAATTGGCGGATAGTGCCTTGTCGCCGCCTCTTGCCCGTATCCACGCAAGCGCATGGCTTTATACACGCCATCTGCACGCTCATAACTACGCAGCAACAAACTGGCAGCAAGCCAGGCACTGGTTTTTACCGTTTTGAGCGACCAGCCCTTGTTTTGAAACCCGCGCAGGCGCATGGATATATGCATGTTATGCAAATCCTGTTTGAGCACCTCCAGATAACGCACCATCAGAAGTGCCATATCCACCATGATGAACGGCAGCCCCAGCGCCTGCATTGCCGCAATATTCGCCAGCAGCGGCGCTACGCTCAAAAACGCAATAGCCAAGGTCAAAATGGCATAAAAGCGCCCTGCAACCAACATGGCAGCGTCAAGCCCTTCACGCGTCACGCTCACAAAGCCCAGTTTGTAGAGCACCGTTTTGCCACTGCCAAAGGCAAGCGCTGCTGCAAAAAACAAAACCAGCATGGAAGGGTAACGCAGCCTATGCAGCAAATAACGCACAGGCAAGCCCGAAAGCGCCCAAAAAGCCCCTGCAACAAGCAGCATGGGCGCTATGGCGCGCACATCTTTTACCGACGAAAAAGCAAATGCCAGCAGCACCAAAGCAGGCAGGCGCAGCCGTGCATCCCAACGCGCCAGTGGCGAGCCGCCACCAGCACAACTACTGGCACAACCGTTGGCAGCCCCCATCACATACTGCCCAGCAAATGTGGCTTGGCCTTTTGCAAATACAGCACGATAAAGGCAGTAACAAACCCTTCCACCACAATCACGGGAATATGCAGCAAGCCCAGCGTAATAATGGCCGAGCGCTCAAGCGAGGCATCTAGGTGCGCGGGAATGGTGTAAAACAAAAACAGGGTGAAAATTGCCACTGACAAGGCGGTAGCACCTGCACCTGCTGTAAAGCCAAACAAAGCAGTACGCGTCTTGTTCGGATGAGGCGTTTTGGCATACAGGCGAAACACAAAAGCCGAAATCAAGGCTGGCAAGCCCAGAATAATGCCATTGACTCCCAGCGTAGTCAGCCCGCCATGCCCAAACATCACTGCCTGAAAAAACAGCGCCACCAAAATCGCTGGAAACGCAAAATACCCCAGCACCGCGCCCAGCAGCCCACCCAGCACCAAATGCACACTGGCTGGCGGTATGGGAATTTGAATCAGCGAAGCCGAGAAAAAAGCCGCTGCAAGCAAAGCCGCTTTGGGAATATCGTCACGCGGGTCGCCGCGCTGTTTGATTTTATAAATACAAAATCCAACCAAAGCGGCTGACGCGGCATACCCCGCCAAAGTAACGGGCAGGGGCAACATACCGTCAGGAACGTGCATAAATCAAGCTGCCTTTCTGCGCGAGAAAAATAGACCTGTGCCAATAAAGCCCCAAATCACCGATGCACCCATCAGCCAGCGTTGCAGCGGGCTTTGCGCTTCAGACTGAACTGGGGCGGCAGCCACAGGCGTGCCAGACGCAGCACCCGAAGCGGCTGCGCCAGATGCGCCATCTTGTGCAGCCGCACTGTCATTGCCCAAAGTGACGTGAATCATGGCGCCATGCCCTGCCTCTCTGGCCTGCACCACCCACTCACCAGCAATGGCTGGATCTGGCACGAAGCTGAAACGCCCTTCTTTGTCGGTTTTTCCTGTCAGCCAGGGTTTTGACGGGTCACTGGGCGCATACACCGTCACCTGTGCTGTCGTCATTGGCTCGCCCGCGTCATACATGGCTTGCAGAGCAATCGCAGGCGCTATTTTGTATTCGATTTTGGCACCATGCGCCTGCGCTGCCGTGGGCAGCACAGCGCAAAGCGCAACAGCAGCAAGCCCGCAAGGCGCAAGTACAGCCTTCAAAAAAGGTGTTTCAGTCATCTACTATCTCCTTAGTGCCACTGCACGTTGCAATGGCCTTCACCCGCGTGGCCAAGATGCTGGCCTTTCAGGGCAATGGTTTGCTTGCCGCCTTTGGCAAATGCTTCAAAACCAATCGCGCCCTTGTTGAGCGCATCGCCAGCGCCCAGCTCGGCGTTACCAAAGAGGTGATCAAGGTGGAAAGTCATTTCGATATTGCTCTTGCCGCCAGCTTTCAAAAAGCCTTTGCGCTCATCGCCTACATACTCGCCACAGCGGTAAGTTGCTTCTTCGTTGCTGACCAACTGGAAATCAACCGTTTTGCCGCCCTTGGTAGCCTTGCCCACAAAAACCGTGGCATAACCCGCAGACGGGCCAGTTTCGGCTTTAACTACTTTCCATGAAATAGCGTTGTAGTGCCCTGCTGGCGCTTTTACCTGCCCAACGCGCACCAAACCATCTTTACCAGCGCCTTTCACCAAATCCACAACTGGGCGGCCAGGCAAATCTACCTTGACTTTGGCTGCAATATCGCCGCCTTTTTCGGCGTTATAAGCAGGAGCCGACTGGTGCGCCACGATATTTGCCAGCCCAATATAGATGTTGCTGAACTTCAGCGTCCAGCCATCTTTGGTCAGCTTGGGCGCTTTAAAGCCTTTTACCGCCAACTCCTCACCATTGGCCTGAAACTGCAAAGTACCTGCAGCAGTCTGCGCAGAAGCAACCGAAGACAAAAGCAGCATCGCACCGCACGCCGCAGCAACACATGATTTACGTAAAAACATTTCGGCTCCTTATTTCTTAACAATTAATAAACGATATATCTTAAAGCAAATAGTCTCATTGAGATGCTATTTATTGTGAAGATGGCAATTTTTTTTAGTCCTTCAAAGGGTATCACTGGCTTGTGCGTAGCCTGACTACACCGCCACATCAAGCCCCTTTACGCAAATACGCCGACCCGCATTGGCTGCTGATCGGCGTATGGGGTAAGTTCTCAAGCATTCAACCGTTTCAGGTTAAGGCATGTTTGAGCAGCTTATTCTTCGCTGGCGTGCTGTGCATCAAAAGTTAGCGTAGAAGAAAGACCCAGCTCGGCAGCCTTGGCAGCATCAGGATGCTTTTCTGTGTGCTCAACCTCGAATATATTGAATACTCTGTTTGCAACAGTTAGCACAGCCTTGCCTTGGGCGTTGGTTTTTACCCTTTTGTTGTTGCCAAAATAGTCGTTGCTAATCGAAGCGCCTGCCAGCGGCTTGCCGCGCAGCAGCACTTGCACGCTTAGCTTTTGCCCTTGTTTGAGCGTAGCGGGGTTTACCGCAGGCACAATTTCCAAATCCAAACCTACAGGCTTGGCGGTTTCGCGGGCATTCAGGTAAGCCACCGAGTGCTTGACATACTGGCCGCTACTTTTAACTTCTACGCCAGCTTCGGCTTTTGGTTTGTTAATCCAAGTGCCATCTTTGCTTTCTACCCAGTAGCCGTTATCGAGCACAAATGCCACAACGTTGGCAGAGCTGGTATCGATTGTGACGAAGTTAGATTGCGGCTTGCTGGCTACAGTTACCGCTTCGCCATTTTTAAGCCCACGCGCACTGATAAATTTGCTTACTGGGTAGCCTTCGTTGTTGGTGGCGTTGTGCCCAAACATTACGCTGGGCGTGCCGTGCGTAGTTGCCAGCCAGGTAACGTGGGCGCTGGCATTGAGGCTGGCGAAAAGACCACCTGCCAAAGCAAGTGCAGCCAGAGTAAAGCGTTTATGAATCATGGAGTATCTCCTATCAACGTTTGAAATGGTTTAAAAACAAAATACAAAAAACGCGGGGTTTAAAAGCAATTGCCGCACAGCCCCACCAACTGCCTGTTACGGCTTGATAACTGCATGGTCTACTTCAACCATGTGGTTATCCGCTCCTAAAAACTGCACATAAAACTTTTCTTTGGGGCGCGGGAAGGCAACTTGCCCATTGGCATCGACCTTGCCTGTCCAGACCACAACGTCCTTGTAAGTCAAAACACGCACGTTTGCGCCATGCAGATTTTTGCCATCTGAAAAAGCGCCTTTGCAGCTAACCTCTTTTGCGCCCTTGCAAACAACATTGATGCCATGCGCTTGCGCCAGCGTGCAAGTCACGGCTGCTAGCGCTAGCAACGCCGATTTGCACAAGCTCGAACGGGTGAATTTCCTGTTTATCATGTGAATGAACCTAGAAAAAATAAGACAATAAAAGTCTAGCACGAAACTTCTGAAAATTTCATCAAGCTGTAAGATTTACAACGCATATTCACAGCAGCAGTGCGCTGGCAGAACTCTACAGCTACGCCCTGCATGTCGATGAATTACCGTCTGCACAGCAATGAAGGTCTATTGCGCCCTATTGCGTTTTGCCCAAAGTTGGAATGCATCGGCAGCACCCAAAGTAAAAATTGTGGGATTTGCGCTTTTGCTGGCTTTTTTTGCTAAACTTGCTAACCATGTTTTTCCACTTCAGCATCACAGCAGGCCTTTCTGGCCGAGGAGCCTGGTCCTGGCGGGCCTGAGCTTATATGGCGCAAAGCTCTTGAGCCTTGCCGCCGCAATGCGTGTGTGATGTATGCAGCCCGCACCAGCTTGTCGCTGGCCTTCGCGGGCAAGTCAAAGATTAAATAAACGCAGATTTACAGGCAAAGCTGTTTGCAAACAGTTGATTTTGTCTGCCCTGCATTGACATGAAGTGGAGCTTTCCCATGATGACCGAACTCGAATTCAACAGCCTCGTGCAACAAGGCTACAACCGCATCCCACTGATGCTGGAAGCCTTTGCCGACCTTGAAACGCCCTTGTCGCTGTATCTGAAACTGGCGCACGCCGAATACGGCGGGCAACACAGCTTCTTGCTGGAGTCTGTTGTAGGCGGCGAGCGTTTTGGCCGCTACAGCTTTATCGGCCTGCCCGCCCGCACGCTGCTTCGCGCCAGTGGCTTTGGTGCCGATGCGCGTACCGAAGTCGTCACGCAAGGCGTAGTGACTGAAACTGCGCAAGGCAACCCGCTGGAATTTATTGCCGAATACCAAAAGCGTTTCAAAGTGGCACTCACCCCAGGTATGCCGCGCTTTTGCGGCGGGCTGGCGGGCTACTTTGGTTATGACGCTGTGCGCTATATCGAGAAAAAACTCGCGCACTCCTGCCCGCCTGATGACTTGGGCTGCCCCGATATTTTGCTGCTGCAGTGCGAGGAGCTGGCCGTTATCGACAACCTCTCGGGCAAGCTCTACCTGATTGTGTACGTCAACCCACAAGCCCCCGAAGCCTACAGCCGTGGCAAGCAGCGCCTGCGCGCGCTTAAAAGTCGCCTGAGCGAGCCTGCCAGCGCGCCCATGTCTGGCGTTTACAAAAGCGAGCCCGTGCAGCGCACTTTCGACAAGGCCGATTACCTCAAGGCCGTGGCACACGCCAAGGAGCTTATCGCGCAGGGCGACTTTATGCAGGTGCAAGTGGGCCAGCGTCTGCAAAAACGCTTTGCCGCCCATCCCTTGAGCCTGTACCGTGCGCTGCGCTCGCTCAATCCATCGCCTTATATGTATTACTACCATTTTGGCGATTTTCAGGTGGTAGGCGCTTCACCCGAAATTCTGGTGCGCCACGAGCGCAATACCGACAGCCTTGGCAACACCAGCCAAACCGTTACCATCCGCCCGCTGGCAGGCACACGCCCGCGCGGCGCTACGCCCGAGCTAGACAAAGCCGCCGAACAAGAGCTGATTAACGACCCCAAAGAACGCGCCGAGCACGTCATGCTGATTGATTTGGCGCGTAACGACATTGGGCGCATTGCCAAAACGGGCTCGGTGCAAGTCACCGAAGCCTTTGTGGTGGAGCGCTACAGCCATGTCATGCACATCGTGAGCAATGTGCAAGGCACGCTCACCGAAGGGCTTGGCGCAATGGATGTGCTCAAAGCCACTTTCCCTGCTGGCACGCTCACAGGTGCGCCCAAGGTGCACGCCATGGAAGTCATCGACCAGCTCGAACCCGTCAAGCGTGGCATTTACGGCGGCGCTTGCGGCTACATCAGCTATGCGGGCGATATGGACGTAGCCATTGCCATCCGCACAGGCATTGTCAAAAACGGCATGCTGTATGTGCAAGCCGCAGCAGGCATCGTGGCAGACAGCGTGCCCGAGATGGAATGGGCTGAAACCGAACACAAAGCCCGCGCCCTGCTTCGCGCTGCTGAACTGGTGGAGGAGGGGCTGGAATGAGGCTCACTGAACATCCCGACGCAGAAGGCGCAAAAGTTACGCAAAAATCGCAAAATCTTGACAACGATTTTTCTCGCGCAGTCATCGGCGCCGCTGTTGAAGTGCAGCGCGTATTGGGTATAGGCTTGCTGGAAAGCGCCTATGCTGCCGCTTTGGCAATAGAGCTTGATGCGCTGGGACTGCACTATCTGCGCGAAGTGCCCATTACGGCACGATACAAAGGCCATTCTCTGGGCGTGGCATTTCGTGCTGACTTTATTGTTGAAAACAGCCTGTTGCTTGAACTTAAAGCGCAAGAATCCATCACCGAGGCGCATCGCGCCCAGCTTCTTTCTTATTTACGCGTTTCCGAGTTAAAGCTTGGTTTGCTCATCAATTTTCACGCTTTCCCTGTCGTCAAGGCCGTGCACAGGGTAGTCAACAAACTATGACGCTGCATTTATTTTGCGCCTTTTGCGTAACTTTTGCGCCTTTTGCGTTCGTATTCCTGGAGCAAGCATGAAACTATTAATGATCGACAACTACGACAGCTTTACCTACAACATCGTGCAGTATTTTGGCGAGCTGGGCGCACAGGTTGCCATTTATCGCAATGACGAAATCACCATTGAGGAGCTTGACGCTCTGTTCCAGCAAGGCCAGTTTGAGCGCCTGTGCATATCGCCAGGCCCGTGCTCGCCCAACGAAGCGGGCATATCCATTGCAGCCATCAAGCACTTTGCTGGCAAGCTGCCCATACTTGGCGTATGCCTTGGGCACCAGGCTATAGGCGCGGCTTTTGGCGGCAACATTGTGCGCTCGCAAACCCAAATGCACGGCAAAACCAGCCTCATGACGACCGACCAACAAGGCGTATTTGCAGACTTGCCACGGCAATTCACCATCAACCGCTACCACTCCCTTGCAATTGACCGCGCCACGCTCCCCGCCTGCCTGCAAGTTACGGCTTGGACAGATGATGGCGAAATCATGGGCGTACGCCATACCAATCTGCCCATAGAAGGCGTACAGTTTCACCCTGAAAGCATCCTGACCGAACACGGCCACGCCATGCTGAAAAACTTTCTGCAGGGCTAACGCCCGCTTTACACACAGCAAACCACACACTGCACCCTATGCAGCGAACTTTGAAAGGTTCATCCACCATGAAAACCATTGATTTACGCAGCGACACCGTCACCCAACCCACCCCCGCCATGCGCGAAGTCATGCTGTCTGCACCCGTAGGCGACGATGTATTTGGTGACGACCCCACCGTCAATGCACTGCAAGAGCGCATTGCCGCCATCACTGGCAAAGAAGCAGCCCTGTTCATGCCCAGCGGCACACAAAGCAATCTGTGCGCCCTGCTCACACACTGCGGGCGCGGCGATGAATACATCGTAGGGCAACTCGCACACACCTACCGCTACGAAGGCGGGGGCGCAGCCGTGCTCGGCGGTATACAGCCGCAGCCACTCACACAAAACGCCCAAGGGCAAATGGCGCTCGCTGATATCGAAGCCGCCATCAAACCCGATGACTGCCACTTCGCCCGCACCCGCTTGCTCTGCCTTGAAAACACCTGGAACGGCTTTGCCATGCCCTTGCAATACCTGCAAGAAGCCACCGCACTGGCGCGCCAACACGGGCTGGCTACCCACCTGGATGGCGCGCGCCTGTTCAACGCCGCCGTAGCCACACCCGAAGCAGGCGCCGACCCCTACCTTGCCACGCGCCACATTGCCAGCTACTTTGACAGCGTATCTATCTGCCTGAGCAAAGGGCTGGGCGCACCCATCGGCTCGGTGCTTTGCGGCTCGCGCGACTTTATTGCACAAGCCCTGCGCTGGCGTAAAGTAGCGGGCGGCGGCATGCGCCAAGTCGGCATGCTGGCAGCAGCAGCCATCTACGCGCTTGAGCACAACGTGCCTCGGCTAGAGCACGACCACGCCATGGCCGCACGGCTGGCAGCAGGCTTGGCAAATATTGAAGGCATCACACTGCGCTCGGCACAAACCAACATCGTATTTGTTGATGTCGCCAATGGCCGTGGCGCTGATTTGCTGGCGCATCTGGAAAAGCACAACGTGTTAGCCACAGGGCTGCTAGGCTTGCGCTTTGTCACGCACCTGCACATCAACGAAGCCGATATCGACTACACCGTAGCCGCCGTGCGCACATTTTTTGCCTGACTACTTGGTCACCAATAAGACAGGAACGCAGAAGACGCAAAAACTACGCAAAAGTCGCAAAAGCAATACAACAAATCTTTAGCCATTGACTTTGGTATTTTTCTGCGACTTTTGCGTAGTTTTTGCGCATTTTGCGTTCGTACCCGTATTTTCTCCACCCACCCCAAGTCAGAAAACCATGTCCCACCCCATCCAAATCACCCCCCAAGAAGCCCTGCAACGCACCATCGAGCACCGCGAAATCTTCCACGACGAAATGCTCCACCTTATGCGCCAAATCATGGGCGGCGAACTCTCCCCCGTCATGCTTGCAGCCATCACCACGGGGCTGCGCGTCAAGAAAGAAACCATCGGCGAAATCACCGCCGCCGCGCAAGTCATGCGCGAATTTGCCACCAAAGTACACGTCACAGACAAGCAGCATCTGGTCGATATCGTAGGCACAGGCGGCGACGGCGCACACACCTTCAACATCTCTACCTGCAGCATGTTCGTCATAGCAGCAGCAGGCGCAAAAGTCAGCAAACACGGCGGGCGCAGCGTCAGCAGCAAAAGCGGCAGTGCCGACGTAATTGAAGCACTTGGAGCCAACCTCAACCTTGCACCCCAAGCCATTGCCCAATGCATCGCGCAAACCGGCATCGGCTTCATGTTCGCCCCCAACCACCACCCCGCCATGAAAAACGTAGCCGCCGTGCGCAAAGAGCTGGGCGTGCGCACCATCTTCAACATACTAGGCCCACTCACCAACCCTGCCGACGCACCCAACATCCTCATGGGCGTATTCCACCCCGACTTGGTCGGCATACAAGTACGCGCCCTGCAGCGCCTGGGCGCTGAACACGCCTTGGTGGTTTACGGCAAAGACGGCTTAGACGAAGTCAGCCTGGGCGCAGCCACCATGGTGGGCGAACTCAAAGACGGCAAAATCAGCGAATACGAAATCCACCCCGAAGACTTCGGCATACAAATGGCAAGCACCCGCGCCCTGCGTGTAGAAACCCCCGAGCAATCACGCGCCATACTGCAAGGCGTACTCGCTGGCAACCCAGGTCCCGCCCGCGAAATCGTGCTCCTCAACGCCGCCGCCGCACTGTATGCAGCCAACGTGAGCAGCAGCATTGCCCAAGGGCTTGAAGCCGCACGCCAGGCACTCGACAGCGGCGCCGCACAAGCTAAACTGGCGCAATTCATCGCTGCCACACAAGCCGCTTGAAACCATGCGCTTTAAAAGCGCACCTTGAAAACAACACCTAAAAGCACTAAACCAACGTGCGGCAAAGCTCAACCGCCAGCCGCACCACCCAATAAAAGGCCAGCCACCGTTATGACCGACATCCTTGCCCAAATCGTTGCCACCAAACAGCAAGAAGTAGCCGCAGCGCAGCAAAAAACTCCCCTTGCCGCCATACGGCGCGATGCTGAAAGCCGCACACAAACACGCGACTTCGCTGGCGCCATCCGCCAAAAAATAACGCAAGGCCAAGCCGCAGTCATTGCCGAAATCAAAAAAGCCAGCCCCAGCAAAGGCCTCATCCGCGCCGACTTCATCCCCGCCGACATCGCCCAAAGCTACACCGAAGGCAACGGCAAAACCAGCGCCGCCTGCCTATCCGTCCTCACCGACAAACAATACTTTCAAGGCTGCAACGACTACCTCAAACAAGCCCGCGCCAGCTGCCCCCTGCCCGTACTACGCAAAGACTTCATGATTGACGTCTGGCAAATCTACGAATCCCGCAGCGTCGGCGCAGACTGCATCCTGCTCATAGCCGCCTGCCTGAATGATGCCCAACTGCGCGATCTGGCACAAACCGCCCACGCCCTGAACATGGCCGTACTCATCGAAGTACACGACCAAGCCGAACTCGAACGCGCCCTGCGCCTCACAACCAGCATCCACGCCAACAACACCCTGCTAGGCATCAACAACCGCAACCTGCGCACCTTTGAAGTAAACATCCAAAACACCCTGCAAATGCTCCCCCTCATCCCGCAAGAGCAACTCATCGTCACCGAAAGCGGCATCAGCACCCGCCAAGACGTACAAAGCCTGCGCGAAGCAGGCGTTCATACTTTTTTGGTTGGAGAAACCTTCATGCGCGCCCCTGAGCCAGGAGCAGCACTTGCAGAGCTATTTGAAATACAATAAGCACCCGTGAGCCAATACGCTGTAACCCAACTCACAGCAACTCAAATCGAAATAATAAAAAAATCAAATTCTTTCACTGCGTCAGCAGATATTGAAAAAAACATGGCATAATAGCGCGCTTATGTGGAGAGGTGGCCGAGTGGTTAATGGCAGCAGACTGTAAATCTGCCCTCTTGCGAGTACGCTGGTTCGAATCCAGCCCTCTCCACCATATGCTTGAAACATGACGGCAGTATGCAGTCGGGGTGAGGTTTACGGCGTCACTGTGAACCACTGGAGTTTCCTGCGGGAGTAGTTCAATGGTAGAACCTTAGCCTTCCAAGCTAATGACACGGGTTCGATTCCCGTTTCCCGCTCCATCAACCACCTGCCTGTTTCAGTAATACATGCCCATGTGGCTCAGTGGTAGAGCACTCCCTTGGTAAGGGAGAGGTCGCGGGTCCGATTCCCGCCATGGGCACCACCTTCATGGCTGGCAGTATTTTTTGCCGCCGTGGCAATCATCAATCGCTCATACTTTTGTTTTTTCGGAGTCGAAACATGGCCAAGGAAAAATTTGAACGCACCAAGCCGCACGTCAACGTAGGCACCATTGGTCACGTTGACCACGGTAAAACCACCCTGACAGCGGCCATTGCCACTGTACTGTCTGCCAAATTTGGCGGT
>JAGONG010000036.1 GCA_017993135.1 Allobrachymonas sp.
GCGTGCTGCTTCTCGAGCGCGGCAACTACGCCCAGAATCTGGTTGTCTGCCTTGCCTTGCGGCAGCGCATTCAGCGGCAGGCTGTAGTCCAGCATTTGCGTCTGGAAAAATAGCCGCCCTGTTGCCTCTCTGTTGCCAATGGCAGACAGCGGCATGCCTTCGCCCAACTGGTCTTTGGGCGCAGTTGCCACCAGCGCATCGAGCATGCGGCTGGCTTGGCGCACGTTGCGCGCTACTTCGTTGGCGCCTTTTTTGTGGCTATCCATCTCCTCCAGCACAATCAGCGCCAGATAAACGTCATGCTCCTCAAAGCGAAACAGGCAAGTCGGGTCGTGCATCAGCACGTTGGTATCAAGTACAAACAGCTTGCGCACGCCAGCAGCCGCTTTGGGCGTGGCAGACTTGCGCGTTGCCGAGCGGCTGCCAGCTCGCGCCGCAGGGCGTGCGCTGCTTGCTGTAGTTGCTTGCAGCACTGGTGCAGCCGTTTGCTCTTTAGCTGCTTTGCTGGCGCTTGCTGTGCTGGTGTTTGTTTTGTTTGTACTTGCTTTGCTTGTACCTGTTGTGCTGGTGCTTGTTGGCGCTGCTGCACCCGCGCTCTGCACCTGCTTAACAGGCGGCGCACTTGTGAGCGCCGACACTGTTGCTCCACGCTTTTTATAAACCACTGCCTCGCCATCGTGGCTATCTGCCAAAGCTGGTTTTTTGGCGGCGGCAGCAGGCGCATTGGCAAAGCTGCTTTTTTGAAGAACACTGGCGCGTTTTTGTGGAGGAGGTGGCAAAGGCATAAGAAGTAACTTTCAATGCTGCACCAATGGCAGTTGGTTAGGATGCCCCAATATACATTACAACCGTGTCAGTCATTAAACAGTCTTATCTGCTTCATGCTAAAACTGCCGCAATTTGCCTGAAATGCCCGCCCCAACGGCTAGCGCCAACCATCAAAAAAACAACGCCCGCACCACCTTTTGCTGACAGTTTCTTGACCAACGCCAAGCGTTTGGCGCAAATCGCGCTACCATGCGTGCAGCACCCAATTTTGCTTACACAAGGCAGCGCCATGAAAACCAATCGCCCCTTTGCACGCGCAAGCATCGCATTTAGCCTATTCGCACTAAGCTGCGCAACACAGCACGCACACGCTGCCGACTGGCGCTGGCTCAACGCCAACAACCAGCCCCGCCCCATCGCCATACAAGCCGCCAAGCAACTTGTTGCAGCAGACAGCGATGGACTAAGCCCGCCAGACTACGAAGCCAGCAAAATCGAAAGCGCACTTGCCGCAGCCAGCAAAGCGCCCCTTGCGCCTGAAGAAGCAGCCAAACTTGATGAGCAACTCACCCAAAGCGTCTTGCGCTACGCCAATGAACTGCATCACGGGCGTATCGACCCCAAAACCATCCGCGAAAATTACACACCCGACGCTCGCCCGCCCTTTGATGCCAATGCGCTACTCACACAAGCACTAGCCACTGGCGACCTGCAGCCGCTATGGCAAGCAGCCACCCCAAAAGCGCCCATGTACGAAGAACTGCGCACCGAGCTGCAACGCTACCTGCGCCTGCGCGCCCACCCCGCCTGGGGCAGCCCGTTGCCAGCATTGCCCAAAGCGGCAACCATACGCCCAATGCAAGAATGGTCTGGGCTACCCCTGCTGGCACAGCGGCTTGCCGCTTTAGGCTACTTGCCCGCCAGCGCCCCGCAAGACAGCCGCAAACTCACACCCGAATTGCAGCAAGCCATCAGCAGCTACCAAAAGCACCATAGCCTCAAGCAAAGCGGCTTATTTGACCGCGCCACCAGCGAAAGCATCAACATCACCCCCACTGAACGCGCCGCACAAATAGCCCAAACACTCGAGCGCCTGCGCTGGGCACCCTTGCAGCAAGCGCAACGCATGATTGTGGTAAACATCCCTGAATACCGCCTGCGCGCCTACACGCTCTACAACTACAAAGCCATAGAAACCCTGCCAATTAACGTCATCGTAGGGCGTGCGCGCAGCAACCCCACGCCGCTATTTAACAAAGACATGCAGCGCGTTGAATTCAGCCCATTTTGGAACGTACCGCCCTCCATCCTGCGCAAAGAAATGCTGCCACGCATACAAAACGACCCCGACTACATCAGGCGCGGCAACTACGAAATCGTAGGCAGCAATGGCAAAAAAGTCGAACTCAGCCCCGAAGCACTGGCGGGCTTGGCCAACGGCTCCATGCGCGTGCGCCAGCGCCCGGGGCGTGGCAACGCGCTCGGCGGCGTTAAATTCATTTTCCCCAACAACCAAAACATCTACCTGCACCACACCTCATCGCCCGGCCTATTCAAACGCGAAGCACGCGCCATGAGCCACGGCTGCGTGCGCGTGGAAGAGCCCAAGCTGCTAGCCAAATTCGTCTTGCACGACAACCCCGAGTGGACCGAGCAACGCATCAGCACCGCCATAGACAAGCACGCTGGCGGCGCTGTGCAACTCAAGCAACCCATCCCCGTCATCATCACCTACCTGACTACCGTCATAGGCGAAGACAAAAACCTGTATTTCCTGCCCGACGTTTATGGCCAAGACAAGCTACTGCAACGCGCCCTGGAAAAACGCCCCAAATAAAGCCGCGCAAAAAACACCGCAAACTAAACTACACCGCATCCAACGCCACAGTTTTTGCTAAAACCTGCACCAGCCAAAGCAACTTTCCCGCCAAGCGCGGCTATACTGGAGGCATTAGCTGATAGCTTTTTCTGTTTTTTTATTTTTTTGTTTTTTGCCTGAAAGGATGTTCATGTTTCCAGAGTATCGCGACCTGATTAGCAAACTCAAGACCGAAGATGCCCGTTTTGAGCGTTTGTTTGACAAACACAATGAGCTCGACCAGCAAATCAAAAATATGGAGGCACGCATCGTCTCTGCCAGCAATGAAGAGATTGACACCCTGAAAAAAGAAAAACTGGCTCTGAAAGACGAGCTTTACCAAATCTTGCGCAAAGCCTCTGCCTAACAGCACGCGGCATATTGCTCAAAACAAAAGGGAGTCAAATCGACTCCCTTTTTTTATTGCCTGCAAAATCAATATAAAAACTTCTACAAAACAACGCTGCCGCTTGCCATTACCACTGCAACGCCATCTCGCCAAAGCCCGCAGGCGCGGCTGATTCGCGCTCAAAAGTAAGCTCTTCAAACGCATCGGGCTGCTCTAGCAAAGCCCGCAGCAGCAAGTTGTTAAGCGCGTGCCCGCTGCGGTATGCGGTGTAGCTTGCCAGCAAGGGGCGACCAAGCAAATACAAATCCCCCATGGCATCGAGAATTTTATGCTTGGCAAATTCGTCGTCGTAGCGTAGCCCTTCGCTGTTGAGCACGCGGTAATCATCCAGCACAATCGCGTTATCCAGACTGCCACCCAGCGCCAAGCCGCGAGAGCGCATCATTTCAACATCACGGGTAAAACCAAAAGTACGCGCTCTGGCAATATCGCGCACATAGTTATTGGCTGATAAATCAAACTCAACGCATTGCCCAGTGCTGTCTACGGCAGGGTGCGCAAAGTCGATTTCAAACCGCAGCTTGTAGCCGTGGTATGGCTCCAAACGCGCCCATTTACCTTGCGCGCCTTCACCTTCACGCACCTCTACAGGGCGCAGCACGCGAACAAATTTACGCGCCGCACGCTGTTTGACAATGCCCGCACTTTGCAGCAGATAAACAAAAGAAGCGGCAGAACCATCCAGAATCGGCACTTCTTCGGCAGTAATGTCTATATACAAATTATCTAGCCCCAAGCCCGCAAAAGCCGACATCAAATGCTCAACTGTATGCACCTTGGCAGAGCCGCTAGAGATGGTTGATGCCATGCGCGTATCAGAAACTGCTTGCGCTGACACAGGAATATCTACAGGCTGCGGCAAATCAACCCGCCTGAAAACAATGCCCGTATCTATGGCGGCAGGGCGCAAGGTAAGCTCTACCCGTTGCCCGCTGTGCAAACCTACGCCTACTGCGCGTGTAAGTGTTTTGATGGTTCTTTGTTCAATCATGGCGCTATTGTAAAAGTTATGCAGATGGCAGGTGTTTATAAATGTCTATCGCCGCGTTCAAAGAAAGCTTATGCTTTTTTGGGCGATATCTACATCCCCCAAAACAGCGTATTGCCTTTGATTCACCCTGCGAAGGCAAATCCGTTTAGCCGTTTAGCCGTTTAGCCTTGTGTAACTGGTTTTTATGCCATTTAATTTGGCATACGCCGTATAAACGTTATGCAGCGCATTTTTTTGCGATTGCCTTTGCAATTACGTTTACAGTTGTAAAAAACAAAATCGGCGCATATTGTGAGCACAACATGCGCCGATTCAAGCCAAGGCTACTAGAGGCTTAATCCGCCTGTTTACGCAAGAATGCGGGTATTTCGTAGTCTTCCAGCCCGCTTGAGGCGAGTTGGCTTACGCGTGCAGATGCAGAATTGGCTTCGGCCGTGCGCCCCGTTTGCCAAACGCTCGCGCCGACTGTGCCAGCAGGCGATACGTTGGTCATAACCGGAATGGTTACACCTGCTGGTGGCGTGGCAGCAGACGGGACGAAGCTCCCGATAGCGTCATCAGTGCCCGTGCGGCTGATGACTTGCATAGGGGGGACGTGGCGGCGCATAGCTTGGCGGCTTAGCCCTGTAGCTACTACGGTGACGCGGATGTTGTCACCAATACTGCTGTCATAGGCTGCACCGTAGATGATGTGCGCATCAGGCGATGCGTAGGCGCGAATTGTGTTCATTGCCAGCTTGGATTCGTTGAGTTTGAGCGAACCTTGCGCTGCCGTAATCAACACCAGCACGCCACGCGCACCAGACAGGTCGATGCCTTCGAGCAACGGGCAAGCTACGGCTTGCTCTGCTGCAATGCGGGCGCGGTCTGGCCCGCTGGCTACGGCTGTACCCATCATGGCTTTGCCTGGCTCGCTCATGATGGTTTTTACGTCTTCAAAGTCAACGTTAATCTGGCCAGATTCGTTGATGATTTCGGCAATACCGCCTACGGCGTTTTTCAAAACGTCATTGGCGTGTGCGAAGGCTTCGTCTTGGGTGACATCGTCACCGAGCACTTCTTGCAGTTTCTCGTTAAGCACCACAATCAGCGAATCGACGTTTTCTTCCAGCTCGGCAACGCCAGCGTCGGCATTGGCCATGCGGCGGCCACCTTCCCATTCAAACGGTTTGGTTACTACGCCTACGGTGAGGATGCCCATTTCACGCGCAACCCGTGCAATAACGGGGGCTGCGCCTGTGCCTGTGCCGCCGCCCATGCCTGCGGTGATAAATACCATGTTGGCGCCATCGAGCACATTGCGTATTTCGTCAACGGCTGCTTCTGCCGCATCGCGCCCTTTATCGGGCTTGCTGCCTGCGCCCAGACCTGTGCTGCCAAGCTGGATGGTGCGGTGTGCGCTGCTATGGCTGAGTGCCTGTGCGTCGGTATTGGCGCAAACAAACTCAACGCCTTCAACGTTGCGATCAATCATGTGCTGCACGGCATTGCCGCCGCCGCCGCCAACCCCAAGAACTTTAATTCGGGTGCCAGCGTGGAATTCTTCGGTGCTTATCATTTCAATGGGCATCATATTGCTCCTCTCAGTTTCTGGGTATTTTAAATGGTAAATGGGTTTTTATAGAAAATCGTGTTGGTTATTGCCACAGTAATAAAAAGATTTAAGGACATGCCAAATAATTCCTCCTTTTCTGTGCGGCAATATGCCAACATCGCAATGGGCTGCCGCGTGCCTTGCGAATATAAATACGGGAAAAAAGAAATGGTGTAAATGCCATATTCAAAAATTCCTTACAACAAATTCTCTAACGCGCCCTAACCAGCCGCGCGAGGCATCGCTTTTTCTGGCTGGCACAAAGCCGCGCTGCTGGGTCATGCGTGCGTCTTCAAGCATGCCCATCACGACGGATGCGCGTGACTGGCACAGCATGTCTGCCAAGGTGCTGCTGTATTGCGGCACGCCAACGCGCACTGGCTTGAGAAAGATGTCTTCGCCCAGCTCTACCATGCCTGGCATCATGGCGCTGCCGCCTGTGAGCACTACGCCTGATGAGGCCAGGTGCTCGAAGCCCGAGTTTTGCACCTCTTTTTGCACGAGCGTGAATATTTCTTCAATACGCGGCTCAATCACTCCAGCAAGCACTTGTTTGCTGAGCAGGCGCGGAGGTCTGCCGCTAAGACCTGCTACTTCGATATGGGTATCGGGGTCGGCCAGTAGCTGCTTGGCGCAGCCGTTTTGCAGTTTGATGTCTTCTGCGTCATCGGTTGGCGTGCGCAGCGCCATGGCTATGTCGCTGGTGATGAGTTCGCCTGCTACGGGCAGCACGGCGGTATGGCGAATGGCTCCGCCCGAAAAAACGGCTATGTCGGTAGTGCCTGCGCCAATATCTATCAGCACTACGCCCAATTCGCGCTCGTCTTCCGTTAGCGTTGCCATGCTGGCCGCTAGCGGGTTGAGCATGAGGTGCTCTACTTCCAGCCCGCAGCGGCGCACGCATTTGATGATGTTTTCAGCAGCACTTTGGGCGCAGGTGACGATGTGCACCTTGGATTCAAGGCGCACGCCACTCATGCCGATGGGCTCTTTGACTTCTTGCCCGTCGATGATGAATTCTTGCGGCTCAACCAGCAAGGGGCGCTGGTCGGTGCTGATATTGATGGCGCGCGCTGTTTCTAGCACTTTGGCTACGTCGCTGGGCGAGACTTCGCGGTCGCGCACGGCTACCATGCCTACCGAGTTGCGCCCGCGTATGTGGCTGCCTGTGATGCCTGTGATGACGCGCGTGATTTTGCACGCTGCCATCATTTCGGCCTCGCGCACGGCTTGCTGGATGCTTTGCACGCTGGCTTCGATATTGACGACTACGCCGCGCTTCATGCCTGTGCTGGGGGCTACGCCCATGCCAAGCACTTTAATGCTTGCGTCAGCTTGCACTTCGGCTACGACTGCCATGATTTTGCTGGTTCCGATGTCCAGCCCGACGATGAGGTCTTTGTACTCTTTGGCCATGTTGGTTTACATGCTCCGTTTTGGTTCAGGTTTGTTCGCAGTGCTTTTGGGGGCGTTGTTTTTTGCCGCGTTGTTTTTTGTTGTTGTGCTGGGTTCGGTTGTGCCTTTGGCTGCTGTTTTTTTATCAGCGGTGTTTTTTGCCGCGCTGCCGTCGCTTACCGTGCCTATGCCTTTGAGCCGCAGGGCGTAGCCTGCTTTGTAGCGCAGGTCGGCATGCTGCACATCGGCCAAGCTGCGGCTGTGCCGCGCTACTACTGCGCCTATGGTTTGCACAAACCAGTTGATGCGCTGGCGCATTTCAGCTATGGGGGCGCTGCCCAGTTTCAAGGTGGTTTCCTGGTCAAAAACCAGCGTCCAACTGCCACGCTCATCTACTGCCAGGCGCGTTATGCGGCTGTGCAAGGGCGCAAATAGCGGGTTAAGTTCTCGCCACGCGGCCAGCACTTGCGGCGCGGTTTCGTCTGGCCCGTCAAGCTCGGGCAGGTTTTCGCGGCTGATTTCGTCTGGGTTGGCTTCAAATATAACGCCCTCTTTATCCAGCAGGCGAAAGCCTTGCTCTTCACTGCCCCAAAAGGCGGCTTCTTCATATTCTTGCAGTTGCACGAGCAACTGGTTGGGAAACTCGCGCCGCACTGTGGCATGGCGCACCCAGGGTTGCGCCATGAAGGTTTTGCGCACATCGTCGAGCTTGATGGTGAAAAAATTGCCTTGCAACTGTGGCAGTACTTGTTTGCGCACGGCAAATGCGCTGCTGTGTGTGGTTTGCCCTGTAACGCGTATCTGGGCAATGCTAAATGCAGGCAGGTGGATGACGCGCCACAACACTGTAAGTGCGGCAGCAAGCAGCACCAGCACCATCAGCGCCGTAGCGGCGATGTGCATCAACCGAATGTTGGCCATTTCGGTGCTTGATGGTGGTGTTGGTGCAGATGTTGTCGTCATGCCTGTTTGCCTACTCTGTTTAGCTGGCGCTCGCTGCCGTGCCAGCCTGCGTATCTGGCTGCATATTGTCTAAGCTGGCGCTGGCCAAAATCAGCAGGCACAAGTCGACATAGGCAATGCCTGTTGCTTGCGCCGACATGGGCACGAGCGAGTGGCTGGTCATGCCAGGGGAGGTGTTGATTTCGAGCAGGTAGGGCTGCTGGTCGCGGCTGTTTACCATGACATCAACCCTGCCCCAGCCGCGACAGCCCAGCGCACGGTATGCCTGCAAGGCTTCTTGCTGGATACGGGCTTGCAGCTCGGCGGGCATATTAGCGGGCGGGCAGATGTAGCGCACTTCGTCGGTAAAGTATTTTTGCTGGTAGTCGTAGTTGCCTTCTGGCGGGCAGATGTGTACCAGCGGCAAGGCGCGTGCCTGTGCGCCGCTGCCCAAAATGGGGCAGGTGTATTCTTCGCCTTGCACCATGGCTTCGCACAAGATGGCTTGGTCAATTGCTGCTACGGCTTGCATGGCTTGTGCGGTTTCAGCCACGGTGTGGACTTTGTACACGCCAATGGACGAGCCTTCGCGCGGGGCTTTGACAACCATGGGCAAGCCAACTTTGGCAACGGCTTGCTGCACCAGTTGCGCTTGCGCGGCGCTGCTGGCTTGGGTGAAGTCGTGCGCGTCGATTTGCCAGTAGGCGGGTGTGGATATGCCTTGTGCGAGCCAAATACGTTTGGTCATGATTTTGTCCATGCCGACGCTGGAGGCCATTACGCCTGGGCCCGTGTAAGGTATGCCCATCAACTCCAGCGCACCTTGCACGGTGCCGTCTTCACCGTAGCGGCCATGCAGGGTGATAAAGCAGCGGTCAAAGCCTTGCTCTTTCAGGGCAAACAGGTTTTGACTGTTGGGGTCGAAAGCATGTGCATCTACGCCTTTGTCACGCAGGGCTTGCAGCACGCCATTGCCTGACATGAGCGAGATTTCGCGCTCGGCGGAGCGCCCGCCCATCAGCACGGCGACTTTGCCCATAGCGCGTGGGTCGATGTGTGTTGCGGTATTGTCGGCGGCGTTGCTCATGCTGCGTCTCCTTTGCCTGCTATGTTGCTTGCTTCTTGGCTTTCTTCTCTGCCTTCGCCTGCTGCCAGTTTGGCGGGTATGGCGCCGATGGTGCCAGCGCCCATGCAAATGACGACGTCGCCAGCGCGTGCCACACGGTGCACAGCAGCGGGAAAATCGGCTACTTGCTCTACAAAATAAGGCTCGACTTTGCCCGCTACACGCAAGGCGCGCATCAAGGCGCGGCTGTCGGCCGCCACAATGGGCTCTTCGCCAGCGGCATAAACTTCGCCCAGCAGCACCATATCGGCTTGCCCCAGCACTTTGACGAAGTCTTCAAAACAGTCACGCGTGCGGCTATAGCGGTGCGGCTGAAAAGCCAGCAGCAGCCTGCGACCAGGGTACGCACCTCGCGCGGCGGCCAGTGTTGCCGCCATTTCTACGGGGTGGTGGCCGTAGTCGTCAATCACGGTAAAGCTGCCACCGCATTGCAAAGCCACGTCGCCGTAGTTTTGAAAGCGCCGCCCTACGCCTTTGAAATTGGCTAGTGCTTTGAGCACGGCTTCGTCTGGGATATTGAGTGTTTGTGCAATACCGATGGCTGATAGCGCATTGAGTACGTTGTGTTCGCCAGGCAGGTTGAGCACTACGGGCAAATCGGGCAGGCATTCGCCTGTGACGCGGTTGCAGCGGCGCACGGTAAATCGCATTTTGCCGTTATCGGGCTGCACGTTGATGGCGCGAATCTGGGCATCTTCAGACATGCCGTAAGTGGTAACGGGGCAAGTCACCATGGGCAAGATGTCGCGCAAGGCGGGGCTGTCTATGCACAGCATGGCGTGACCATAAAACGGCATGCGGTGCAGAAAATCGACAAAGGCTTTTTTCAGGCTGCCAAAGTCGTGCCCGTAGGTTTCCATATGGTCGGTGTCGATGTTGGTGACTACGGCCATAACTGGCAAGAGCTTGAGGAAGGATGCATCAGATTCGTCTGCTTCAACTACGATGTGCTCGCCTTTGCCCAGCCGCGCGTTAGCGCCCGCACTGTTGAGCTTGCCGCCAATGACAAACGTGGGGTCTAGCCCCGCTTCGGCCAGCACACTGGTTACAAGGCTGGTGGTGGTGGTTTTGCCATGCGTGCCAGCAATGGCTATGCCGTGGCGAAAGCGCATCAACTCGGCCAGCATGAGCGCACGCGGTATGACGGGGATACGCGCCTGACGAGCCGCAAGCACTTCGGGGTTATCGTCTTTCACGGCGGTGGATGCCACCAGCACGTCTGCGCCTTGCATGTGGCTTTTGTCGTGCCCTGTAAAAACGCGCATGCCTAGCGCGGCTAAACGGCGCGTGGTGGCGTTGTCTGCCTGGTCTGAGCCTGATACGGCATAGCCCAGATGGTGCAAAATTTCGGCAATGCCACTCATGCCTGAGCCGCCTACGCCTACGAAGTGGATGTGTTTTACGGCGTTTTTCATGCTATTAGCTCCTCGCACGCGGCTACGATGTGTTCGGTAGCGTGCAGTTTTTCCATTGTTTTGGCTTTTTGTGCTTTTTCCAGCAGTTGCTCGCGGGTGATGCCGCTTAAAAATTCTGCCAACCACTGCGCGGTAAATTGCGCTTGCGGCTGCAACCATGCCGCGTCAGCATCAACCAGATAGCGGGCGTTGGCGGTTTGGTGGTCATCTACCGCGTGGGGAAATGGCACAAATACCGCCGCCGCGCCCACGGCTGCCAGCTCGGTTACGGTGCTTGCGCCTGCGCGGCAAACCACCAAATCGGCTTGGGCAAAAGCCTCGGCCGTGTTGTCGATAAAAGGCAGCAGCGTAGCCACAACGCCTGCTTGCGCATAGGCTTGGCGCAGTGCGTCAATTTGCTTGGCACCGCTTTGGTGCATCACGTGCGGGCGCTGTGCTTCATCAAGCAGTGCGAGCGCCTGCGGCACGGTGTCGTTTAACGCTTTGGCTCCCAGGCTGCCACCCACCACCAGCAATTGCAGCTTGCCTGTGCGCCCTGCCATGCGTTGCTCGGGGGCGCTTTGCTGCATAAAGATGGTGCGCAAGGGGTTGCCTACCCAGCAGGCTTTGCCTGTACTGCCTGCATTGCCTGCGCTACCCGTTGCATTGTTGGCGTGGCTGCTTGCATCCAGCACGTTGGGGTAGGCGGTAAAGACCCGCTTGGCAAAGCGCGAGAGCCATTTGTTGGCCATGCCTGCAACCGAATTTTGCTCGTGCAGCATCAACGGTATGCCTAAACTGGCTGCCACCAACCCCGCAGGCGCAGTAATGTAGCCACCAAAGCCGATAACTACGGCAGGCTGCAAGCGGCGCAGTATGGCGCGGCTTTGGCGCATAGCGCCCAGCATACGCGCAGGCAGGCGCAACAACGCGCCCACGCCCTTGCCGCGCACACCCGAGAAATGCACGCACTCAAAGGCGAAGCCGCGTGCGGGCACGAGTTGGCTTTCCATGCTGTCGGGCCCGCCCAGCCAATGCACTGCCCAGCCTTGGCTGCGCAAAGCTTCTGCCACGGCTAGCCCCGGGAAGATATGCCCGCCCGTGCCGCCAGCCATGATGACGGCGGTTTTATTTGTTTGCGGCTTCGTCATAACTGCCCTCCGCGCATCAAGGTGCGGTTTTCGTGGTCGATACGCATAACTACTGCAAGCGCCACCATGTTGAGCAAGATGGCTGAACCGCCATAGCTCATCAAAGGCAAGGTAAGCCCTTTGGTTGGCAATGCGCCCAAATTCACCCCAATGTTGATAAATGCCTGAAAGCCCAGCCACAGACCTATGCCTTGCGCAGTAAGCCCGGCAAATACACGCTCCAGCCCTATGGCTTGGCGGCCACTCACAATCACGCGCCGCGTTAGCCAGAGAAATGTGCCTATCAGCAGCACAATGCCTGCAAAGCCAAACTCTTCACCAATGACTGCGAGCAAAAAGTCGGTGTGCGCTTCGGGCAACCAGTGCAGTTTTTCTACGCTGCCGCCCAGCCCCACGCCAAACCATTCGCCGCGCCCAACGGCAATGAGCGCATGTGAAAGTTGATAACCTTTGCCCAGCACATGCTCGGCCGCCCACGGGTTGAGGTAGGCAAAAATGCGCTCGCGCCTGAAGGTTGAGGTGGCAATGATGAGTGCGAACACGCCCACCAAAACAACGCCAATCAAAAAGAACATGCGGGCATTAACACCGCCCAAAAACAAAATGCCCATTGCCACTACCGCAATGACCAAAAACGCGCCCATATCTGGCTCGGCCAGCAGCAAGCCGCCCATAAAGGCGATGGTGAAGGCAATTGGCGCTACGGCCAGCGCAAAACGCTCGATATCGCCCATGTGGGTGCTTTTTTCTTGCACCTCCATCTTGCGGCGGATGTAGTCGGCGGCATAAAGTATGGTGGCAAATTTGGCCAGCTCCGATGGCTGAAAATTGATAATGCCCAGACTAATCCAGCGCCTTGCGCCGTTTACGCCTTTGCCTATGCCAGGTATGAGCACCGCAATCAGCAGCACCAGCGATAGCCCAAAGAGCCAAGGCGCATATTTCTCCCAGCTTTGCACTGGGATTTGAAACGCCAGAAAGGCCAACACTGTGCCTATCGCCAAAGACACCACATGGCGGCTTAAAAAATGCGTAGCGGCGTATTTGGCAAAACGCGGGTTATCGGGCATGGCAATAGAGGCCGAATACACCATAACCAGCCCCCACAGCAGCAACAGCACAACGCACCACAGCAAGCCTTGGTCAATGCCAAGCTGCGCCACCGTCAAAGTAGGCGCTTTGCTTTGCCCGTAGCGGCGCATGTGCATACGCACGGGCAGGTCTTCAGCCTGCTCGGCACTTGCCGCCCGCCAGCGTGCTGGCAGTAGGGCTTTCAGGCGCTGCAGCAAGCTGGTGCGCTTGGGAGGCAGTACTGCGCTCATTGCGCACCCTCCAGCATTACGCCTTGCTCTTGCGCCAGCGTCTGCACGGCTTGCCTGAACGCTTCGGCGCGATGGATGTAGTCTTTAAACATATCAAAACTGGCGCACGCAGGCGACAAGAGCACCGCGTCACCCGCTTGTGCCTGTGCGCTGGCAGCCTGCACTGCTTCTTGCATACTGCTTGCATGGATGAGCGCCACGCCCGATTCTTGCAGCGATTGCGCAAGCAGCGGCGCATCGCGCCCGATGAGCACCACCGCGCGGCAACTGCTGCGCACGGCAGCAGCGAGCGGTGCAAAGTCTTGCCCTTTGCCTTCACCGCCCAAGATAGCAACCAGCTTGTGCTGTGCGCCCAACCCTTGCAGCGCGGCCAGTGTTGCGCCTACGTTGGTGCCTTTGCTGTCATCAAAATATTCAACGCCTGCAATGCTGCCTACGGGTTCTACGCGGTGCGGCTCGCCACGGTATTCGCGCAAGCCGTAGAGCATGGGCGCTAGCGCCGCGCCTGCTTGCTCGGCCAGTGCCAAAGCTGCCAGCGCGTTGCAGGCGTTATGCCGCCCGCGAATGCGCAGGGCATCTGCTGGCATGAGGCGCTGGATGTAAATGTCTTCGCTGCTGCTTTTATCACCTGCTGCCGCACGGTTTGATTTGGCGGGCGCGGCATCGTCCGTGGCGGCTGCGCGTACCAGCCATGTCATGCCATTGACGTGCTCCAAGCCGAAGTCACCAGCGCGTTCGGGCAAGCCCGCGCCAAAGCTGCTCCAAGCCCGCACTGCTGGCGCTTTGCTGCTTTTGGTGGCTTTGGGCGTGCCAGGAGAATTGGCTATAGCTGGCAGCAACTGCCCCAGTAATGCCAATACGGCAGGGTCGTCACGGTTGAGTATGGCTGCGCCATGTTTGCCAAAGATGTTGGCTTTGGCTGCGGTGTAGTTTTCTATGCTGCCATGCCAGTCAAGGTGGTCTTGCGTGATGTTCAAACACGTTGCGGCTGTAGGCTCGAATACGGTGCAGTTGTTGAGCTGAAAGCTCGAAAGCTCCAGCACCCAGCTTTGGGGCAAAGCATCTGCTTGCAGTGCTTGCGTGAGTGTGCCAAGCAAGGTGGGGCCGATATTGCCTGCTACGGCTACCGTTTGCCCTGCGCGTGCCAGCAGTTGCCCAGTCAGTGCAGTTACCGTGGTTTTGCCATTGGTGCCCGTAATGCCCAGCACTTTGGGGGTATAGCCGCGCTCTTGTTGCAATTGCCCCAAGGCGTGCACAAACAAATCCAGCTCGCCGCCTACCCAAAGCCCTTTTTGGCGGGCAGCGTCGAGCACGCTGTGCGTATCGGCAGGGCTAAGCCCTGGGCTGACGAAAACCGCGCACACATCGGGCGCGAGCAGCTCGGGCGCAAAACTGCCCGCTACAAAGCGCACCTGTGGCACATCGTGCTGCAAGGCTGCCAACTGCGGCGGCTCTTGGCGGCTATCTGCCACGGTAAGCTGCGCCCCGCTACGCGCACACCAGCGCGCCATAGCCAGCCCCGAAGCGCCCAAGCCCAGCACCAGCACATGGCGCTGCGCGAGTGTAGGCGTGCTTGCACCAGCCGCGTGCGCTGCACTGCTGCTTGCGGCGGGCAGAACGGTGTTTGCTTGGCTCAAACTGTTGGCGGGTGTAGGGGTGTGCTCCATGTTTTTAACGCAGTTTCAATGTTGATAGACCAGCCAGACACAGCAGCATGGTGATAATCCAAAAGCGCACTACGACCTGTGTTTCGCGCCAGCCGTTTTTCTCGAAATGGTGGTGCAGTGGCGCCATTTTGAACAGGCGCTGGCCTGTGCCATAACGCTTTTTGGTGTAGCGAAAATACGTGACTTGCAGCATCACCGAGAGCGCCTCAACCACAAAGATGCCGCCCATGATGGCCAGCACAATTTCCTGGCGCACAATCACGGCAATTGTGCCTAGCGCCCCGCCCAGTGCCAGTGCGCCTACGTCGCCCATAAAGACTTGCGCGGGGTGCGCGTTAAACCACAAAAACGCCAGCCCAGCGCCCATCATCGCGCCGCAAAACACCAGCAACTCGCCAGCGCCTGCAATGTGCGGCAAAAACAGGTATTCCGAATACACCTTGCTGCCAGTGACGTAGGCAAAAATGCCCAAAGCCGAGCCCACCATGACTACGGGCATGATGGCCAGACCGTCCAGACCGTCGGTGAGGTTTACCGCGTTGCTGCTGCCTACAATCACCACAAAGGTAAGCGCCACAAAGCCCCACACGCCTAGCGGGTAGCTGATTTGCTTGAAAAACGGCAGCATCAGCCCTGCTTTTGGTGGCAGGTTGATGGTAAAGCCCGAGCTTGCCCAGTCGGCAATGAGTTGCAGCACGCGAAAGTTATCGCTCTCGGCAATGCTAAATACCAAAAACAGCGATGCGCCCAGCCCAATCAGACTTTGCCACATGAATTTTTCGCGCGAGGGCATGCCTTCGGGGTCTTTGCGCACCACTTTGCGCCAGTCGTCTGACCAACCCACTGCGCCAAAGCCAAAGGTCACAATCAGCACGGTCCAAACAAAACGGTTGTGCAAATCAACCCACAGCAGGGTTGAAATTGCTATTGCCAGCAAAATCAGCACACCGCCCATGGTGGGTGTGCCGCTTTTAACCAAATGGGTTTCCATGGCGTAGCCGCGCACGGGCTGGCCAATTTTCAGGGCGCGCAAGCGGTTAATCACCCAAGGGCCTGCCAGTAGCCCGATGAGCAGCGCCGTCATGGCTGCCATAACGGCGCGAAATGTCAGGTACTGGAATACGCGCAGAAAACCCAGCTCGGGGTGCATCTGCAAGAGCCATTGCGTCAGCTTCATCAGCATGTGCCTGCCTCCTTGTGTGCGCCTTGCTTCGAAGCGGCTTGCACCAGTTGGCTGGATATCCTGTCCATCTGCATAAAACGCGAACCTTTCACGACGATGCTTTTGACTTGCGGCAGCAGCGTTTGCACGGCTTGCCACAGTGTGTTGATGTGTTCTGCGTTGCTGGCGCTATCGCCGCAATGCTGTGCAGCGGGGTGCTGCAAGGCGCTGTGCTGCGCCAGTGCACCCAAGGTGAGCAAGTGCTCAATGCCTTGTTGCGCGGCGTATTGCCCCACTTCGGCATGAAAAGCAGCGCCCTGATTGCCCACTTCGCCCATATCGCCCAGCACCAGCAGGCGCGGTGCGGGTAGCTCGCGCAATACGTCAATGGCGGCGAGTACCGAGTCGGGGTTGGCGTTATAGCTGTCATCCACCAGCGTTAAGGGTTTGCCTTGCCAGTGCAATGCCACTGCGCGCGAGCGTCCTGCCACTGGCGTGAAGGCGGTAAGCCCCTGCGCGATGTGCGGCAGGCTCACCCCTGCTGCCAAGGCGCAAGCTACTGCGGCCAGCGCGTTTTTTACGTTGTGCTTGCCTGCAATGTGCAAGGCAAACTGGCACACGCCTGCAGGGGTGTGTGCCTGCACTTGCCAATGGTCGCCTTGCCATATGAGGGCGCTGGCGTAGATGTCGGCTACGCAGCTTGGCGCAGACACGGGCGGGCGTGCCTCTAGCGTAAAGCGCAGGCACTGGCGCTGCCCTGCCATGTGTTGCCACAGAGGGCTGAAAGTGTCGTCGGCAGGAAATACGGCTATGCCGTTGGCGGGCAGGCTGGCTATAGCTTGCCCGTTTTCGTGGGCTACGGCTTCGACCGTGCCCATAAATTCCTGATGCTCACGCTGCGCGTTATTTACCAGTGCTACCGTGGGTGCTGCCATAGCAGCCAAGGCTGCAATTTCGCCTGGATGGTTCATGCCCAGCTCAACTACGGCGAGCTTGTGCGTGGGGCGCAAGCGCAGCAGAGTGAGTGGCACGCCGATGTCGTTATTCAAGTTGCCCTGTGTTGCCAGCGCGGCATCTGATGCGGCTACCCGCAATATGCTGGCAACCATCTGTGTAACGGTGGTTTTGCCATTGCTGCCTGTTACGGCAATGAGTGGCAAGGCAAACTGCTTGCGCCATGCGCTGGCGAGTTGCTGCAAAGCTTGGTGGGTGTCGCTCACTTCCAGCCCGCTCCAGCCCATTGCTTGCAGGTGTGCGGGGTGGCATAGCGCGGCAGCAGCTCCTGCGGCGCGGGCTTGCTCTAAAAAGTTGTTGGCATCAAAGCGCTCGCCACGCAAGGCTACAAACAAGTCGCCTGCTTGCAGGGTGCGGGTGTCGGTATGCACGCGGTTAATCGCTAGTGCGCCATCGCCAACCAAAGTGGCTTGCGTGTTTTGTAGCAGCAACTCTGCCAGTTGTGCCAAGGTGCTCATGGGCTGCTGGTTCATGGTTGTGGCTCTTTCTTGGCGGTGCAGCCAGCGCCATCTGTGCGTGCTTGCAGGGCAAGGCGCACGTGCTGCTGGTCGCTAAACGGGTGGCGCACGCCGCATATTTCCTGGTAGTCTTCGTGGCCTTTGCCTGCTACCAGCACAATGTCTGCTGCTGCGGCTTGCGCTATGGCGTAGCCAATGGCGCGGCTGCGGTCTGGCTCGCTGTGTACGTTTGCGCCTGCGCTAAAGCCTGCCGCGATTTGCGCCATGATGGTTTGTGGCGCTTCGTTGCGCGGGTTGTCGCTGGTGAGTACGATGCAGTCTGCGCCGCTTTCGGCTGCCTGCGCCATAAGCGGGCGCTTGAGCGGGTCGCGGTTGCCGCCGCAGCCAAATACGCACCACAGCCGCCCGCCGCGCTGCTCGGCCAGCGGGCGCAAGGCTTGCAGGGCTTTGGCTACTGCGTCAGGGGTGTGGGCATAGTCCACTGCTACCAGCGGCTGCCCAGCTTGGTTTATACATTCCATGCGACCAGGCACGGGCTGCAAGCCATCGCACAGAGCCACGGCTTGCGCCAAAGGTGTGCCTCGCGCACGCAAGCAGGCGAGCACGCCTAGCAGGTTGGCTACGTTGTAGTGTCCAATCAGGGCGCTGTGTACGGTGATGGTTTGTGCGTCTTGCGCCTCTTGCCTGCCTTGCCCGCTTGGTGCGCTTTGTGCGCTTTGCTCGCGCAGGTCAAAAATCAGCCCATCTTGGCCGTAGCGGATGTTGCTGGCTTGCAAACGGGCGCTGTGGTTTTGCTCTGGCTGGCAAGTAAGCGTCCAGATGTCCAGATTGTTGTGTTGTTGCTGTTGGTGCAACTCTTGCGCCAATTGCCTGCCGTGGGCATCGTCGCAATTGATGATGGCAGCACGCAGCCCTTGCCAGTCAAACAGTTTGCGTTTGGCTTGCCAGTAGGCGGCCATGCTGCTGTGGTAGTCCAAATGGTCTTGCGTGAAATTGGTAAACAGCGCCATGCCTATGCGCGTGCCGTCTAGCCTGTGCTCTTCAATGCCGATGGAAGAAGCCTCCATCACGCAGGTGCGCACGCCTTGCGCGAGCAATGTGTGCAGGTGGTGTTGCAGTGCTACGGGGTCGGGCGTGGTGAGGCCTGTGGCGGTGATGGCTGCATCTTGCCCCGCAAAGCGCCCTACTCCCAGCGTGCCGACCATGCCTGCGCCAGCAGCATGTTGGCGTGCCAGCACCTGTGCCAACCACCAAGCTGTGCTGGTTTTGCCATTGGTACCTGTTACGGCAATCACGTCCATTGCTTGCGATGGATGGCGGTAAAACTCGGCTGCAATCAGTGCTGTAGCTTCGCGCAAGCCTTGGTACAGAGCCACTTTGCCTGCATTGCTCGCGGTTGCCTGCGGCTGGGCAAAGGCAAATGCACTGGCTCCATCAGCCTCTGCCAGACAGGCTGTTGCGCCACGCTGCAACGCGGCTTCCACATGCACGCGGGCATCGTGCGCGGCGCCTGGCCATGCAATAAAGGCTTGCCCTGCTTGCAACTGGCGGCTGTCCGTTTGCAGCGCTGTGGCGTGCTGGCGCAACCAATCGGCAGCAGCTTGTACGTTAGGTAAAAGCGGTAAAGCGTATGGCTGCGTCATAGTGACTCCTGTGCGGCATCAACAACAATGCCTGGCTGCACCGACATATCAGGCGAAACGCCCAGCAAACGCAGGGTTTGTTGCGTTACATCGCTAAATACGGGTGCTGCCACTGTGCCGCCATAAATGCTGCCCTGCGGCTCATCAATCATCACGCCAATGACTACGCGTGGCGCTTCAATCGGCGCAATGCCTACAAACGAGGCTCTGTATTTGCCGCCTGCATAGCTTTTACCTACCTGCTTGCGTGCTGTGCCTGTTTTGCCGCCTACCGAATAGCCCGTAGTTTGTGCCTGCTGCGCCGTGCCGCCTGGCAAGGTTACGTTGTGCAGCATATGGAGCACGTCTTTGGCTACTGTGCTGCTGAAAATGCGCGTGCCTTGCTGCGCGGCAAGGGGCTGTATTTTTCCTGTTTTATCGGCCTGCCCTTCACGCACCAGCGTAACGGGCATCAAGATGCCATCGCGTGCAAAAACCGAGTACATGCGCGTGAGCTGGAACAAGCTGGTCGATAGCCCATAACCATACGACATAGTGGCATGCTCGATAGGGCGCCAGCTTTTCCAGGGCCGCAAGCGCCCGCTGGCCATGCCTGGGAACGGCAAATCGGGCTTTTGCCCCAGGCCAACGCTGTGAAAGCTCTCCCACATATCACGCGCAGACAGGCGCTGGGCAATTTTCACCACGCCCACGTTGCTCGACTTTTGGATAACGCCACCTACTGTTAAGACGCCATAGTTATGCACATCGCCAATGGTGGCGCCATTGATGGTCATCTTGCCTGGCGCAGTGATGATTTGCGTATTGGGCGTTACTTTCTTTTGCTCAAGCGCCAATGCCACTGTTAAGGGCTTGATGGTAGAGCCTGGCTCGTAAATATCGGTTAAGGCGCGATTGCGAAGCTGCTCGCCGCTTAAGTTTTTGCGTTTGGCAGGGTCGTAGCTGGGGTAGTTGGCCAGCGCCAAAACTTCGCCCGTTTGCACATCAAGCACCACTACGCTGCCGCCCTTGGCGTTTTGCGCCTCTACCGCATCGCGCAGCTTTTGCCAGGCAAAATACTGCACTTTGCTGTCGATAGTCAGGTGGATGTCTTTACCGTCCATGGGTGGCACTTCATCGCCTATGCTTTCAACCACGCGCCCGAGCCTATCGCGAATAACGCGCCGCGAGCCTGTGCGGCCTGCCAGTTGCGCATTAAAAGTGCGCTCCATGCCTTCTTGGCCCTTATCTTCCACGTCAGTAAAGCCAACAATGTGCGCTACGGCACTGCCTTCTGGGTATTGGCGCAAATACTCCTTGCGCTGATAAATGCCCTTTATGCCCAAAGCTGCAATTTTTTTAGACGTATCTTCATCCACCTGGCGCTTGATATAGACGAAGTTTTTCTCGTCTTTAGACAGCCTGCTTTTCACCTCTTTAAGCGGCATCTCCAGCAACTGCGCCATTTTCACAATCTTGTCGTGGTCGGCCTGCTGCGCAACCTCTTCAGGAAAAGCCCAAATCGCCTGCGCCGGAACACTGGAAGCCAAAATCAGGCCATTGCGATCAAGAATACGCCCCCGATTGGCGGGCAGCTCAAGCGTGCGAACAAAGCGCACTTCGCCTTGGCGGATAAAAAAGTCGTTACCAATAATCTGCACATAAGCTGCACGCGCCGCAAGCCCCAAAAAGCCCAGCGCCAAGCAAGCCAGCATCAACTGGCTGCGCCACACGGGCGTATGACTGGCAAGCAACGGATTAACGCCTAAAGAGATGTTTTTCACCCCCTTGACGCTGGTAACTCCGCGCAGGCTTTTTTGCAAAGCCTTGTCTTGCCGACTTTGCTTGCGCTTTTCTGAACGCAACCACTGCATCATGGCTTTTTCTCCACCGATGCAGGCACAGGTGCGGGTGCAGCGCCCTCTTGCACAACATTGCCACGAATAGACACATACTGCGTAATGGCAGGTGTTGCCTCGCGCATTTCCAACTTGGTGCGCGCCATACTCTCCACCCGCAAAGCAGCCGCTTGCGCCCTCTTTTGCACCTTGAGTGTTTCGCGCTCCGTCTCCAGCCTGCGCGTTGCCGCCTGCGCCCTATCGGTAGCGGTATACAAAGTACGCGACTGGTACTGCAAGCGCACCAAATAAAAGGCGCTTGCCAGCACTGCACCAAGTAGCAAAAGACTGATGCGCGTCATACCCGTACCTCACTGCGTGGCATGTTACGGACTGCCACGCGCAAAATGGCGCTACGCGCACGCGGGTTTTGCTGCACCTCATCGCTGCTGGGGCGCAAGCGCACCACATCGCGCAGCGGCATAGGCACAGGCGCTTGCGCAAAAGCGGCAGGCAAACGCCTATCGAAAACTTCGCGCGAATGCTGCACCATGAATTGCTTGACTATGCGGTCTTCCAGCGAATGGAAAGTAATCACCGCCAAGCGCCCTTCGGGTTTGAGCACGGTGAGCGCCGACTCTAGCGCCTGCCGCAACTCCTCAAGCTCGGCGTTGATGTAAATCCTAAAAGCCTGAAATGTCCGCGTTGCAGGGTCCTTACCCGGCTCGCGGGTTTTGACCGCACCAGCCACGATGCTGGCCAGTTCGGCTGTGCTTGTAATAGCGCCCCGCTCTTGTCGGCGAGCATCAATCGCCTTTGCAATTTGTGTAGCAAACCGTTCTTCGCCATAGTCACGTATCACCTCCGCAATGTGTTCAGTTTTCGCCGTCGCCAGCCAGTCGGCCACGCTCACGCCGCGCGTGGTATCCATGCGCATATCGAGCGGGCCGTCGTGCCTGAAAGAAAAACCCCGCTCTGGCGTATCAATTTGCGGGGAGCT
>JAGONG010000069.1 GCA_017993135.1 Allobrachymonas sp.
GATGATTGACAGCGTCATACAGCAGCCCGCCCATACCAGGAATGGTAAAGATAACTTCCGTTACCACGCTGCCACCAATCAGGCCAGCTAAAAACGTGCTGCCCACGGCCAAAGTGCCTGTAAGCGAAACGCGCCCTGCATGCCATAGCACGCGCCATGCGGGTAGCCCTTTGGCGCGGGCGGTGCGGATAAATTGCTGCTCAAGCGCGTCAATGGTTTCGCTGCGCACCATTTGCGTAAGCAGCCCCAAAGGCACCAGCGCCATAGAAACAACAGGCAAAATCATGTGCTTGGGCGAGGTCCAGCCACCTGTGGGCAACCAGCGCAGTTGCACAGAAACCACCATGATGATGATGGGTGCCATAACATGAATGGGAATGGCAATCATCGTGCGGTTGAGCATGGTCAAAATGCGGTCAAACAGCGAGCCACGGCGGGCAGCGGCCAGCAGCCCCAGCGGCACAGCGCACAACACGGCAATGCCCATGGAGAGCGCCGCAATGCTTGCCGAAATAGAAAGCGCCTTGAAAACAGTGGGCCCCACGGGCTGGCGGCTGCTGTACGAGTAGCCAAAGTCGCCCACTGCCAACTGTTTGAGAAAAGCGCCGTACTGCGCCGCAAAGGGCTGGTCTAGCGCGAGCTCCTTGCGGATGTTTTGCAGCGTTTGCGGGTCGGGCTCCGACTCGGCAATGCGTGCGCGCAGCGTTGCGCGCGCCAAATCCACCCCGGTGAGCGTGGGCAGTGAAAAAACAAACAGCGAAGCAAGCAGCAGCACCAGTGGTACTGCTGCAAGCCGCCTCATAAGTACTGCAAACATGCCAGTAGCGCCTTGTAGCTTGCCTCTTGCGAAAGAGGCAGACTTTATTTGCCCAGCGTGGTTTTGTTGGTCAGCAAAGTCTGGTCGAGCGGATCAAGCATGGCATTTTGCACGCGGCTTGAAAGCACGCGGCGCGAAGCATCATGGTAAATCGGCAAGCCCACTTTGTTGTCAATCAAATACTGTGCCGCTTTGGCAAAGATGGCTGTACGCTCTTGCGGCTTTTCTGCTGTGGCAGTGCCTTGCAGCAGTGCATCAAAAGCCTTGTCACAGAAGACGTTGAAGTTGTTTGAGCCTTTGCAGCCAAAGTCACTTTGCAGATAGCCAGCCGCATCGGGCATGTCGAAGTAATAGCTGCGCGACATCAAAATCAAATCATGCTCTTTGGCCAGTGCCTTGGGCTCAAGCACGGTGGTGTATTCCACCACATCAAGCGTAATGGTAAAGCCTGCTTGCTCCAGATTGGCCTTGATGACGTTGGCAGCTTCAGCCAGCTCGGGGCGGCCTGTGTAGGTCATCAAGTTGAGCTTCAAACCCTCGGGCTTGATGCCTGAGTCGGCAATCAGCTTTTTGGCTTGCTCCAGATAATCTGCAGGTCTTTCAGCGGCTTTGGGAGCCCAAGGCACAGCGTCGCCAAAATAACCAGCCGCTGGCGTGCCAGTGCCTTCGAGCACGGTGGCAACAATGGCTTGGCGGTCTATGAGCATGTCAATGGCTTGGCGAATCTTCAGATTGGCCAAAACGGGCTTGCTAAAGTTGGTATACAGCGTAGTGGAGCGTGGCAAGGCTATGCCTTCCACCTTGTAGGCGCTGTCTTTTTTAAATTCCAAAATCTTGCCTGGCAGCACCGAGTCGGCAATTTGCACTTCGCCTGCTTTGAGTGCGTTGTAGCGCGCAGTGTGGTCCATGATGGTGAGCACTTCTACCCCGTTGAGCGCGGCTTTGCCGCCCCAGTACTCGTCAAAGCGTACCAGCGTCAGGCTCACGCCTGGCTCGTACTTGGTGATTTTGAATGGGCCGCTACCAAAGCCGATAGAAGTCATGGGGTTGCTGGCATATGCGCCTTTGGCCAAGATGGCGCTGCTGGGTGAGCCCAGTCGCAATGGCAAAACGGGGTCGGGCTGCTCGGTGCTGATTTGCACGGTATGGGCATCAATGGCTTTGGCTGTGAGCCCCGTGCCTTTGAGTGCGCGTGGCGGCGTGGCTGTGCCCATGATGTAGCCCAGCGATGTCACCACCGCTTCGGCATCAAGCGTGCTGCCGTCGTGAAACTTCACATCAGGGCGCAGGGTAAATTCCCACGTTGTAGCGCCAGTGCGCTTCCACTCGGTAGCCAGCGATGGCAGCACTTGCCCATCAGCAGTGACATTGACCAGTGTTTCGTTTGCGCCAGCGGTTTTTAGCCGCAAAGCCGCGTCGCTTTCAATGGCCATACTGCCTTTTTCTTTAAACGACATGGCATAGCGCAGCACATTGTCGCTGCTTTGCGTTGCAGCCGCCGCAGAAGCGCCAGAGCTGGCAGCAGACGGTGCCGATTTGTCGCCGCAGGCAGCCAGTGCTACTGTGGCAGAGAGCAGCATGGCCAATAGGCCGCGTGGCAGTGGGCATGAGGAATGCGATGTGTGAGTCATAGATGCTCTTTCTTCAACGATGTTAAATATGCCTTGCGGCATGGGTTAAAAATATTGCTGTTACAGGTTTCTTCTGTATCTCTTTCGCTCTGCGCCTAACTTGGCAAGCACGGCGATTTATTCGGCGGCAGGCAGCAATCCGCCTTTAATGCCCATCAAAATGCGGTTTTCAAACCGCTGCCAAATGGTGGCTACTTCGCTGCACCCCGCATGGCGCAACGCCAGCTCGTGCAGCGATAAGTTGCTCAGTGTGGATGTGTGGCGCTCGCCGTAAATCGCATCGGCCTGCGCTTGTTTGCTGGCGCGTTCGGCAAAGGCGGCTTGCAGCGCGGGCTCGCGCTCCATGGCTTGCCACCAGCTTTCCCAGTTGAGCACATCGGGCTGCGCCAGCAGGCGTTTTTGCGCACGGCTTCTGTCGGCAAGGCTTAACTGGTGGGCGCAAGGCGCGGTGCGCTCAAACGCGAAATGGTCGCCATTTAAAACCATGCCGCCTGCGGGCATCAGGGCAACAATGTCGCTGTAGGCCTTGATGAGCTGCTCGGGCATGAGCCAGTGCATGGCAGTGGTAGATACGGCTGCATCAATTTGCTGCACGGGCAAGCGGGCAGTCCAGTCGGGCGCGCGCATATCGGCATCTACAACGTTTGCCCGTGCGCCAAAACGCGCCAAAAAATGCCGCGCCATGGTGAGCAGCACGGGGTCGGTATCTACGGCAATGGCTGTGGCTTGCGGGAAGGCGTCCAGTATGCGCTGCGTAAGCGAGCCCGGGCCGCAGCCCAAGTCTACAAAGGTAAAGCGCTCGCCGAGATGGTCTGCCAGCGCTTGAATCATCAAAGAAAAACGCTCTTCGCGAAACTCGATGTAGGCGGTTTGCTGCTTGTCCCACGATGCGAGCAAGGCGTTCCAGTTGGTGGTGGTTGCCGTCATGTGCTCTCCTTATTTGTTGCAGGCACTGCGCTCGGGCGCATAGCCGCGCACCACGTACAGGCAGTCTTGGGCGTGGCGCTCTGCGCCTTTGTATTGGTGGTAAATGGCGTTGGCGTGGCCCATAAGCTCAAACGTCACATTGACATAGCCAGCACGCTCGAGCATGGCTGCCACTTTTTCGGGCGGGTTTTCGCGCATCAGCGGCAATTGCGATTGCAGCTCATCGGTGTATGCGTCTGCCCACAATTTGTCGCGCTCGTTAGCAGGGGTGTGTTTGGCGGCATCGTCTTTTGTGTGGCTTTTGCCTTTGAACCATTGCCCGTCAAACACGGCGAGCATGCCGCCTGGGCGCAGTAAATTCAAAGCGTTGCGGGCAGCGGCTTCAGGGTCGGGCAGCGTCCAATACACCCAGCGCGAAAGCACCACATCAAAACTGCCAGCAGGCAGCAGCGGGTGCATGGCATCGCCCTGTACAAAGCGTATATCGGCCTTGCGCTGCGCGGCTTTTTCGCGTGCGCTGGCAAGCATGGTTTCAGCCTGATCCAGCCCTGTAACGGTATAGCCCAACTCGGCTAATAACAAACTGGCAAAGCCCGTGCCGCAACCAATATCAGCCACAGCAGCAGGCGCGGGCGGTAGATAGCGTTTAAATTCTTCGCGCCAGACCGCATCATCGCGCTCTGCGCCAATGCACTCGGCATGGTTCTTGTCATATTCAGCCAAGCAAAGTGGCGAGTTCCAATAGCTGTTGACCTTCTGCGCTGCAATTTCGCTCATTTCAGTTCCTTGAATCGATGTAATCGACGTAAATGTTGTGGCATTGGCAAGCCAGCAAACCAGTAAGACGCAAGCGCCAATTGCTCTTGTGAATGTATCACAATCAATTAACGATTAATAAGAAATAAAACGTTTTTTTCCAAAGTGGCGCACTACGGCAGCGCAACGAAACCGTGCAACAAAGCAGCGCAACAAAGCCGCAAAGCGAAGGCAGGCACAGCAGTTGCGGCAGTTGGCAAAGCACAGCGGCAAGCCCGAGCTGAGCAGGTTTCAGCGGGCAAGATGCAAGGGGAAAGATGAAGCAGGAAAGAAGAAGCGAGCCATGCCAGACAAGCGCACCCGCAAAGCGCATGCGGCAAATGCAGCACAAAAAGGGGCGGGTTGTTGTAAGCCCTGCGCGCGCCTTTTAAGGCAGCATTAAAACTTCTTCGCGCGTTCCACCATCTCTTGCGCAAACGCAACAAAAGCCACGCTTCCACGCGCAGAGGGGTCAAACACCACGCCAGGCAGCGCATAACTGGGCGCTTCGGCCAGCCGCACATTGCGCGGAATAACGGTATTGAAAACCTTATCGCCAAAATGCTCTTTTAGCTGCTCGCTTACCTGCTGCTGCAAGGTAATGCGCGGGTCAAACATCACCCGCAGCAAACCAATCACCTTGAGTTGCGGATTCAGGTTGGCATGCACTTGCTTGATGGTATTGACCAAATCAGTCAAACCCTCCAGCGCAAAATACTCGCACTGCATCGGCACAATCACACCGTGGGCAGCGCACAAGCCATTGAGCGTAAGCAGCGACAAAGCAGGCGGGCAGTCAATCAGCACAAAATCGTACTCGCTATCCACCGCAGCCAGCGCCGCTTTGAGCCGCTTCTCGCGCCTGTCTACATCAACCAGCTCCACCTCGGCACCAGCCAACTCGCGGTTTGCGCCCAGCACGTCATAGCCGCACTTCTCGGCACGCACCCGCGCTTGAGCAACCGTTACTGCCTCAATCAGCACGCCATACACGCTATGGGCCAGACTGCGCTTGTCTACGTTTGAGCCCATGGTGGCATTGCCCTGCGGATCCAAATCAACCAGCAACACCCGCTGCCCTACGGCAGCTAGCCCAGCGGCCAGATTGACGCTCGTAGTGGTTTTGCCAACACCGCCTTTTTGATTGGCAACGCAAAAGATTTTCGCCATAGGTACATCTGCCAGAGTTGTGGAAAGTGAAAAATAGAGAAAGGAAATGCGGCATAGTGCCTGAAAGCGCGCAGCCAGGCAAGCATAAAAAGAGGCAACATAGTGCCAACACAAATGCAACGCGCCGTTTTACACCGTAAGTAAACCCCTCTGGCTGGCTACAAAATTGTAACCTGCGCTTCACTATTGCCGTTTTCCCGTATAAAATTACTCTCTGTTGCGTCGTCCAAAGGGAGGGGGAACCCTCTAAGTAGAGGCGTTTCATGGTTCGCTGTGCCGGTGCTCCTGGTGTAGCCATGAAAAATCTCATTACCAGAAAGACATACGCAGCTTTTCTAAAAAAACGATTCGAGCACATATATCGGGAGTCGGCGGTCATTCGCACTAACGCAGAAATCGAGGAATTACGATGGCGAATTTAACGGCGACGTCAGATCCAAAAGCTTTGCACAGCAAAGCCTGGCGGGTTCTTATTTTTGGTATTCTTTCTAACCTCAGTATTGGTATCCTGTATACATGGTCCAACCTGAAGGACATTCTTGAGTATCGCTCTGTCAACTATGCACAGGGTGTTATGAAGGCAGTTGATGCAGCCGACAGGCTCTACAAAGAGTGGGAAATCACTCAGCTCAGCTTGCCCTACGCCATTGGCGGTTTTATTTCAGCACTTATCGTTATTGTTGCCGGCCCCTTGCAAGACAAAATTGGCCCAACAAAAGTGATTTTCGCTGGTATCTTGATGGTTGGCGGCGGCACATTCCTGTGCAGCTTCTTTACCCATCAGCCCATGATGTTTATCGTCATCTTCTCGCTGCTGGTTGGTAGCGGCATTGGCTTCGTATATGCCTGCCCCCGTGCTGCTGCGATGAAATGGTTCCACCCCTCCAAAAAAGGTATGGTTAACGGTCTGGTAGTTGCCGGCTTCGGTCTGGGCGCTATGTGGCTGGGTCCGCTGGAAATCTTCTTCCTGAAGACCATGAACCTTCCTTTTGAGCTTACGCTGCAAATTCTGGGTGGCCTGATTCTGACACTGGGTACAATCGCTGCCATCAACGTGGTGAACCCACCAGAAGGCTATCCTGCTCCTGGCTATGAACTGCCTGGCACACCTCCCCCAAGCGACAAGCCCCTGAAAGAAAACCAGAAGAAAACTGCTTCTGTTGGCATGGGTACTGTTGCCAAAACATGGCAAGCATGGGCGCTGTTCTGGGTATATGCCCTGTACTGCTCTGCTGGTGCGCTGGTTATCAGTAACGCTTCCGACATTATGCGTGTGCAGTCTGGTGGCGAAGCCGGTCCACACTGGGAAACAGCTTCCAAACTGTTGAGCATCATGGTTCTGGTTGCTTCCATGTCTAACGCTACAGGCCGTTCACTCGGTGGTATCCTGTCTGACAAAATCGGTCGTAAACCTACTTACTACCTCATCCACGCCATTCAAGCTACCAACATGGCTATGTTCCACTTCTACACAACACCTACTCTGATTGTGATGGGCGTGATCATTACCTGCGTGGCTTACGGTACCATGATGTCTACAACACCTTCTATCGTGGCTGACTACTATGGTCTGAAGTCTTACGGTGGTAACTACGGCATTGTGTACACTGGCTGGGGTCTGTCGCTGATTATTGGCCCAACTATCGCTTCTTTCTC
>JAGONG010000070.1 GCA_017993135.1 Allobrachymonas sp.
ACAGCGGGCCGTTAGCCTGTGGCCAGCGCCCGAGCAGGGTAGCGGTGAAGCCGCCGTCCATCTGCAGCACGGTGCCGATGGCGGGTTTTTTGCTGACTTTCATGTGGGCGGCTACGGTGTTGGGGGTATCGGGCTCGTGCAGTACGCGCTCTACCAGTAGCTCAAGCCGCCCGCCGCTGGGTTTGTTGCCGAATAAACGCGCTTTGATGACTTGGGTGTCGTTAAAGATGAGCAGGTCGCCTGTACGCAGCAGTTGGGGCAGGTCTGTAAAGCTGCGGTCTACGGGGGTGCTGCCCGTGCCATCGAGCAGGCGCGAGCCAGTGCGCTCGGGTGCGGGGTGCTGGGCGATGAGTGTTTCGGGCAGGTGAAAGTCAAAGTCGCTTAGGGTGTAGGTGCGCTGCTGTGGCATGGTGGCAGATGGGTGAAAAAGCAATGCCGCCACTGTGCAAGACGGGTGGCGGCATGATGGGTATAAAGGGTGTTACACAATCGCTTGGTTTGGGCGCGTGCCGCAGTTGCGGCAGGTGCTTATTCTTGCGCTTGTTGCAGGCGCTCGATGCGCTTTTCGATGGGCGGGTGGGTGGCAAAGAGTTTGCCAAAAGACCCAGCAATGCCCATGGCTTGCATGTTGCTGGGCAGTGCGCCCGGGGTGAGGCCGCCCAAGCGTTGCAGGGCGCGAATCATGGTTTGGCGCTGCCCGAGTAGCTTGCCTGCGCCTGCATCAGCACGGTATTCGCGCTGGCGGCTGTACCAAGCCACAATCATGCTGCCCAAAAAGCCCAGCAGCATTTCAAGCACCATGTAGGTCATATAGAAGCCCGCGCCCGAGCTGCGGCGCTCGTTGTCGCCGTTGAGCATTTTGTCTACTGCGTAGCCGATGACGCGGCTCAGGAAGATGACAAAGGTGTTGATTACGCCTTGCAGCAGCGTGAGCGTGACCATGTCGCCATTGGCGATGTGGCTGACTTCGTGGCCAAGCACGGCTTCGACTTCTTCGCGCGTCATGCTTTGCATGAGGCCGGTGGATACGGCTACGAGGGCGGAGTTTTTGAATGCGCCTGTGGCAAAGGCGTTGGGCTCGCCGTCGTAGATGGCAACTTCGGGCATGCCGATATTGGCTTGGGCAGCCAAGCGGGTAACGGTTTGCACAATCCAGGCTTCTTCGGCAGTGTTTTGCTGGGCGCTGATGCTGCGCAGGCTCATGCTCCATTTAGCAACGGGTTTGCTAATGAGCAGCGAGATGATGGCGCCACCAAAGCCGAAGATGAAGGCAAAGACCAGCAAGCTAGCCAGATTGAGCCCTTGGGCGGTGAGGTAGCGGTTTGCGCCGAGCAAGGAGGCAACAACGCCAAGCACCATGACAACGGCCAGGTTGGTGAGGATAAAGAGAAAGATACGCTTCATGGACAGCCTTTTGCTTGTAGTGTGTGTGGTTGTGATGGAGTGAGTTGTTTATGGTGGTGGCGGCAAGGCTTTTTGCAAGTGCCGCATGTGCCGCAAGTGTGAAAGGATGTTTTTGTGGCGCTCTGGCGGCAAGCCGCTGGCAGCGTGGTGGTGGGGTAGCGGGTTAAAGGCTGTTTGCCTGTGGTGCGCTGCTGTGTTGGCTTTGCTCCAGCGCCACATTATCTACTACGGGGCCAGGGCGAAAGCCGCTGACGAGTTGTTGCAGCAAGCTGGTGATGCCTTGCATGTTGTTATCTTGCATCATGGCTTGCAGTTGCACCAGATGGCTTTGCAGTTGCTCCCACGCAATGCTGGCTTCTTGCGCGCGCATGATGCGGGGGTGCTCGGTGGGCTGGGGGTTGTCGCCAATGAGGAGTTCTTCGTAGAGTTTTTCGCCTGGGCGCAGACCCGTGATGTGCAGGGCAATGTCGCCGTGCGGGTGGGTGGCATCGCGCACGGTAAAGCCCGAGAGCATGACCATTTGCCGAGCCAGTTCGCTGATTTTTACGGGTTCGCCCATGTCAAGCACAAACACGTCGCCGCCTTGCGCCATTGCGCCTGCTTGCAGCACGAGCTGGGCAGCTTCGGGGATGGTCATAAAGTAGCGGGTGACTTCGGCGTGGGTGAGGGTGATGGGTCCGCCGTGGGCGATTTGCTGCCTGAAAAGCGGCACAACCGAGCCTGATGAGCCCAGCACGTTGCCAAAGCGCACCATGGAAAAGCAGGTGCGCGGCTGTTGCGCTGCTGTTTGCGCGGGCGGTGTTGTGGCTGGTGCTGCTTGGGTGGGTGGTACTTGGCTGGCGTTGGCATCAAGCAGGGCAAAGTCGGGCTGGGAGCAATTGGGTTGGTGCTGACTGGGCTGGTGGGTGGCCAAGGCTTGCAGGCACAACTCGGCCAAGCGTTTGCTCGCACCCATGATATTGGTGGGGCGTACGGCTTTGTCGGTAGAGATGAGGATGCAGTGCGGCACACCTGCCTCTAGCGCAGTGCGGGCAACGGTGAGCGTGCCAAATACGTTGTTGGAGATGCCTTGCACAGGGTTGCGCTCAACCATCGGGACGTGCTTGTAGGCGGCTGCGTGGTAGATGGTAGCGGGCTGCCAGGTGCGCACGATTTGGCGCATGCGGTGCAGGTCGCGCACGTCGCCCAGCAGGGCAACGATGGTGGGTGGCTGGGGCTGGGTGGCGGCTAAAGCGCGTAGTTCTTGATCGATTTGGTACAGGGCAAATTCGCTGTTTTCAAGCAGCAGCAGACACAAGGGGGCTTGCTGCACAATCTGGCGGCATAGCTCGCTGCCAATGCTGCCGCCCGCGCCTGTGACGAGGACGACTTGCTGGCGGATATTGCGCTCTATCAGGGCGGGCACGGGGGCTACGGGGTCGCGCCCGAGCAAGTCTTCAACGTCAAGCTCCTGAAACTGCTGCACCACTGCCATGCCGCTGGTTAGCGCAGCCATATTGGGCACGCTGCGCACATGCACGGCCAAGTCGCGCAGGCTTTGGATGATGGCGTTGCGCTCGCTGCGCTCCATGCTGGGTATGGCCAGCAAAATATCGGTAACGGCGCTGTCTTGCACGATTTGCGCCAGATTGCGCTCGGACCATATTTCCAGCCCGTTGATGCTGCGCCCGATTTTGCGCGGGTCGTTGTCGATAAAGCCAATCAGGGTGAATTGGCGTGCGCTGGCAATGGCAGCGGCAGTTTGTATGCCCGTATCGCCCGCGCCATAAATCAGCAAGCGCCCCTGTTGGCGCGTGCCGTGGCTTTCGCCATAGGCAAACAAGGCGCGGATAAAAGCGCGGTTGCCGCCCACGAGCAGCAAAAACAACAGCGGCTGCAATACGGCAATGCTGCGCGGCACATGGGTGGGGTTGCCCACGAAAATAACGTACGCGCCAAACAGCACGCCATACAGCGCAATGGCTTGCACGGTAGTAAGCATGGCGCTAAAGCCCGTGTAGCGGAAAATGGCGCGGTACAAGCCCCACTTCACCATGATGGGCAGCGCCAGCAAGGGCGCTAACAGATAGGTAAAGCTCTGCTCGGAATAGGGCAGCGCCCACAAGTCAAGCCGCAGGCAGATGGCCAGCCACAGGGCAAGCCAGGCGCACAGCACGTCCATGCCCATAGCAAGTATCTGGCGGGGCAGGGTTTGGGAGTTGAAGATGCGCGATTGCATAGGTTGGGTGCAGGGTTTGTTTTTGTAGCTGGTTCAGGGCTTGTGCAGCACACCCAGCGTCATGGCGATGATTTTGATGTCCAGCCACAGGCTGCGGGTGCGTACATATTGCTGGCACAGCGCCAGTTTGGCGGGTAAAACGGTGTGGATGTAAGTGTGCTCGGGGTCGCTGCTGGCGGCAAGCAGGCTGCTTTCGCTGCGGTATTGTACGGATGCCAGGTCGGTTACGCCTGGGCGCACGCTCAAGACTTCTTCGCGCACAGCGGCGGGGTACAGCGCCACATAGCGCGGCACTTCGGGGCGCGGGCCGACTATGCTCATGTCGCCTGTTAGCACATTGAGCAGTTGCGGCAATTCATCAAGCTTGTAGGCGCGGATAAAGCGCCCCGAGCGCGTGATGCGGCTGTCTTCGCCCACGGTGATTTGCAGCCCTGCATTGTCCACACGCATACTGCGAAACTTGTAAATGCGAAAAGGCTTGCCGCGCAAGCCCACGCGCTCTTGCCGAAAGAAAACGGGGCCAGCCGAATCGCATTTCACCCACAATGCCAGCAGCGCGAGCAGGGGCGACAAAACCAGCAGCCCCAGAGCCGAGGCGCTTATATCGAAAAGCCTTTTGGCAAGCAGAGATTGAGCCAGCAGCGGTTGCGTCATGGTTTAGGCGGCAGCTTGTGGGGTTGGGGCGAAAAGGCTTTGCAGCGCGGCAATGATGCGCTCTTGCTCGGCATCGCTCATGGCGGTAAACAGCGGGATGCTGAACATGCGCTGGTAGGCTTTTTCTGCCTGCGGAAACATCTCGGGCGTGAGCTGGTAGCGGTCGCGCCAGTAGGGTTGGCGGTGCAGCGGCACATAGTGCACGCTGGTAGCAATGCCTGCGTCGCTCAAGCGCTGGATGACTTCATCGCGCGTGATGCGTGCGGCATCAGACAGGCGCAGCACAAACAGGTGCCAGGCGTGCGTGTCGCCAGCGGGCGCATCGGCGGGCAAAATCAGTGGCAGGTGTTGCAGTGCGGCAAAGTAACGCGCTGCAAGCTGCTGGCGGCGCTGTAAAAAGGCAGGCAGGCGCTTGAGCTGCACGCGCCCTAAGGCGGCAGCCATGTCGGTTAAGTTGTATTTGAAGCCTGGCGCCACAATTTCGTAATACCAAGCGGGCGTTTTGCTGGTGAAACGGTCAAAAGCGTCGCGGTTAATGCCGTGCAGGCGCATGACTTTCATGCGGGCAGCCAAAGCGCTGTCGCGGGTAACGACCATGCCGCCTTCGCCTGTAGTCATGGTCTTGTTGGCGTAAAAGCTAAACACCGTTACATCGCTGGGCAACTGCCCAACCAGCGTACCTTGGTAAGTGGTAGGCAAGGCGTGGGCGGCATCTTCAATCACGCGCAGATTGTGCTTTTTGGCGATGGCAAAAATGGCCGCCATATCGCAGGCGAGCCCGCCGTAATGCACGGGCATGATGGCGCGGGTTTTTGGCGTGATGGCAGCTTCGATTTTTGCGGGGTCAATGTTCAAGGTAACGGGGTCGCAATCAACCAGCACCGGGTCTGCACCCAGATAGCGCACCACTTCGGTGGTGGCAGTGAAGGTGAGCGTGGGCGCAATTACCTCGTCACCCGCACCAATGCCAATGGCTTCAAGCGCCAGATGCAGGCCAGCCGTGGCTGAATTGACGGCAATGGCTTGTAAAGGTTGCTGGCTTGAGCTGCCCAGATAGGCTGCAAACTCTTCTTCAAAAGCGCGTGTTTCGGGCCCCGTGGTAACCCAGCCCGAACGCATGGCGTGGGCAACGGCGGCAATTTCTTCTTCGCCAATATCGGGGCGGGCAAAGGGGATAAAGGTGGGTTCGGTCATGGTGTTTTATTAGCAAAAAATCAGGGGCAATGCAGGGTGAGAGCCAAAAGCGGCAAGGTGTTTTTTAGATATTTTCTAGTCGCTCTGGCAAGCCTGCAAAAACCGCGCTGCCAGCACGGGGTAGGTGTGATTGTCCAGCACAAATTGTCGCCCCTGTGCGCCCATGCGCTTGCGGGTGTCTGTATCAATTTGGGCAAGCTGTAACAAACCTTGGGCAATCGCCTTTGGGTCGGCGGGCGGCACGGTCAGGCCGCAGCCTGCTTCAAGCACGGGGTCGTTGCCAGCTTCTACCGAGTGCAGCACCACGCAACGCGCCATCATGTAGTCCATCAGTTTATTGGGCGCAATGCCAAAGCGGTAAATGGGCACGCGCTGCCAGCCGATATAGGCAATGCAAATCTGCGCCAGAAAAGCGGGAATTTGTGCTTTGGGGATGGGGTCGAAAAAAGCCACTGTGCCTTGCAAGCCCAGTTGTGCGGCTTGCGCTTGCAGAGCAGCTTTTTCGTGGCCGCTGCCCACCAAAACAAAGCTAAAGGGCTGCTCTTTGAGCAGGGTGGCAGCTTGCAGCAGCACATCAAGCGCATTGGGTGTGCCGTGTGAGCCAGCATAGCCCACAATTGCGCGGCCTGCTGTGCGTTGCTGCGCTATGTGCTGGGCGATATCGGCGCGTAGCGGCGCGGGCGTGCCTTGCCATTCGTCCAGCGTGATGCCGTTGGGCACAATGTGCAGCTTGCGCAAATCCAGCCCGTGGCTTTGCATGTGCTCGGCCACCTTTGGCAGCATGCTTACCACCACATCGGCGTGCTTGTAGGCATAGTTTTCGCCAGCCTGACACAACATGATAAAAGGGTGGCGCGGCGACATACCGCCCAATTCGATGGGCGAGAGTGGCCACAAGTCATGCACTTCATACACCAGCTTGCAGGGCTTGCCTGTCAGTTTGCGCGTAAGCTGTGCAATGCGGTGTGCCACCCAGATATCCATCGGGTAAGTGCTACTGGCAATGACTACATCAGGCGCAAATTGCGCGGCTATGGCAGGCGCATCACGCCAGACTTGCCATAAAAAAGCCGCAATGTTTTTTACCCGCCCCAGCCCGTTGCCGCTGTAGGCGGGAGCAGCGTACCAGTGGTAATCAATGCCGTCGATATTTTGGATGACGGGCTTGCCTGCCGTTTTGCCCGTCGCTTGGCTTGAGGCGTGCGCCATATCGGGCTGGGTAGCGCGTACATGGCTAAAGCTCGCTGCCACCATGCGCACCGCGTGCCCGCCACGCACCCATTCCCGCGCCAGATAGTAGGGACGGTATTCCATGCCGTGCTGCGGGCTGCCTGCGTAGTGGTTGAGGTAGAGGATGTTCAT
>JAGONG010000037.1:0-12845 GCA_017993135.1 Allobrachymonas sp.
CTTCAATCAGGCGAAAGACGTGGCTGCTATCAACGCTGCCGAGCATGCTGCGCACGGCTTGCTCGCGCACGGTGTTGCTGGCGCTGTCGTCATGGCTTAAACCTGCGCTGTAGGCAATGGCTTGGTCTGATAGCGACAAGGCATCGCGCATGGAGCCGCGCGCGGCGCGTGCGAGCAGGTGCAGGGCGGCAGGCTCGGCAGCGATATTTTCAGCCTGCAAAACGTGTTGCAAGTGGGCAAAAATGGTTTCTGGCACGATGGGGCGCAGATTGAATTGCAGGCAGCGGCTCAGTACCGTAACGGGTACTTTTTGCGGGTCGGTGGTGGCCAGTACAAATTTCAGGTATTCGGGCGGCTCTTCCAGCGTTTTGAGCATGGCATTAAAGGCCGTGTTGGTGAGCATGTGCACTTCGTCAATCATGAAGACTTTAAAGCGCCCTTGCACTGGCTTGTAAACGGCTTGCTCAAGCAGGCTTTGCACCTCATCTACGCCACGGTTGCTGGCTGCGTCAAGCTCGGTATAGTCGATAAAGCGGCCTGCATCAATTTCGGTGCAGGCTTGGCACACGCCACACGGCGTAGCGGTAATGCCGCCTTGCCCGTCTGCTCCAGTGCAGTTGAGTGATTTGGCGAGAATGCGCGAAACGGTGGTTTTGCCTACGCCGCGTGTACCTGTAAACAGATAGGCGTGGTGTAGTCGCTGCGTAGTAAGCGCGTTGGAAAGCGCCTGCACCACGTGCTCTTGCCCCACCATTTCGGAGAAGTTTTTAGGACGGTATTTGCGGGCTAGAACCAGATATGACATGGGCTGCATTCTACTGTGATGTGTATTGGTGAGGCGCAATGGTGTTGCCGATATTTGCGTTTCATCTTAAGCTATAACATGCCTGTTTACATATTCGATGTTTACATATTGAGCAGCAAGTATGCTCGTAAGCCCGCGTGTGCGCTTGGCGGGGTATTCTTGTCTGTGTGCAGACTGTAGCCACCACCCATTTTTTGTATTCGCCCTATGAGTAAAGCATTTACCAAAGAAACCGATTTTGATGACGATGATGACGGCAGCGATGCACTGCCCATAGCCACAGGTGGCAAAAACTACATCACGCCGCAGGGCTATGCCCGTTTGCGTGCAGAGTTGATGGGGTTGATTGATGAGGAGCGCCCCAAGGTGGTTGATATAGTGCATTGGGCTGCCAGCAATGGCGACCGTTCAGAAAACGGGGATTATCTGTACGGCAAAAAGCGCCTGCGCGAGATTGACCGACGCATCCGCTTTTTAACACGCAGGCTGGAGTGCGCCGAGGTGGCAGACCCTAGCGTGCACCACGGCAGCGACCAGGTTTTTTTCGGCGCAACGGTGACGTATGCCAATGATGAAGGTGCCACGCACACCATCACTATTTTGGGGGTTGATGAGGTAGACAATTTGCAGGGGCAAGTAAGCTGGGTCGCGCCTGTGAGCCGCGCCTTGCTGCGCAGCCGTGTGGGTGATGTGGTGGTGCTGCAAACGCCTGCGGGAGAGCAAGAGCTGGAGGTGCTGGATGTGAGCTACCCCGCGGCAGAGGGCGGCAATGGCTGATGGTTTGCTTTTAATAGATAGCGCAGTGTTGAAGTAAAAATGCCTGAAAGCGGCCAAGCAGTATTTATGCGCCTTGTGGCAAGAAAATGCCTTGTAGGGCGCATGAATACTGCTTGCTGGATTTTTGAGGCGCTATTGGCGCAGTCTTACGCCTTGATGTCCGCTTTAGCCAAGGCCGCATCCAGCCGCTTGAGCAGGGCTTTGTTGAGCTGCTTGGCATGCTGGTTGTTGCCCCAATGCCGCTGAATGGCTTGCAGCTCGCTGGCCTGCGCTTGGGCAATGGCGGTGTTGCCGCTTTGTGCTGCCCAAATAGCGTATTCGGCATGCGCCTCAAACGAGCCAAAACGCTGCACCGCTTCGGCAAAGAGAGTTTGTGCTTGCTCGTGTTGCGCTAGTGCTGCGTGGGTTTGCGCCAGCAGCAGGGTAACTGCTTCGCTTTGAAACTGCGGGGCATGGCTGCGGATGTGTTGCAGCAAGTCAAGAGCCGCCTGCATTTGTCCGCTAGCCAAACGGGCGCGGGCTGCGCCCAGGCGTATTTCGGGGTCGTTGGCGAAAGGGCCTTGCAAGCAGGCTTCGTAGTGCGCGGCTGCTTGCGTGGGCTGGTTGGCGGCAAGCAGGCATTTGGCTAGCTGCATGCGGTTTTGGGCGGTAGGCGTTAGGTCATAGGCTTTTTGTGCTTCGCGCAGGGCTTTGCCGGGGTCAAGCGTGTTGAGCACGGCTGTGCCAGCCTTGCCTGCTTTGCGCTGGATATTGCTCTCGGGCAGGTAGATGGCAAAGAAGTAAACCACACTGCCGAACAGGGGAAACATGAACAAAATAAGCAGCCAATACAACTCGCGCCCACGGCGCACGGCGTGTATGGCAAAGAAAATGGCTGCCAGTATGTGCAGCCCAACACCAAAGAGGCGGGGAAGGTCGAAAGAAAACATATTTTTAACAGGTGCGCAATAGAAGTAGCAAAGAGATTAGCAGCGCGATTCAGATGGGAGTATAAACGGCGAAATGGGAAATAGCTAAGGGCTAAGGGTGCTGCTGTGGTTTGAGGCGTGACAAGGCTAAAGCTGCGCAGTTTGCGCCAATAGCTGCAAAAGCAACTGCACCCGCGCCTTGGCGGGCGAAAGCACGGTTTGCCCGTAGCGTGCCAAGGCGATGGGCTCGGTAGCGGGGGTTTGATTGTATGCATTTGCCTGGCGTACTACTTGGCTGGCGGTGCTGCGGGTAGATAGCAACATGGCTACGCCGCGCGCTGTGATTGTGGGCAGAGCCTCAAGCAGCGCATGGTGCAAGGTGGCGTTGCCCGTGCCAGCCAGCACCATGCCACGCACGCCTGCATCTGCCAGTGTAAGCAGGGCGCGGGGTGTAGCGCCTGCATGGCTGTGCAGCACTTCTACCCACGGCCATTGGGCTGGGGCGGTATGGGCAATGGCTTGCCACAGGGCGCTGCATGGGGTGGCTGCAATTGTGGGGCTGTTTGTGCTGCTTTCAGGCGCTTGCCAGCCAGCGCAGGGGCGCAGCCAGCGCACTTGGCCTTCTTCCACATAGCCCAACGCGCCTGCATCGCCGCTGCCAAACGCATCAAGGCGGTAGGGGTGAATTTTTTGCACCGTGTCTGCGGCATGGATGCGGCCAGCACACACAGCCAGCACGCCGCAGGCCTGCGGCTGGCGTGCCAGAGTAACGGCATCGGCCAGATTTTGCGGGCCATCGCTCAAGCGGGCGGTGGCGGGGCGCATGGCGCAAGTCAGTACAACGGGCTTGTGCTGCCAGCAAGCGGCATTGGGGGCGCTGTGCAGCGCCAGTTGCAAGAAAAAGGCGGTTTCTTCCAGCGTATCGGTGCCGTGGGTGATAACTATGCCGCGCACATCGGGCTGCGCCAAATGCTGGGCGCACTGCGCGGCCAGTTGCTGCCACACGGCAAAGTCCATGTCTTTGCTGTCAATCTGTGCGACTTGGGCGGCTTGCAGCATATCGCCCTGAAGTAAATCCACAAGCCCGGGCACAGACTGCATCAGCGCATCAACACCCAACTGTGCCGCGCGGTAGCTCACGCCGTCGGCAGCGTCATCGGCACTGCCTGCAATGGTGCCGCCAGTTGCTAAAACCACAATTTTTGCCATTTTTAAAAATTCCTCTTGCAAAAAATCACAGGCTGGTTAAAAATACAGCATAGCTGGATAAATGCACAGCTAACTAGCCCAGTTAAGGAACACAAATAACTCCATGCCTCAGTGATGAAAGTGTAGATATGCAAAACACAGTCAAACTAACAGCCCGCCAGCAGCAAATACTTGAGCTGGTACAACGCGCTATTATCACCACAGGCGCACCACCCACACGCGCCGAAATTGCAGCAGAGCTGGGTTTTCGCTCGGCCAACGCTGCCGAAGAGCACTTGCAGGCGCTCGCACGCAAGGGCGTAATTGAGCTGGTAAGCAGCACATCGCGGGGCATACGCCTCAAGCAGGCAGCACCTGCTGCGCCCACCATGCTGCAAACCAGCATTGCTGAATTTGCCCAACTTACCCTGCCGCTAATTGGGCGGGTAGCCGCGGGCTCGCCCATATTGGCGCAAGAGCATATAGATACCACTTACAGCGTAGCCCCCAGCCTGTTTGCCCGCAAGCCTGACTATTTGCTCAAAGTGCGCGGCATGTCGATGCGCGATGTAGGCATTCTCGATGGCGACCTGCTGGCCGTACAAGCCACGCAAGACGTGCACAACGGCCAGATTGTGGTGGCTCGGCTGGGCGATGAGGTTACCGTTAAGCGTTATCAGCGGCTGCCTTCGCACATAGAGCTGCACCCCGAAAACCCCGATTACCCCACTATAGTAGTGCAGCCTGGCGAGCCGTTTGCCATAGAGGGGCTGGCTGTGGGCTTGATTCGCAATAGTGTGCTGATGTAAGGCAGGCAGGCGTACTGTTTTTTTGCCTGTAAGTTTTTTGTTACAGCTTTGTCAGTGCAACTTTGGCTATGCATCATTCCTTGCCGAATTAAGGAAGTGCTGATTTATTCTGGTTTTGTATCAAAAACGCCTTGGCTCGTCATTCCCGCGCAGGCGGGAATCTACTCGCATAAGGGGCGTAGCTGTGGATTCCCGCCTGCGCGGGAATGACGGCTTTCTGAACTCTTTTGTGCTTGAAGAATAAATCAGCGCTTATTAAAACTGCGCCGGGCGTTTTTCCAGAAAGGCGGTAATGCCTTCGCGGTGCTCTTGGCTTGTGGCGTAGCTGTAGGCGCAGGCTGTAGGGGTGGCAACGTTAGTGTTGATGGGCTGGTGGGTGTTGTCTGGGTTGCAGGTAAGTGCTGGCAGTTGGCGCAGTTGCTGCTTGTTGAGGCGGGCGCTGGCAGGCGCTAGGTGCAGTATGCGGTGTATGGATTGCTCTGTTTCGTTGTGCAGTTGCGTGTCATTAGCTACCAAACGGGTTAAAAAGCCTTGCTGGTGTAGGTGTGGGGCGCTGTAGATGGCGGCTTCAAGCAGCATGGAGCGGGTGCAGGTGTCGCCCAGTTTACTTGCCAGCAGCGCGGCTTCGCGTGGCGCCATTGGAAAGCCCAGTTTGGCAATGGGCGCGCCGTAGCGGCTGTCTTGTGTGGCAATGCGTATGTCGCAACAAGCGGCTATTTCTAGCCCGCCTCCCATGCAGTTGCCTGCAATGGCTGCAACAATGGGGCAGTCGCATTGCAAGATGGCGTTTAGTGCGCCCCAGACATCTTCTTCATGAAAGGCTTGTAGCTGCTCGGGGATGAAGCGAAAGTCTGGGTATTCTGCAATGTCGCCCCCAGAGCAAAAGTGCCCGTCTGCACCTTGCAAAACAACACAGCGCAAGGGGTTGGCAGCAGTTGTTTGTTGCTGCAATTCGAGAAATACTTGCTTGAGGCTGCGCCACATGCTGCGCGACATGGCGTTGAACTTGCCTGGCTGCTTGATGGTAACTGTGGCGTAGCGGGCGTTTGCAACGCTGTGGCTTGAGAGTTGGATGCTGGGCATAAAGCGCTTGCTCTTTAGATAGATTGGTGTTGGCGCTGTGTTGTGCGAGAGCGTATAACGCAGCGGCTGCAGTGAACTAGTCTATATAAAGCCCGATTCACATAAATGCCCAAGGGCAATCATGCAAGAAGGCATTTTTGTGTGTTTTGTACGCGGCGTGCCTTGCTGTGTGCGTTCTGTCGTCTGCAAGGCTTACGGGCAATAGCCGCCGCTACAGGTGCGCGGCTACAGCGCAGCACTGCGCGAATGCTGAAGATGCGCCCACCCCCACAGTGCAATGCCACCAGCAATCATGGGCAGGCACAGCCATTGCCCCATACTTAAACCCAAGCCCAGCGTGCCCAAGAAGCTGTCTGGTTCGCGGAAGTATTCAGCCGCAAAGCGCAAGCTGCCATAGCCCAGCAAAAACAGTGCCGACACCTTGCCTGTGCTGCGCTGTTTGCGTGCGTATAGCCAAAGCACGATAAAGAGCAACAGGCCTTCAAGCAATGCCTGGTAGATTTGTGAAGGGTGGCGCGGCTCAAAGCTGCCGCTTTGGGGAAATACCATGCCCCAAGGCAGAGAGGCATCAGCAATGCGCCCCCATAGCTCGCCATTGATAAAGTTGCCTATGCGCCCAAAGGCCAGGCCAGCAGGCACACATGGCACAACAAAGTCTGTTACTTGCAGCAGAGCGCGTTTGCGCGACCATGCAAACCACAGCATGGCGGCTATTACGCCCAACATGCCGCCGTGAAAGCTCATGCCGCCTTGCCAGATTTTGAAAATTTCAAGAGGCTGCGCGAGATAAAAAGAGGGTTTGTAAAAAAGGCAGTAGCCTAGCCGCCCGCCAAGAATTACGCCCAGCACGCCAGTAAACAAAATATCATCGACATCGCTTGTGCGCCATTGCCCTTCGGCAGCCAGTTGCGCGTAAGGCGGATGGCGTAGCCGCAGCCGCCCTAGCAGCATAAACGCGGCAAAAGCTGCCAGATAGGTTAGCCCGTACCAATGCACGGCCAGCGGGCCAATGCGTATAGCGACGGGGTCAAATTCAGGGTAGAGGAGCATGACAAAAATAAGGTGTGGTGCGTAAGTGTGCCGCGTTAGAACGTGAGCGTTTGCACGCCTTGCTCTGTGCCCAGCAGGCAAACGTGGGCTTTTTGGTGGGCAAATACGCCTACGGTAACTACGCCAGGCCACTGGCTAACGGTGCTCTCAAATGCCAGTGGGTTGCTAATGCGCAAGCCGCGCACGTCGATGATGTGCTGGCCGTTGTCGGTAAGCAGTGGCGCGCCGTCTTTCAGGCGCAGGCTGGCTTGCCCACCCATAGCGGCAAACTGGCGCATGATGCGTGCTGCTGCCATAGGGATGACTTCAACTGGCAGGGGAAACGCGCCCAGCACGTCTACGCGCTTGCTGGCATCAGCAATACAGATAAAGCGCTTGCTTTGGGCTGCCACGATTTTTTCACGGGTAAGGGCTGCGCCCCCGCCTTTAATCATGTAGCCTTGGCCGTCAATTTCGTCAGCGCCATCAATGTATACATCCAGCTCTGGCACATCAGCCGCGTCAAATACGGTAATGCCCAATTCCTGCAAGCGAGCGGTAGAGGCATTGGAGCTGCTGACTGCGCCTTTGATTTGCGCCTTGATGCCAGCCAATGCATCAATGAATTTATTTACGGTCGAGCCAGTGCCAACGCCCACAATGCTGCCAGCGGTAACGTAATGCAGGGCTGCTTGGCCTACCAGGGTTTTGAGTTCGTCTTGGGTCATGGTTGGGAGGTGTGGTTTTATGGTGTTGTGTATTTTGGGGATTGCAGCACAAAAACCATTGTGGCAAACGTGTATTTTGCAGATGCCTCTGGTTTTTGCCTTGTCGCGCAATGCAAGTAGGGCTGCGGAGCATTGCTGCGCTTCGGTATGGCGTTACAGCAAGGCATTTGGCTTGTTGGTGCTGCACAAGCTATTTTGTGAAAAGATCTTGCAAGCGCACAGGGTAATGCAGCGAGTATGCCAGCCAGCCACATTTGCCTTAGACGGCTTTGCCGAAACAGTTTTGCATGGGCAGCATGTGCAAGCGTTCAAGAACGGTAATCAGCGTTGATTTTGACGTAGTCGTAACTTAAATCGCAGGTCCAAACGGTGTCGCTGGCTTGGCCTCGCCCCAAATCAACGCGGATGGTGATTTCGCTTTGCTTCATCACGCGCTGGCCTTGCTCCTCGCGGTAGGCTGGGTTGCGTCCGCCTTGGGTAACGACGTGTACGTCGTCCAAAAACAGTTCGATTTTGTTTTGATCCAAATCAGCAATGCCCGCGTAGCCGACCGCTGCCAAAATGCGCCCCAGATTGGGGTCGCTGGCGAAAAATGCGGTTTTCACCAAGGGCGAATGCGCTATGGCGTAGGCTGCTTGGCGGCATTCTTGTGCGGTTTTGCCGCCATCAACCTGCACAGTGATGAATTTGGTTGCACCTTCGCCATCGCGCACGATGGCTTGTGCCAAGAGCCGCGCCACATCAAGCAATGCGGCTTTGACGGCTTGCCCAGCAGGGCTTTGCAGGTCGGTAATGGGGGTGTGTTTGGCTTGGTTGGTGGCAACAACAATGAATGAATCGTTGGTAGAGGTGTCGCCATCAATGCTGATGCGGTTGAAAGAGCCTTCGGCCAGTTCTTGCACCAGTTGCCCCATCACGGCTTGGCTGATGTTGGCATTGGTGGCTACAAAGCCCAGCATGGTCGCCATATTGGGGCGAATCATGCCTGCACCTTTGCTGATGCCTGTGATGTGAATAGTCTCGCCTTCAACCTCTGCCTTGGCGCTGAATGCTTTGGGCAGTGTGTCGGTGGTCATGATGCCTTCGGCAGCTTGCGCCCAGTTGTTGGCTTGTGCGCTGGCAATGGCGGCGGGCAGGGCGGCAGTGATTTTTTCAACGGGCAGGTTTTCCATAATTACGCCCGTTGAAAATGGCAGCACTTGTGCGGCTTGCACGCCCAGTTGGGCAGCGAGCGCATCACAGGTTTGCTGTGCGGCTTGCAGCCCTACAGCGCCAGTGCCTGCGTTGGCTATGCCCGTGTTGATGACCAGCGCGCGTATCTCTGGCTTGCTGGCAGACAGGTGCTGGCGGCAAAGCTGCACGGGTGCGGCGCAGTAGCGGTTTTGGGTGAAAACGCCACCCACGCTGCTGCCAGCATCAAGCAGAAATACAGTGAGGTCTTTGCGGTTGGCTTTGCGTACGCCTGCTTCAACAACGCCAATGCGCACCCCATCAATGGCCAGTAAATCTTCAGCTCGTGGCGCTTGCAGGTTGACGGGCATGGTTGTTTTCTCCAGACAAAGTGTGGTTAAAGCAGGTGGGGGCCAGTTGTTGTGAATGTATCAGGAGAGCTGGCCGTGGCAATGCTTGTAGCGTTGGCCGCTGCCGCAGGGGCAGGGGTCGTTGCGGCCGACGCCGTAAAAGGCCTCTTCGGGCAAGTCTTCTGTGGTTTCAGTGTGTGCCAAGGTTTGTTCAGCATCGCCAGATTCGTTGGGGGCGGTGTAGGTGATATTGACGTAACCTTCGCTGGCTTTTTCTTCTAGCTCGTTGGCGGCTTCGTGAAGTTGCTCGGGTGACTCAACGCGCACGCTCATCAGAATGCGGGTAACGTCGTTTTTAATGGCATCGAGCATTTGCCCGAATAGCTCAAACGCTTCGCGCTTGTACTCTTCTTTGGGCTGGCGCTGGGCGTAGCTGCGCAGGTGGATGCCTTGGCGCAGGTAGTCGAGTGCGCTTAAATGCTCGCGCCAGTGGGTGTCCATGCTTTGCAGCAGCACGGCTCGCTCAAAGTTGAGGAATTGCTCTTGGTCTACCAAATCGAGTTTGGCCTGGAAGGTGGCATGCGCTTGCTTGATGACTGCATCAAGAATGTCTTCGGCGGTGATGCTGTCAGAGGCTTGCACGGCGGCAAGCAAATCAACATGCACGCCCCAGTCTTGGGCAAGTATTTTTTCCAGAGCGGGCAAGTCCCACTGCTCTTCCATGCTTTGCTCTGGCACATAGGCATGCACCAAATCGGTAAAGCAGCTTTCGCGCATGCCGTCAATCTGCTCTTGCAGACCGACAGACTCCAGCACTTCGTTGCGCTGGTGGTAGATGACCTTGCGTTGCTCGTTGGCTACGTTGTCAAACTCAAGCAGTTGTTTGCGGATGTCGAAGTTGCGCGCTTCAACTTTACGCTGGGCGCTTTCAATGCTGCGGCTGACCATGCCTGCTTCAATGGCTTCGCCTTCGGGCATTTTCAGGCGATCCATGATGGCGCGCACGCGGTCGCCTGCGAAAATGCGCATGAGCTGGTCGTCCAGACTCAGGTAAAAGCGCGATGAGCCTGGGTCGCCTTGACGGCCCGAGCGGCCGCGGAGCTGGTTGTCAATACGGCGGCTTTCGTGGCGCTCGGTAGCGATGATGCGCAGCCCGCCAAGTTCGGAGACTTTGTCGTGGTCGGCCTTCCAGTTATCGCGCATGTTTTGGATGCGCTGGGCTTTTTCGGCTTCGTCAAGGGTTTCGTCGGCTTGCACGGAAGCAACCATTTTTTCAAGGTTGCCGCCGAGCATGATGTCGGTACCGCGCCCTGCCATGTTGGTGGCAATGGTAATCATGCCTGGGCGGCCAGCTTGCACGATGATGTCGGCTTCGCGGGCGTGCTGTTTGGCGTTGAGCACCTGATGCGGCAGGTTGGCTTTTTGCAGAAGCTCGGAGATGATTTCTGAGTTTTCGATAGAGGTGGTGCCTACCAGCACGGGCTGACCGCGTTCGTGGCATTCACGAATGTCTTCAATAGCGGCTTTGTATTTTTCGGGCGTGGTTTTGTAGACGCGGTCGAGCTGGTCGGTGCGGCGGCTGGGGCGGTTGGGCGGGATGACAACGGTTTCGAGCGCGTAGATTTCCTGAAACTCAAACGCTTCGGTATCAGCCGTGCCAGTCATGCCCGAGAGTTTTTTATACAGGCGGAAGTAGTTCTGGAAGGTGATGGTTGCCATGGTCAGGTTTTCAGCCTGAATGGGTACGCCTTCTTTGGCTTCAACGGCTTGGTGCAGGCCATCGCTCCAGCGTCTGCCAGCCATAAGGCGGCCAGTGAACTCGTCCACAATGACGATTTCCATGCCTTTTTCGCCTTGTTGCACTACATAGTGCTGGTCGCGGTGGTACAGGTTGTAAGCACGTAGCGCCGCATACAGGTGGTGCATGAGCGCGATGTTGGCGGGGTCGTAAAGCGATGCGCCTTCGGGCAGGATGCCCAGTTTGTTGAGGATTTGCTCGGCGTGGATGTGGCCTTGCTCGGTCAGGTACACCTGATGCGCTTTTTCATCAACGGTGAAGTCGCCTGGTTTGGTTACGCCTTTGCCTGTGATGGGGTCTTCTTCGCCTTCTTGCCGTGTGAGCATGGGGGCTACGCGGTTCATGGCTTCGTACAGGTCGGTCTGGTCTTCAGACTGGCCGCTGATGATGAGTGGGGTGCGGGCTTCGTCAATGAGGATGGAGTCCACCTCGTCCACAATGGCGTAGTTGAGCGGGCGCTGCACGCGTTCGCGGCTGTCGTAGACCATGTTGTCGCGCAGGTAGTCGAAGCCGAACTCGTTGTTGGTGCCGTAGGTGATGTCGGCGTTGTAGGCGGCTTGTTTTTCCTGGCGCTCCATGTTGGGCAGGTTGATGCCTACGGTTAGCCCTAAAAAGTTGTAGAGCTGCCCCATCCATTGCGCGTCGCGGCTGGCCAAGTAATCGTTTACGGTAACGACGTGCACGCCTTGGCCGGGCAGGGCGTTGAGGTATACGGCCAGTGTGGCGGTGAGCGTTTTGCCTTCGCCAGTGCGCATTTCGGCGATTTTGCCTTCGTGCAGGGCTTGTGCGCCTATCATCTGCACATCGAAATGGCGCATTTTCATGTGGCGGCGGCTGGCTTCGCGTACCAGCGCAAAGGCTTCGGGCAGTAGGCTGTCGAGCGTTTCGCCTTTGGCCAGGCGTTGGCGGAATGCTTCGGTGCGCGCTGGAAAGTCAGCGTCGGCGAGTTGTTCGAAGTCTTTTTCCATCGCGTTGATGCGGGCGACGGTTTTACGGTATTTGGAAAGCAGTCGTTCGTTGCGGCTACCGAAAATTTTTGTCAGCAAAGAGGCCATGCGTGCAAATCATGCCCGCTTGCCAGTGTTTGGGCGCAGGGTTGAGCTGCCAAAACGCCGGGGCGGGGGTATGTCCTGTAAGAGGAAAGAAAGAATTGTGGCTATTTTAGGGCGCTGGCAGGCAAATCAAGTCCGCATAAGCAGACAAAGTGCAGCATGCCGCGCTTTTAATGTAACCAGAATAACGGCACATTCTACTCTGCCCGTGTGGCACTCTGGCACCGCATATTGCATTTGCTGGCGGCTTTTGCCTCAAGAGCAGCCGATAATGTTTCATATGTCACTGAATATGCAACAGATTCAACGCCGCAATCAGGCGATACCGCTAGAGCAGGCGGCACGCGAAGCGCCCGTGCTTGGGCAGCTTATGCAGCAAGCGCAGCTTTCGCAGGCTTGTGCCAAGAGTATTGCGCGGCTTGTGCCTGCGCCGATGCGCTCGCAGTTGTCGTATGGGGCGCTGGTAGATGGCGAGTGGTGCATTTTGGTGCGCAGCAATGCGGCAGCGGCCAAGTTGCGGCAGTTGTTGCCTTTGTTTTTAGGGTATTTGCAGCAGCAGGGTTTTGCGGTGCAGCGCATCAAGTTGCGGCTGGTTGATGCCAGCGGGCAGGCTCTGCGTTGATGCGCAAGCCAAGGAAGCGCTGATTTGCGCGTTATATAAGAGCAAGCTCAGAAAGTTGTCAATCCTGCGCAGGTAGGAATCCATTGCAACAAGAAGAGTAGCCGTGGATTGCCGCTTGCGCGGTATGGCGGGCGATTGTTTCTTTTGTATAGACGGGATAAATCAGCGTTTTCCTAAAAACTGAAAACGCGGGCTTGTCTGTGAGCCAATTAGTTGGCGGCTTGCGCTTGATGCTGCCAGTAGCGGCGGTGCATGTGGCGCTCGCAGTGGGCGGTGTTGGTGCTGGAGTGCCACCAGATAGCACCGCATTGGTCGCTTTGCAAAGTGGTGCTGCCGTGGTGCGCCAGCCGTTGCAGCACGGTGGGGTGCGGGTGCTGGTAGCGGTTGCGGTAGCCTTGCTGTATCAGCGCCCATTGTGGCTGCACGGCTTGCAGCCAGTCGTGGCTGCTTGAGCTTTTGCTGCCGTGGTGGGCTACCAAAAGCACGTCGGCTTGCAGGCTTTGGTTGAGCGCGGTTTGGCGGGCGA
>JAGONG010000037.1:12945-21133 GCA_017993135.1 Allobrachymonas sp.
TGTATCAGCGCCCATTGTGGCTGCACGGCTTGCAGCCAGTCGTGGCTGCTTGAGCTTTTGCTGCCGTGGTGGGCTACCAAAAGCACGTCGGCTTGCAGGCTTTGGTTGAGCGCGGTTTGGCGGGCGATGATGGCGCGTTCTTGCGGCGCGGGGATGTCGCCTGGCAGCAGGGCGGTGCGCTGGCCGTTGCTGATGCGCAGTACGCAGCTCATGCTGTTGGTTTTGGTGCGCCCGTTGTAGGCATCATCAAGCGGGTGCAAGAAGCTGAATTCAACGCCATCCCACTGCCAGCTTTGCCCTGCCAGGCATGGCGTGATGGTGTGCTGCTGGTGCAAGGGGTGCGTGCTGGCAATTGCGCCTATCAAACGCGCTTGCGGGTGCTGGCTTGCTACAGAGGTTGCGCCGCCGATGTGGTCGGTATCGCTGTGGCTCAAGATGATGTGGTTGGGGCGCTCATCAAGCGCGGCTAGCAGGGGGAGCAGCACGCGCTGGCCTGCATCGCTGTTGGCGCTGTATTGCGGGCCTGTGTCAAACAGCAGGCTGTGGCGCTGGGTGCGCACCAGTATGGCGCTGCCTTGGCCAATGTCTGCGGCGAGCAAATCAAACTGCCCCGCCGCAGGGCGTGGAGCCTGCCACAGCAGCAGCGGCAGCAGCCACAATGCGCCTTGCAGCCGCAAGCCCCAAGGCAGCCGCAGGCACAGCAGTAGCCCGCCAGCTATGCCAGCCAAGCCCGCCCACCACGGCGCTATGGCTGCCTGATAGTGCGCCAGCGGCAGGGCTGCAAACCATTGCAGGCCAACCATCAGCCATTGCAGCAGCCAGTCTGCAGCGTGCCACAAGGCAGGGTGCAACACGCCCAGCATGGCCAGCGGCGTAATGCCAAATGTGACCAGTGGCACAGCCAGCATATTGGCCAGCAGCCCAATGAGCGAAATTTGCCCAAACAGCAGCAAAGACAGGGGTGACAAAGCCAGAAATACAACGCGCTGCTGCCTGATAAAGCCCTCCGTGCCTTGGTGCAGGCTTTGCCACAAGCTGCCAGCAGGCGCTTGCCGTGCGCCGCTGGTGGCAAACAGCACAGCTACAGCCACAAAACTCAGCCAAAAACCCGCTTGCAGCAGCGCCCAAGGGTCAAGCGCCAGCACCACGGCAGCGGCCACAGCCAGCACCGCATGCCAAGGCCAATGCCTGCCGCCACTGCGCAGCCAAGCCACGGCAGCGAGCATGCAGACTGTGCGCTGTGCGGGCACGCCCCAGCCGCTAAAAAGCGCATACGCGCCCGCCAAAAACACGCCGCCCCACAGCGCCACAAGCGGCGCAGGGCACCACAGGCACAGCGGCATGCCCCAACGTGCGCCCCAGCGCGTGCCTTGCCGCCACAGCCAGCCCAGCACACCGCTGGCAAGCAGCGCAAACAGGGTGATGTGTAGTCCAGAAATGCTCATCAAATGCGCCACGCCAGTGATGCGAAACACGTCCCAGTCTTGGCGTTCGATGGCAGACTGGTCGCCCATAACCAGCGCGGCAATTACGCCCGCACGGCGCTGTGCATACGCAGAGAATGATGCGGAGCTGGGTGCAGCCGTACTGTTGGCGATGCTGGCGGTGCTTGTGTCGCTGGTGTCGTTGCCATCGTTTACGTTGCTATCGTTTATATCGTTTGAATTGATTGCAGCAGCAGATGCAGGCAATGCCAGATGCTGGTAAATACTCTCACGCACCTGCAAGCGCAGGCGGTGCAACCACGCCAGCGAGCTGTGCCATGGCGCTGCTTGCAGTGGCTGCGGCGGCGCATCGTTGCGGCCATTGCGCACATAGCCTGTAGCGCCAATGCCTTGCCCCCAGAGCCACAATTCATAGTCAAAACCAAACGGGTTGCGGTTGCCGTGCGGCTGCTTCAGGCGCACCGTCATGCGCCAGCGTTGCCCTGGGGTGGGGCAGATGCGGCATGTTGCAGGCGTGTTTTTGGTATTACCAAAGGCAGCTTTGTTTGCTGAATCATCGGCAGACGCATCAGCCACATGAGCAGCATTAGCCGCAGTTTTACGCCACTGGCGCGGCACATACCAGCCCAAAGCCAGCTTGTGCGGCAGGGCTACAGGCTCGCCGTTTAGTGTGGCTTGCTCTACTGCCAAAGTAAAACGCGCCCCATCGTCAAACCATTGCGGCAGGCCAATAACGCTGCCCTCAACCAGCACATCACGCCCCTCAAGCGCAGGGGCAAGCTGTTGCCGCGCAAAATGCGCTGCCCGCCAGCCAGTAGAGCCAAAGCCAAGCAGCAACAAAGCCAGGCACAAACACCATGCCCGTTGATTGCACCGCAGCCACGCCCCCAAGAGCAGCAGCGCCGCGCCACAAGCAGCCACATACGCCGCTTGCTGCCACAAGGCAGGTTGCGCCAGTTGCAGCGCCACACCAGCAATAGCAGCCAGCGAAGCCAGCGTTACAGGCGGGTAGGCCGTTGCGCTGCTGCTGGCTGGTGTGCGGGTGCGAAAAAAATCAAAAAAACGCGGCATGGGGCGATGGTAGCGGTTTTGTCTGCCAGTAGACTATTGCCTGAATTTAAGCAGCACCTGAATTCGTTTTTTTAAACCCACATATTGGAGCAACACCATGAGCGACATTTACGCCAAACTGCAAGCCCTTGACATCACCCTGCCAGCCTTGGCCACACCTGCGGCAGCCTATGTGCCTTACGCCCAAACAGGCAAGCTGATATTTCTAAGCGGCCACCTGTCTAAAAAAGACGGCAAGCCTTGGGTTGGCAAACTGGGCAAAGACATGGACACCGCCACAGGCCAGCAAGCCGCCCGCGCAGCCGCCATCGAGCTGCTGGCAACCCTGCATGCCGCAACGGGCGACTTAAACAAAGTGCGCCGCATCGTTAAAGTAATGAGCCTGGTTAATTCCACACCAGAATTTACCGAGCACCACTTGGTAACCAACGGCTGCAGCGAGCTGCTGGCACAGGTGTTTGGCGCAGAAGTAGGCAGCCACGCCCGCAGCGCCTTTGGCGTAGCGCAAATTCCGATGGGCGTTTGCGTGGAAATTGAAATGATTGTGGAAGTGGCCTGAAAACTGCTTCTGTAAAACTGGCTCTGTGAAAGGGCGGGAATACGGGGCCGAACGCAAAAGGCGCAAAAGGTGCGCAGAAGTCGCAAAAAAAATACCAAAAATGGTTTTTTTGCAGCTAAGGCGGCGCTTGCCCATTACGCTGGCGGTAGCGTAGCTACCCACGCGCCTCCGTACCCACGCCCACCGTGTCATCACCCGCAGAGCCTGCCGCAAGTTACCGTCATTCCCGCGCAGGCGGGAATCCACCGCAGCGCAGCATCAAAGCCAAGTAGGGTGGGTGACTTGTTCACCCACGCGGCAAGGGTGTAAAGAATGCATTAGCGCAGTGGGGAAAATGTCCGAAAATCAGCAAAAATCATAAAAACGCGACAACCAGTGTTTATGCGCCCTGCAGGGCATTTATGCTCTGTAACCCGCATGGGGGCTGGTTGTTGTGTTTTGGTTGATTTTGTGTGGGTTTGGGTTATTGATGGTGGTTTATGGTGGGTTTACGCTGTCTTTGCTTGCAGGGGGAAGAATACAAGGGTGGGTGACTTGTTACCCACCTTCTAGCATCCGCCGCGTGGGTGACAAGTCACCCACCCTACTAAACTGCCGCTTGTTACCGTCATTCCCGCGCAGGCGGGAATCCACAGCAGCGCACAATCAAAAGCATGGATTCCCGCCTGCGCGGGAATGACGGGGGTAAGGCTGTGAAGCGTAGAAGCGCCAAGCGCAAACCCAAGCTAGCCAAAACTAAAACTATTTCTGGTATTTTTTCTGCGACTTCTGCGCACCTTTTGCGCCTTCTGCGTCTCGGATCCCGTATTCCCGTATTCCACCGTATTCCCGCACGTGCTTTACGTATTGGCGAGGCTGCTTGCGCGGGTTAGCTGGTGTGCGGGTGTAGGGTATCGGCGGGCAATTGGTCTATTTCTGCCAGCAGTTGCGCCAGTGCTTGCCCTGTGGCTGCCAGCAGCGCTTGCCCTTTTGCGGCGGTGGCGGCGGCGGCGTTGCCTGTGGCGCCTTGGGGGTTGTAGTCTTGCATTTGCCAGGCCAGTTTGGCGCTGCGGCCATTGCCCAGCGTGGCAAAGTGCGCGGCACGGTGTTGTGCGGTGCTGGTGAAGTTTTGCAGGGCGTGCTCGCGCACGGTTGCGGGGTGAAGTGCGAGCATGAGGCTGGTTTCTATCTCGCCCGCGTGTATGCCAAAGCGCTGCTCTTGGGCGCTAAAGGCGGCGTAAGCCTCGCCCAAAGGCAGGTTAAACCAACTGCTGCTGTAAACCAGCATGCCCAAACGCGCGCGCAAGTCGCGGGCAACCACATCGAGCAGGCCTACGTTGCCGCCGTGGGTGTTAAAAATGAGCAGTTTGCGCACGCCTGCGGCGGCTACGCATTGCGCCAGCTCCGTCCATAGCTGTATGACGGTGGGCGCTTGGAGGGTGAGTGTGCCTGCAAAGGCGGTGTGTTCGGGGCTGTAGCCTACGGCTTGGGTGGGTAAAAACAAGATGGGCGCGTGCGCTGGCAGGTGTGGCAGGCAGGCGGCAATCATGCCGTTGGCCAGAGCCGTGTCTACGCTGAGTGGCAGGTGCGGACCGTGTTGCTCTATGGCGGCTACGGGTAGCACGGCTATGGCGCGGGTTTTGTCGAGCGCGGCCAGCTCGGCGCTGGTGTAGTCTGCCCAATAGTGCGATTGGTGAGGGTGCGATTGGCAAGGGTGCGATTGGCAGGGGGCAGCAGTGGTGGTGGGTAAGGCGTGCGGCATGGGTTGGCTTGGGTTGCGGCTAAATTGCTGGTAAAGCGCCATGATAACGATGTGGTGGACAATGGCAGATATTTTTCTGCCTGACTATTTTCCCCCGATATGCTTGTGCCGTGCAGGTGTGTGGCTGTTGTGGGGTTGCCCAATAACTGTGGCTTGATGGAGCACGATGTTTTTTTGCACTTCTTTTTTTCGCCGTTGTTTAAACGCCTTGTTGTGCGCCGCTGCTGTGCTGGCGGGGCTGGGTAGCTTTGGGGCGGCATGGGCGCAGGACGGGGGTTTGTCGGCGGGCAGTTTGTCTGTGGGCGATTTGGCTGCATGGGGTGCGGCAAGCAACGAGGTGCGCACGCCGCAAACTACCGCACGCCTTGTAGCCTGGGCGCCGCAAGGCATTGCCGCAGGGCAGCCGCTATGGTTGGGCTTGCAGTTTGCGCATGCCCCGCATTGGCACAGTTATTGGAAAAACCCTGGCGACGCAGGCATGGCAGCCACGTTTGATTGGCAACTGCCCGCGGGTATGCATGCGGGTGAGGTGCAGTGGCCAGCGCCCGTAAAAATCACAGTGGGCAATATGGCCAACTATGGCTATGACGGCAACGTGCTGCTGGCTGTGCCAGTTACGGTAAGCCAGCCTGTTGCGGGCAGTGTGTCTGTGGCGCTGGATGCAAGCTGGCTGGTTTGCCGCAAAGAGTGTGTGCCTGAACAGGGGCATTTTCGTTTGCAGTTGCCAGCAGGCAAACCGCTACTGGCTGATGCGGCTGCTTTTGCCACCACCCGCGCGGCTGTGCCGCAAACGCTGGCAGGCACAACTGTGGCGGCGGCAGTGGCAAAAGACGGGCAAAGCATCACCTTTAGCAGCAATACCTTGCCTGCAAGCTGGCGCGGCAAAACGCTCAACCTCTACCCCGAAGCGCCCGATGTAATTCCACCTGCTGCACAAGGGCAGCAACATTGGCAAGGTAGCCAGTGGCAAGTTACGCTACCGCTGCAAGCCGCCAATAGTGCGTTGCCAGCCAGCTTGCCGCTGGTGCTGGCTTTGCAGGGCAAAGTAGAGCAACAAGCTAGCGGGCAGGCAATCATCCGCAACGCGGCACACCAGCCTGCTTACCGCGTGCATGCGTCGTTTGCGAGCGTGCCTGCCAGCGCAACAAGCAACGCAACAACTGGCGCAACAGATGGTGCAACAGCAAGCGCAACGTTAGCCAGCCAGGAATTAAGCAGCGCCGATTCAAGCAATCAAACACAAGCAACGCAAGCTGCGGCAGGTTTGCCAGATGTGCCCAATGCAGCAAATTCAGTAGATACACCAGACACAGCAGGGCAGGGCAGTTGGTGGCTGGCGCTGGGGGCGGCGTTTTTTGGCGGGCTGGTGCTCAATTTAATGCCGTGCGTATTTCCTGTGCTGGCCATCAAGTTGCTGGGCTTTGCGCGGCATGCCCAGCACCCGCGTAGCTTGCGCTTGAGTGGCTTGGCCTATAGTGCAGGCGTGCTTGTTAGCATGCTGCTTTTGGCAGGTTTGCTGCTGCTGGTGCGTGCGGGTGGCGAGCAATTGGGCTGGGGCTTTCAGTTGCAAAACCCCTATGTGGTTGCGGTGCTGGCTGTGCTGTTTACCACGCTGGCGCTGAATCTGGCAGGCGTGTTTGACGTGGGGCAAGTGCTGCCCGCGCGTTGGTTGCAGACATCTGCCCAGCATCCCGTGGCAGACGCTTTGCTCTCGGGCGTGTTGGCGGTGCTAGTGGCTTCGCCTTGCTCTGCGCCCTTTATGGGGGCCAGCTTGGGTTTTGCGCTGGCGCTTCCCGCTGGGCAAGCACTGGTGCTGTTTGCCGCAATAGGTTTAGGGCTGGCGTTACCAGTGCTGGTAGCCAGCTTTTTTCCGCGCTGTGTGGCATGGTTGCCTAAGCCTGGCCGCTGGATGGAGCTATTCAAACAAAGCATGGCCTTGCCCATGCTGGCCGCCGCCCTTTGGCTGGTGTGGGTGCTGGGCAGGCAAAGCGGGGCAGCAGGCATGGCAACACTGCTGGCACTGCTGCTGGCTTGGTGCGGGCTGCTGTGGGCGTTGCAACGGCGCGCAGGGCGCAGTCGCGTGGTGCTGGGGGCAGTGTTTGCGGCGCTGCTTGTGGGGGTAAGCATCGTTTGCGGCAAAAATCTGGCTGCTGTGCAGCAAAACGGCTTGGTTGCGCAGCAAGATACTGGCGAACAAGGGCAAGTCTGGCAGGCATGGTCACAGCAGCGGGTGCAGCAGGCTTTGGCTAAGGGGCAACCCGTATTTGTAGATTACACCGCCGCATGGTGTGTAACTTGCCAGTTCAACAAACAAACCGTGCTGGGCAAAGCCGAGTTTGCCGCCTTGATGCAGAGCAACAACGTGCTGCTGCTACGCGCCGACTGGACGCGCAAAGACCCCGCCATTGCCGCCTCATTGCGCAGCCTGGGGCGCGCCGCTGTGCCTGTGTATGCCTTGTATTTACCCTCGGCACCAGATAAGCCCCACATACTTTCCGAGATTTTGTCGCTGCAAGCCATACGGCAGATATTGCAGCCCCAATAAAAGCGTCACAAGCCTTACACATTTATCCATAAATGCCCATAAATGCATCATTCAAACCACATTCGGGAAAATACTGAAAAAATTTATTTCAAAAACACACCAAACTGCCATGCCGCTAGCACATAATGCGTGACATACGACAAGCCGTCTGGCTGTAATGGGCTGCTGGCGTATAAGTTCGCGGTGATTTATTTGAGTGAGTGCATTTTGATTTTTGCGTTTTCTACCCAAACGGACATCGCTTGTAATTTGATTATCTGGAGAGAGTCCGTTCATGGGCAATAAACTGTACGTAGGCAACCTGCCATATTCTGTACGTGACAACGATCTGCAACAGCAGTTCGGCGAATACGGCAATGTCACCAGCGCCAAGGTGATGATGGAGCGCGACACTGGTCGCTCCAAAGGTTTCGGCTTTGTCGAAATGGGCAGCGATGCCGAAGCACAAGCAGCCATTGAAGGCTTGCATGGTAAAGACATGGGTGGCCGTGCCCTCGTTGTAAACGAAGCACGTCCCATGGAGCCACGTCCCCCCCGTAGCGGTGGCTTCGGTGGCGGCGGTTACGGCGGTGGTCGCCGTGAAGGTGGCTTCGGTGGTGGTAACGGTGGCGATGGCTTCCGTAGCCCCTACGGTGGCGCAGCACGTCGCGATAGCGGCAGCCGCAGACACGACGACGACAGTTATTGATGGCTCGCTCTGTTAAAAGAGCGTAAACCCAACAATACGCAAAAAGCCCCGCTGATTTATATCAAGCGGGGCTTTTTGTTGCCTGGTTGTTTTGTAGTTTTGTGCTTTTGCAGCCTACCGCATGTTGCAGCCCACTTTT
>JAGONG010000038.1 GCA_017993135.1 Allobrachymonas sp.
GCTGTAGCGGTGTCGCTGGCGGGCACAAAGTTTTCGCAGGCGCCTGCACGGGCGGCTGCGTTGGCGTAGCGGGCTTTGCTTTCGCGCAGCTCTTGCCATTCGGCATCAATGTTTTCCCATGCGGGCGGGTTGGCATCAAAACGGTAGCGGGCGTAGGTGCGGCCCGTGTAGTTGGCGCAATGCACGCCTTGGTAGTAGGCCGAAAGCGAGCCATCAGCGCCTTGCAGCACGGTAACGTAGCGCACCACGCCATCGTGGGGGGTAACGCTTACGCTGTCTATATCTACGCCCACCAGCAAGCTGGAGTAAGAGGGCATGTCAATTTGCACCATGTTTTTGCTGCTCAGGGCTGGGGGCTGGGGCACTTCGCCTTCGCGCCAGTGGGTGTCAGCAGCGTCTGAAAACAGTTGCGCCTGCGCGGCGCTTGCAAGCAAGCAGGCAGACAGGCAAAGTGCAGCGCGGCGCGGCCAGTTGGGCAAAGATGTCATTTGGATTCTTCCTTTGTCAAAGGGCTGTGCAGCGCCGTTGCTGGCACTATCAGTTCGGGCGCTGGCTGCGCTATTTGCGTTGCTTGCGCTGGGGGCACTGCTTGCGCCGTTTGGGGCAGGGCATTGGGCATGTAGAGCTGCTGAGCGCAGTTTCCGCGCTCTTGCTCCATATTGCGCTCGCGCCCTTTGTGGTTGGCGCGCAGGTAGCGGTTGCGCGACTCGTGGCGTGGCACGTAGCGCGCCAGCTCGGTGAGCGCCATTTCGTACACACCGCGTTTGAATTCGATGACTACGTCTAGCGGCACCCAGTAGTCGTTCCAGCGCCAAGCGTCAAACTCGGGGTGGTTGGTGGCGCGCAGGTTCAAATCCCAGTCTTGCCCTAGCATTTGCAGCAAGTACCAGATTTGTTTTTGGCCTTTGTAGTGGCCGCGTGCGTCGCGGCGAATGTAGCGGTCGGGCACCTCATAGCGCAACCAATCACGGGTTCTGGCCACAATGCGCACATGGTGCGGTTGCAGACCAACTTCTTCGTGCAGCTCGCGAAACATAGCCTGTTCAGGCGATTCGCCCCTGTCTATGCCTCCTTGTGGAAACTGCCAGCTATGCGTACGGATACGCTTGCCCCAGAAGACCTGATTCTTACGGTTGAGCAAAATGATGCCGACGTTGGGGCGAAAGCCCTCTTGGTCCAGCATGATTAACTCCAGATTCTTGAATTATGTGCATTATGCACGGCAACGCGCCGATATCAAGGAAAATATGGCTACATTCCTGTTATTGCCTGCACAAAGTGCAGCGCACGATTTTTTCATTTTTACCCAGACTCTGCCATGAAAGCTTCTCAATTCCACTTCACCACCCTGCGCGATGCGCCTGCCGATGCCGAAGTCGTTAGCCACCAACTGATGATGCGTGCTGGTTTTATCAAGCGTTTGGGCGCAGGTATTTATACCTATATGCCTATGGGCTTGCGCGTGATTCGCAAGGTTGAGGCCATTGTGCGCGAGGAGATGAACCGCGCAGGCGCGATTGAATGCACCATGCCCATCGTGCAGCCTGCCGAGTTGTGGCAGGAAACAGGGCGCTTCGAGAAAATGGGCCCCGAGCTGCTGCGCATTCAAGACCGCCACGATAACCAGTTTGTAATTCAGCCTACCAGCGAAGAAGTGGTTACTGACATTGCGCGGCAAGATTTGCGCAGCTATAAGCAGTTGCCCAAAAACTTTTACCAGATTCAAACCAAATTCCGCGACGAGCGCCGCCCCCGTTTTGGTCTGATGCGCGGGCGCGAGTTCATCATGAAAGACGCCTACAGCTTTGACAAAGACGCTGCCAGCGCCCAGCTCAGCTACCAAAACATGGCGCAGGCATACCGCCGCATTTTTGACCGTTTCGGCCTGAACTACCGCGCTGTAGCGGCTGACAGCGGCGCAATTGGCGGCGATTTGAGCGAAGAATTTCAAGTCATTGCCGCTACGGGTGAAGATGCCATTGTGTATTGCCCCACCAGCAGCTATGCCGCCAATATGGAAAAGGCCGAAGCGCAAGCGCCCACTCACACACGCCCAGCCGTAACGCAAGCCATGCAAGTTGTGCCTACGCCCGGGCAAAGCACTTGCGCCGATGTTGCCGCTTTTCTCAAGCTGCCGCTGCAAAACACCGTTAAATCGCTGGTGCTGGCAACGGATGAATGCAACGCGCAAGGCGCTGTGGTGCAAAGCCACATCTGGCTGCTGCTGCTGCGTGGCGACCGCGAGATGAACGAAGTCAAGGTCGGCAAGCTGCCTGGGTTTGAAAAGGGCTTTCGCTTTGCTACCGAAGAAGAAGTGCTGGCTCACTTTGGCACCAAGCCGGGCTACCTGGGCCCTGTAAACACCCGCAAGCCCGTTACCGTGGTGGCAGACCGCGAAGTGGTGCTGATGGCAGACTGGGTATGCGGCGCCAACGAAGCAGACGCTCACATCACAGGCGTAAACTGGTCGCGCGACTTGCCCGAGCCGCAACTGGTGGCCGACTTGCGCAACGTGGTTGATGGCGACTTGTCACCCTGTGGCAACGGCACGCTGGCGATTGAGCGTGGCATTGAGGTGGGGCATGTGTTTTACCTCGGCACCAAATACAGCCAAATCATGAACGCTACTTTTTTAGATGCCAACGGCAAGAGCCAGTTCTTCGAGATGGGCTGCTACGGCATCGGCGTATCGCGCCTGCCCGCTGCCGCCATTGAGCAAAACCACGACGAGCGCGGCATGATTTGGCCTGATGCCATTGCGCCCTTTACCGTGGTGATTTGCCCCATCGGCATGGAGCGCAGCGAAGTCGTTAAAACCGAAGCCTTGCGACTGTACGAAACCTTGCTGGCTGCAGGTGTGGATGTCATGCTTGACGACCGTGGCGAGCGCCCTGGCGTGATGTTTGCCGACTGGGAGCTAATCGGCGTGCCGCACCGCGTGGTGTTTTCAGACAAAGGCATTGCCGCCGACGAGTGCGAATACCTGCACCGCCGCGCAGGTGAAGCGCAAAAAATCGCTCTGGCCGATATTGCCAGCTTCGTTCAAACACAAGTCAAACTATAAGGAGGGTTGTAGCCGTGCGTTTTGTCAGTCGCCGCAATGTATTGCAAAGTTTAGGTGGAGTAGCAGCTTCTGGCAGCCTGACGGGCTTGCTGGGGGCAGCATTGGGCAGCTTGCACAGCCCCGCCCACGCGGGCGCACAAAAAGAAGAGCATATGGTGGACTCGGTGCGCACCGCACTGAGCGCAGCAATCAGCAACAGTGCGCCACCCATACCGCACTTTACCGATGCCAAAAGCCAGCGCGAATACCAGTATTGGCTCACCACCATGAGCGCGCGCATCGGCAACCGCATGGTTGATGAGCTCAGCAGGCAAGAGTTTTTGCAAACCGTTTGGTACGAAGCCGCGCGCGCGGGGCTGGAAATATCGCTCGTGCTTGGGCTCATACAGGTAGAGAGCAACTTTCGCAAATACGCTATTTCTTACGCAGGCGCACGCGGGCTGATGCAGGTCATGCCATTTTGGGCGCGCGTGATTGGCGATGGCGACGCGGGCAAGCTGTTTCACATGCAAACCAATCTGCGCTTTGGCTGCAGCATTTTGCGCCACTACCTGCACCGCGAAGGCGGCAATATGTATATGGCGCTAGGCCGCTACAACGGCTCGCGCGGCCAGCCGCAATACCCCAACGCCGTGTTTGCCGCCCAAAAACGCTGGCTCATGCCCAACGAAACACTGCCATAAGCAGCCTGCATGCGGCTTGTGCGCCCATAGCCCAAGCCGCATGCAGTTTTAGCCACAATTCATGTGGATAACTTTGTGCATGACTGGTGAGAAACCACGCTAAAGCCTGCAAAATCAAGGGCTTGCACAATCTGCCAATAAATGAGGCAGATTTGTGAAATCTATAAAAATCAATAACTTATAAGACTTTTTGCCTGCTGCAACAGGCCAATGGCTTGAAAAGCCACGCTGGGCTTGGCAAAGCTGTGTTGTGTGCATAAAAGCCAATTTCAGCAAGTTTGCCTGCCATTTGCCGAATTGCATGTTTAATAGGCAAAAGGCGGCAAAAATTAAATCTAAAGCATTCTTTTTATAAGCGATTATTGAAAGAAACTTGTGGAAAAGAGGCTAAGTTGGCTTGGTATAAGGGATTTATCCTGCCTGTGTATAACTTTGTGAATAAAAAGATAGCAAACTGCCTGCAATGCTTTGAAATCAATGGTTTAGATATAGTTGTAAAACAAATGAAATGTTTGAATTTCTAACAAAATCAATGAGTTACACTCTATTGTTGATGGTTGCACGTATCTTTTTGCTGAATTGGAGCGGGTTCTTGCAGAAGATACGCACACTGTGCATAAATCCAATTTATTGTTGATAAAGCAGCTATTTTTGGCCTAAAAACGTGCTAGGCAGGCGCAAAAAAGCAGCAGTCGCGTTTTGTGCATGCTGCTTTGGATTGAAAGAGCCGCAAAAAAAGTGCATTGACTGCCTGTTTCAGAGGCTTACGCGGGTGGCGCTGTAGATTCTTCGTGCCTGTGCAGGGGCGGCAGCTTTGCGCACGCGCAAAAGCAACAACGGGCAGTAACGAGCAATAGCGAGTCATAAAGACGCGAGCCAAGCAAGCAGCATTTATGCGTCTTGTGGCACGAAAATGCCCTGTAAGGCGCATAAATACTGGTTGCGGCTCTTGTTGTGGCTCTTTAGCGGCTGCAGGCAATGCCTAGACAATCAAAGCACAAAGCTGCGCACGTTTACGGCAGCGCAACAGCGCAGCAGGTGTTATTCGGCTGCTTTTTTGCGCGTGCGCGGTTTGCGCGGCGTGGGTTTTTTAGGCTCTGGGGCTGGCGTGGCAGAAGTATCGGCGAAGCGCGGGTCAATATCATCCTCGCTTATGGGCTGCTCGGCTACTTGCTGCTGGTGCACGTGCGCGTAAATTTCGCGGATAAGCTGCTCGCAGCCTTCGCGTGTGAGTGCAGAAATCTGGTGCACAGCACCTTTCCACTTCAGGCGTTTGACAAAGTCTTTAACCAGTGCTTCGCGCTGCTCGTGCGGCACCATATCGAGCTTGTTGAGCACCAGCCAGCGTGGCTTGTGATAGAGCTCGGCATCGTATTTTTTCAACTCCGCAACAATGGCTTTGGCTTGTGCTACGGGGTCGATAGAGTCGTCAAACGGAGCCATATCAACTACATGCAGCAACAAGCGCGTGCGCTGCAGGTGGCGCAAAAACTGGTGCCCCAAGCCCGCGCCTTCGCTGGCGCCTTCAATCAGGCCCGGAATATCTGCCACCACAAAACTTTGCTCAGGCCCTACACGCACCACGCCCAGATTGGGATACAGGGTGGTAAACGGGTAGTCGGCAATTTTGGGGCGCGCGTTGCTTACTGCGGCGATAAAGGTCGATTTGCCCGCATTGGGCATGCCCAGCAAGCCCACATCGGCCAGCACTTTGAGCTCTAGCTTGACGCTTTTGCGCTCGCCAGGGTAGCCCAGTGTTTTTTGGCGCGGGGCGCGGTTGATGGAGCTTTTAAAACGCAGGTTGCCAAAGCCGCCATCGCCACCTTTGGCAATCAGCACGGGTTCGTTGGGGGTGAGCAGCTCGTAGAGCACTTCGCCTGTTTCGGCATCACTGATGACGGTGCCTGGCGGTACTTTCAGTGTGACATCGGCACCAGCCGCGCCAAACATATCGCTGCCCATGCCGTGCTGGCCGCGCTTGGCTTCAAAGCGGCGTGCGTAGCGGTAATCTACCAGTGTGTTGAGATTCACATCAGCCACAGCCCAGACATGCCCGCCACGGCCGCCATCGCCACCGTCAGGCCCGCCAAATTCTTTGTATTTTTCATGGCGAAATGAGGCGCAGCCATTGCCGCCGTCGCCCGCGGCGATATCGATAAATGCTTCGTCTACAAATTTCATGGTGATGCTCAGGTGGTGGGGCTGGTGGAAGGGTGCAATGCGTGGGCGTAAAGCGTGGGCGCAAAGCGTGGCGTGAAGGCGTTATGGCTGTGGTTTGCATGGGGCAAAAAAAGCCAACAAAAATTGCCAAGGAAACACTGATTTATTTCAGTTTCGTATAAAAAGCACAATCAGGTGCCATTCCCGCGCAGACGGGAGTGATGACTTTCCGAGCTTTCTCTTGCGCCAAAAATAAATCAGTGCATTGTTAATAAACAATTGAAAACAAACAACTGAAAACAATCAATGGTCAATAATCAAGCGCCAACGTGCCATTATCAAGCAGTAGATACTAACAAACAGAAGCGATAAAAGCCATTTTGCCAAACCACAAAGCCCCGAATTATCGGGGCTTTGTGGTGTGATACAGCCAGCGTTTAGACGGCTGGTGTGATATCAACAACGTGGCGATTCAACGCACCGCGATGCCCGAAGGAGACGTGGCCGTCTACCAGAGCAAACAGGGTGTGGTCTTTGCCCACGCCCACGTTGTTGCCAGCGTGAAAGCGTGTGCCGCGCTGGCGCACGATGATGGAGCCAGCGCTGATGAGTTCGCCGCCAAATGCCTTGACGCCGAGCATTTTGGGCTTGGAATCTCGCCCGTTTCGCGTAGAGCCGCCGCCTTTTTTCTGTGCCATTGTTTACTCTCCCTTAGAGCCTATTAGGCGTTAATAGAGGCAATTTCCAGCTCGGTGAAAAGCTGGCGATGACCTTGACGTTTTTGATAATGCTTGCGACGGCGCATTTTGAAAATGTGCACTTTGTCGTGCTTGCCGTGTGTGAGCACTTTGGCTACTACTGTTGCGCCGGACACCAAGGGAGTTCCCACGGTCAGGGTTTCGCCATTACCAATGGCCAGCACCTGATCGATGGTGATCTCTTTACCTTCGTCCGCAGCAATCTGTTCTACCTTGATTTTGTCGCCAGCGGCAACGCGATACTGCTTGCCTCCGGTTTTTATGACTGCGTACATGATGAGAAACCTCGTCGTAAATGATTGACTCTGCTGAGGAATTTCAGACAGAGCCGCACATTTTAGCACGTTGCCAAGCAATGCGACAAGAGTATGCTGCTGCAACTGTTGTTTTTAGGCTTGCTGCTGGGTTTGGCGGCTGGGGCGTGCGGCTGCTTTTTGGCTTGCCTTGGCTGCTGGCAGGCGGGTTGCTGCAGGCAAAGACGGTGTTTTTTGTTTTTGGGGCTTGTGTTTTTAGTAATAGATGGTGACTGTGACTTTGTCGCTGTAGTTGCCAGCGGGAACGTTGAGGCTGGCGGGCGAGACGACTGCGGCGATGGTGAATTTTTTGCGGGTGGTGCTGCTTGCGGGCGTGGCTGTGCCTGCTGATTTATTGACTCCGTTGCCCGCGCTGGAGCTGGTTACGCCGTTGTTGCCCCAGTTGCTGCCGTTGCTGCTGTTGAGCTTGAGTTGGTAGGCTATGCGCTCTGTAATGCCAGTTTGGGCGAGTTCGCCTTGCCCAAGCTTGTTGCCGTTTGATGGCTCTAGCCCTATGTTGTAGTTGCTGTCTTTGGAGTGGCAGCGCACGAGTATTTCGGTTGTGCCAGAAACATCGCTTTCGCCCACAGGCTTTCTGGTGCCCAAGTCGATGTCTGAAACGGGTTTTTCAATGGTGCACTGGTTGGGTATGGAGGCTTCTACCCTGAAGGGGAAAAGTTGCCCATCGGGTGGCGTAAGCGTGTTGCAAACTGTGGGGTCGGTGAGCGCGGTTGCGGTGTTGCTATGGGCAACCCATGCCGTGTGGCCGCCGTCAAAGTGGTTGACATAGTAGCCAGCCTCAACGTTGTCCAGATTGGTTTCGGTATTGGGCAATGGCTCCATTCTGGCGTAGAGGGTCACATTTTGACGCATTGCTCTGCCCCATGGCGCAGTGCCCGTGAGCGCTCCTGATATCAATACTGGGCGCGCTCTGCCCCAAACTCCTGTGCCCCAATAGTCGGTAAATGCGGCATCTGTATATATGCCAAATCCCGCATAAGCAGCGCTGGGGCTGCTTCTTTTCATGCGCCTTGGCCAATAGTTTTGGCCGTTATTGTGTTCGCTGCCTTCACCAATGTAGAGGCAGATATTGGCGTATTTGTCGGCATTGCTGTCGCTGCGGCACTGTATGGTCATGCTGCTTTGCGTTGTAGGCGTTATGCCTGACATGGTTTGCGCTGTGCCAAAGTTCAAGTTTGGCGGCGTAAAGGTGCAATTTGTTATTGCCGCGTGCGCTGGAAGATGGCAGGCGCAAGCTATGCACCATGCAGCTGCATACAAGGCGCATCGGGCGGGTGAAGAAGGCTTGGGCAGATTCAAAATGCTGCTTTGTTTCAGGGGTGTTTTTCGCATGGTATTGCCTCAAATTTGGGTACGGTGGTGGCGGTGTCGGGTACGGCAATATCGGGCAGGGTAAAGTTGCAACGCGCGCTGCTTTCGGGCAGGTGTACGGTAAAGTGTTGTGCGCCTGCGGGCAGGTCGCTCAAATAGGTTTGCCCATCAAATCCTACTACGGCTACGGCTTGCCCTTGCGCGTTGTGTACTTGGCTGCCTGCGGGCGGGTGTGAGCCGTCTGCGTTTTTAAGCGTAAGCAGCGCGGCGCGTACTTTTTTCACGCCAAAGCGCACGCTCACTCCTGCTTTTTCAGATGGCACGGCTTGCGCTTGTGTGCGCTCAATGGCCATGTTGCCAGGCAGGTTGAGGGTGTCGATATGGATGGGGTTGTTTTGGTAGGCCGATAAGTTGGGCGCTAGCAGCAAGCCGTGGCGGTTGGTGTTGCCGATGGGGCGGTTGTGCAGCAGCACAGGAATATCTGGCACGCCTTCGGTGCTGACTATGGCAAAGCTGTCGTTGATAGATTTGCTGGCAAACAAGCCGCCATCCATCCAGACCAACCCGCCGCGCCAGCCCGCATTCCAGTTGTTTGTGCCTGATTGCCCGTATATGGCTGCCGTGGCATCGCCATATTGGTTGCTGTATTGCAGGCTGCCTTGTGCGCTTTGGTGGCGCTGGGTGCTGCCCGAGTTGTTGCGCTGGTGTTGCTGCTGCATGCCTATGCTCCAGCCTACGCTATCGAGCCCTTGGGCAGAGCGATTCAGGCTGGCTTGCCATTGGGTGCTATCAGGCTGGTGCTGCACGCTGGTGCTGGCCGAGTAGCCGTTATCAAGGCTAATTGATAAGCCAATCGAAGCCGTGGTGTGCCCAGATTTGCCCATGTTTTTGCTCAAGCCCGCATAAATGCTGGCTGCACGGCCTAAATTGCGGCTCCAGTTGATAGTGGCAGTGCTCTCGAATGGCTTGCTGCGGCTGCTTTGGCTGCGCACATAGCTGGCAGACCAATTGCCCCAGGTGGCGTCACCCACGCCCAGTGATGCCGATGACACGCGGCTGCGAGCGTCTTCGCTTTGGTTTTTGCGCCATTCTTGCGGATACAGCGTGCTGCCCAAGCTAGCCATATGCCCCTGCGTTTGGCTATGCCCCGCAGAAAGATAGAGCTTGCCGATTTGGCTGCTGAAAGACAGGCTATAGCGGCTGCCATGCACGCCTTGGTATTGGCTGCGGGCATAGCTGGCATTGAGCTGCCCCAAAGCGCCCAGCACCAGATTGCCCGCCGTGCCAAACTGGTTATAGCCACGCGTGGCCTCGCCTTGCACCTGCGCGGTAAAGTAGTTGCTAATGCCGTGGCGCAGGCTGGCGCTTGCGGCGGGCTGCTTGCCGTAGCTGAAGTTTTCTATGCCGTATTGCTTGCGGATATAGCCTGCCGCAATAGACCAGTCGCTCAAGCCCTTGGCCAGCAGTTGTGTGCCGCCATACAGCGGCAAATCGGTTACTGTAGTGCGCCCCAGCATATCGGTAGCCACAACCCGCGCCACGCCTGCGCCACTAATGCCAGGCGGCAGCGTAAGCGCGTATGGGCCAGCAGGCACTTGGTGGCTGTATTGCTGCACGCCGTTGAGATACAAGTCAAGGGTAGAGGGCAGGGTAGCACTGCCCGTATATTGCAGCAGCGGCGTAGTCAGGCGCTGGGGCTGGAGCGCGAAATTGCTCTCCAGACGAAAGCCGCCAATGCGTGTGCCGCCACCACCATTTAAAGTGCTGCTAACCGTATCACCCAGCGTAAGCGATATACCAGCTTGCGGCCAGGAGCTGCGCCAATAGCTATCGAGCCGCTGGGTATGGCTGCTGCTGCGACTTGCGCCTGCATGCAAAGAAGCACTGGATTGGTTGCGCCCTAAATGGGTATGGTTGAAAAACCCCCAAGGCGTAACGGCGCGTAGCTCTGCCAGCAGCCCAGCCGAGCGGTTATTTTGGCTATCGCCACTGGCATAAGCATCGTAATTAAGCACCAAGCCAAAACCTGGCGCGGTGGCTGATAAAGGCGTATTTTGACTTGGCCCCACATTCGTAACAGGCAAATTCAGCCATTCAAGCGGCGCTTGCAAATCCAGCGTTTGCCGCGCCGCGTTGTATGCAACTTGCAAACGCGGCCAGCTCGCCAACTCAAACAGCCGCCCCTCGCCTTGCAGCTTGGGCGGCAGCGTTGCATGGGCATCAGCCCAGCGCACGCCAGCAGGGGCGGCGTGGGCGGCGGCATGGCTAGCGGCATCGGGGGCAATATTGCCGCCGTCAGCAGGCGATGCAAGCTCTGCGGCAACCTCTGAAGGAGCAATGCCGAGCGCGGCAAGCGATTGCGCATTGGCATACAGCACGCCGTTGTAGCTCCACAGCTTAAGCAGCACATCACTGGTGCGGCCGTTAATAGTAATTTGTGGATACACAGCCTGCCACTCTTGCAAAGCATCTGCATAGGCAGGCGCAGCAATGCTTTGTGCGTAAACAGGCGCGGGCAGCACTCCCAGCGCACAGCTAACAGGCAGCACGCAAAATGCACCAAAGACGCGCCAGTCTGCAGCCCCAAATGTTGGCGCAGACAGGCGCGGCGCAACGTTTGCATCGCGCGGCGCTTTATGGGGCGGGCGGCACAGTAACAAAGTCAAGCTGCATTTCACGGCCATTAATAACCGCCTTCCAGACACCCGCACGCAAGCTGGCTGCAAGTGGCGACAACGGTTTGAGCAAACGCTTACCTGGCAGCACATAGCCAGCCAAGCCCTCATTCACAGGCTGCGGCTCTTTGCCAGCGCCACGCTCAACCCATACGCGGCCAATCTGCGCGCGCACCGTTCCCGTGTTATGCACCACCAAAGCGGTCTTGCCTTTGCCTTGCGGCTCAAACTGCCACAGCAATGTAGGCTGCGGATTTTCGCTGCTATTGAGAAACACAGGCACCGAGTAGCGCAACACCAACTGCAAACCTTTGCGCGGCGTATCGCTAGGCGCGGGCAGCTCATCAACAATCAGGCGGTAACTCTCCTCAAGCGCACCCGCTGGCTGGGTGCGAATCACGCGAAACTGCTGCTCGCTATGCGCCTCAAGCTTAACCATAGGCGGGCTAACCACCAGCGCATCGCTAGGCGTAAGCACATCTGCGCCCTTGTCATCTTGCTCCCAGCGAAACACCCGCACTTGTGCAGTAAGCGGCGCAGAGCCCAAATTGCCCAGCGTAAAAGCACCAGCGCGCTGCTGCGTTTGAAGCGACAGGCTAATAGGGCTGATTTGCAAACTGGCAGCATGCGCACCAGAAGCGGCAAAAACACTGGCTGCCAGCCACAAAGCTAGCAGCCAGCGCACAGATAAAGGCACAGGCAACGGCACAGACAAGCGCATAAGTGCCATGCCTTAATACGTTACAGTAACAGTAACTGTGTCGGCGTAGCGGTCGGGGGTTTTATTCAAATCTGTGCCCAGCACACGACCATAAACGGGGTATTTTTGGGCATCGCTTACTGCGGTGCCAGCGCCAATCTGACCTGTCAATATGTTGGTACCAGAGTCACCCCAGGCATTCAAGCGTCCAGAATCCTTGTAAAGCTTGTAGGGGATTGTGTCTGTATTAGTAATGCCGCCTATCTTTACTGCCTGCATCGTGCCACCGCCAGCATTGTCATTGCCCGTTTTTGGTGACAAAGAAATCGTATAGCTCGTACCCTTGCTGCAACGTACCTGAATACCATCAGCTGTGCCAGCAGCACTTTCGGCATCAACATTTGTAGCATGGCTTGCCAAGTGCTTGCCAAAATCAATATCTGCGCCAGCAGGTGTGGGAGTGGCTTTTTTAGCGGCATCTTCCCCAGAAATGCCGTTGGCTTTTAAGTCGGTCGAAGTTGAAGAAGTCCAGTTTGACTGCCCGCCAGAACCTGTAGAAACCATACAAACAGGCATAATTCGGATGGTTACGTTAAATTGCGAGCTGGTTGTGGCAGCCTGCACGAGTGCTGGAGCGCCCAACGCCGCTGCAGCGGCAGCACCCAGCAAAGATTTGGCAAACCATTGTTTGTATGTAGACAAGTGCATCATTGCATTTCCTTTTTTTTTGCCCCAAAAGGGGCTGATTAATAATACTTGGCGCTTTACTTGCGTGCTAGCTTGTAGAAACAGCAAGCATAGCGCAAATGCGCATGCCGCCAATAATATATGAAATTCACAACAAGCGAGACTGAAAAACAGCGCCATAACGCGATAACGCCATAACGCAATTGCGCCAAACTCAATAAAGAGTAAAAACCACCCAAAAACAAGCAACGCCCCATTGTTGCAGTGAGAAACCCATCAGCGCCAAGGTGTCAAGGCGTTATTGAGCCATGCATACGCGGCAAGCAAAGCGGGCAGCACCAAGCACAATCAACAAGACCAATCTCCAAGCCATAAACATAATGCCCAACTTGAAACCAGCACCCACCCTAATCCGAAAAATATCAGGCGCATTGCTGCTGGCACTGGCCTTCGCCCTTGCCCCAACGCATGCAGCAGCGCAGGCATTACCGCGCAAAATACTGGTACTGGGCGACTCCATCAGCGCCGAATACGGCATGGCACGCGGTGCGGGTTGGGTGGCATTGCTGCAAAAAAAACTCACCGCCGAAAAGCGCCCTTGGCAAGTCATCAATGCCAGCATCAGTGGCGACACCACCGCTGGCGGCCGTGCGCGGCTGGCGCAACAGTTGGCACAACACCAGCCGCAAGTGCTCATTGTGGAGCTCGGCGGCAACGATGCCCTGCGCGGCTTGCCCTTGCTGCAAACACAAGCCAACCTTGCTGCCATGACTGAGATGGCGCAAAAAGCTGGTGCGCGGGTGCTGCTGCTAGGCATGCAAGTGCCGCCCAATTACGGCGCAGACTACAGCCGCGCCTTTGCGCAAACCTTTGCCGACGTAGCCAAAGCCAAAAAAACAGCGTTAGTGCCGTTTTTGCTCAAAGGCGTGGGCGACGTGCCCGAGAGCCAAAAGTGGTTCCAAAGCGACCGCATCCACCCCAATGCCCAAGCCCAACCGCTACTGCTCGCCAATGTATGGCCGCAGCTTGTGCGGCTGCTGCGGTAGTGCTGCTGAAGTAGTGCTGAAGCGGTGCGATGGCGACGCTGAATTATTCTTCATGCAAGAGAAAATTCAGAAAGCCATCATTCCCGCGCAACCGTAAATTCCCGCCTGCGCGGGAATGGCGGGCGATTGCATTTTTAAACGAAGCTGGAATAAATCAGCGTTTTCCTATGCTTTTAATAGGAGCCAATAAAAAAGACACCGTCAGCCAGATCGGTGTCTTTTTAGAGCTTGCTTTGTTTTTGTATTGGTGGGCGGTACTGGGAACGAATTTGCAACTTAACCTGTTGATTTATAAAGTAGTGGCGTTGCAGTAAGTCAAATTGCGCCATGTTTTCCGCCATGTTTTTGAAAAGTACCCCCCTGTTTTGCCTGTTTTTAACCACTGGCAAAAGTCACGGCATGGGGCTGGGTTTCTGTGCGCACCTGCTTGCGCACCTCGTTTTGCGTACCAGTTTGCGTTGCTTGGTTAAATTTCACCAATTCAAAAAACCAGTGTCTAGATTTTCAACGAGGGGCGAATCACCCTCACGCCCGTTTGCTCCAAGAGTACCTATAGCCCCCCTATTGCCTGCCTGTGCTGCTGTAGTGGCATGGTTGATGGTCTGGCTGCCAAACATCTGCAAGCCCCATGCAAGCCCCATGCAAGCATCAGAGTAGCACGGTGCTGGCATGGTGCAGATACACCCAGCCCCAATACATGCGCCAATAAAAAAGGGAACGCATGCGCTGCGCTCCCCTCGATGTCGTGCCAGTGGTGAAGCTGGCTTTATGCGTGCTGGTGCTGCATGGTGGCTGTGCTTATGGCTTGCTCTGCCCATTTGTTTAAGCTCGTGCCACTGCGCGCGGCGGCTTTGAGCGCGGCGGCGTGTATCTCTGGCGCTATGCGTAGCATTACCTTTCCACTGGCTGGCTTGTCTGCTGCTTGCCCTAGCTGCGCACATGCTGCCAAGTAATCATCTATTGCAGCATGAAAGCTGCTTTCAAACTCTGCTACTGATTCACCGTGAAAGGTGATTACGTCTGCAATGTCTAGCACGCGCCCGATTATGAGCATGTCTTCTGCGTCGTAATTCATGCTGGCGGTGTAGCCTTTGTAGTGCATGGTGTTGTTGGTGGCGTTATTCATGGTTGCTCTCCTAGTCGCTCTATGTAGTCTCTGGCTGCCTTTACGCGGTAGCGTAGGGCTTGCCTGTTTGGGTGTGGTCGGTGAAAGGTTGCCCGCATGGAATCGCGATCAAAGGTTACCGACGAACCCGCGCCCTCTATTACCCTACACCCTAGCCCAGTCAATAGCGCCTCTATGCGCCCCCATTCCATGCCGCCATTGATGGGGTCGGTAAATAGCTCTTGCAGGGCTTTTCTGTGTTTGTTATTCATGGCTCAATGATAGCACTTTGCAATAAACATGATAGCGCATTGAGGGCATCACCCAGCCCCAAACCCAGCCAATAAAAAAGGGAACGCATGGCGGCGCTCCCTTGGTGGTTAGGTCTGCCAGTGGTGAAGCTGGCTTACTGCTGCTGGCTTGCCTGCCTGCGCTTGGTGTATTGGTAGGCGGTCATTACTTGGCTGGCTACCATGTCAAGGCTAGGGCGTGGCTCTCCCGTGGTTTTGTCGGTGAAGGCTTTCGGGTTCATAGCTCCAGCTATTGCCACTGAATCACCCTCTTGCAAGGTTTGCAGCTTTTGCGCCATGGCATCAAACGCAATCACCGACACGATAACGCTATCGCCATTACTGGCAGGCGCTCGCACTCGACAAGTGGCATATTGCTTGCCGCTTTGCCCTGTGCCTGTTTTGGGGCTGGTGAATACTTTGCCGCTTATCAGTGCGTCAATCATTTGGTTTTCCTCCATGTGGTCGGTTGTAATCTGGTCTGGGTTTCTGGTGGGTGTAGGGGTATGGTGTAGCGTCATAGGCTTGCCATAGCTCCAGCCCCGCAATGCACCGCTGCCCGTATCGTTCGCCTTTGCCTGCTGCTTTGCACTGTGGGCATTGCATGGCGTGAACCATGTATGCGTGATGCAAGGCTTGCCAGTCAGGGGCTGGTGGTTCTGCTGGTGGCTCTGGTGCAGCTATAGGCACATCACCCAGCCCCATGCTTTCCAGCCCCGTATCTGTAGCGGCTGGAATGCTTAGAAATGCTAAGGTTTGCGCTGCATCTTTGCGCGGCTTTTCGTGCTGTTTGAGTAGGGCTAGCCAGTCCATGTCCCCCCCCTTTTGTATGAAGTAGAAAACTGGGAAAAGCCTAAGGGTGCTACCTACAGAACCTACAAAACTATCAAAAAAGGGGTTTTGTAGGTTTTGTAGGTAGGGTGAATAGGGGTTTGTGGTTTTATTCATGCCGCACCCTTTTGCATTTCTTCATACGATTTACCAGTTAGTAAAGCTGGATTGATGCGTATTGTTTCGCTGGGTCTGCCGCCTCGGGTGGTTGCCTTGCCTGCATCTAACCTTACCCAGTTGTAAATCTCCAGCATGGTTAATGCCTTCTTTACATCCTCGGTGGTTTTCAGCCATTCCCAGCCCTTCTGCACAATCAGGCGCGGGGTGCATCCGTCTGGCACTTTGCCTGCTTGTATGCGCTGCAATAGCGCCTTTGCTGCGCTGGTGTCTGGCGTGCTGGCGGCGCTGTAGATACGCTCTGCATGGCTTCGCAGATATTGCGCCCAGCCGATAGCGCGTGCCATTTCTACCGCCCCGATTACTTGCCCGCTGTCTGGCGTGTCTACCAGTGCGAATATCAAGGCAAGCGCTGGGACTAGCCCGCCATATTTGCTGTAGTGGCTGCGCATGGCCTGTGGTACTTGCCCTTGCCTGATTGATAGCTGCAAGGCTTCGTACCATTCATCAAAGATAGTTTGTGCAGCGTCATCAAAGCGCCATAATGCAGGGGCTTCTTCGTATTCCAGCCCCTCACCGCGTGCTGTTGGTAGCTCTGCCAGTCGGTTGAATACCGCATAGGCTGCATTGCGTGCCGTCATATTTGGCAGGCGTTTAACCAGTCTGAAGGTTCGCACTGTGTCAGGCCATACCGATATGGAAAAGCGTTGTAATAGCCCGTCTGCCATTTCCCCGCCATAAGTTGCGCCCCTTACAAGCTGCTGCAATAGTCCAGGCTGTATGCCGCCGAACATGGCAAGGCGTGCGCATGCAACATATACAGCCTCACGCCCCATACGGTCGGCTGAAAAGGATTTGTTGCTGCTGTGTGCCTCAAGGTAAAAAGCGCGGCTGCCTTCTTGCCCTTGCTTTTCCATTGCAGACAATAGTCCGTACAGTTCATCACGAAACATAAACACGCCGAACGGGTTTTCTTGCATGATGATTTGCAGCTTTTCCACGGTCGTATCATTCACGACAAAGCGGCGCATGGCTGGTTTGGTGGTATTGACTATGTTTGCGCCCTCTGCCAGTTTGCGGCGTGCCTCTGCTACGCTTGCTGCATCACCGTTTTTCATATCGCCTGCTGCTGCTTTTTTGGCTGCTTGCGCGGCTAGCTCTGCAAGCTGGCTATCTATCTCCCATTCTTGCAAGGCTTCGCTGTGGCGCTGGCGTTCTTTGCGGTCTAGCGCTTCAATGGGTGCAAGCGCTTCATCTAATGCGGGGCTTTTGCCTGTGCCAGATTCACCGATTGCCATACCCCATAGATTGGGAAACACTTTCCACGGGGAAGGGTACAGCGGGTGTACGGCTGCCCGTGTGCCTATCAAGCCAGACAAACCGACAACGGCGGCGGCTGCGACAAAATCAACAGGCTGTTGTATGTGGTCTGCAATATCGGCTGCCCAATCTCGCAGTTCGTATGGCAACAGTTCCAAGTTGAACGCCTCTACGGGTGGCAGGTCGTCTGGCAAGGCTACAGGCGCGTCCCATGCTTCGCCTTCGTCTGCCTCTGCCTCTGCCTGCGCAGGCTCTGGCTCGATTAGCTTTGCAGCATCAATGCACGCCTTCACAGCTTCCAGCCCCTGCAACTGGTGCAGGTCGTTGAAGTCTTTCGCGCCCTCTGGTCTGTCTGCGCCGAAGTCTGGCACTGCCAGATAACCCCCGACAAGCTGCGCTGCCTCAACGGCATATTTATCTGGCACTGTGCCTGTGGCTTTGTCTACGTCTGCGCACATAACAATCTTGGCTTGCGGGTATTGCTGGCGCATGGCGGCGGCTACGTCTGGCAGGTTGCCATTGCTGAAGGTGGCTACACCCACTGCATCATCACCCAGCCCCAAAACAGAACCATCACGCGCTGATATGGCTGTGGCTATGCCTTCGGCTATCAGGATAGCGGCGGCGGCTTCTGGTTTGCCTGTAGCCCAATATGCGCCCGTGCGTGTGCCTGCGCCTTTAATGGCAGTTTTGCGCCCGTCTGCGTCTATTAGCTCTGCTGTGCATAGCCCGCCTGTGGTGCGTTTGCCTACTGCCAGTAGCAGCGTGCCTGCCAGTTGTTTACCGCCTGCGCTGGGTGCGTAGCCAAGTATGGCGGCGGCTTCGCTTGCGTCTATCTGTCGCAGTGTGGCAGTGGGCGCAATGCCTTTGCGCTGCAAGTAAGGGTGCGCGGGGCTGGCTGGTTGTGATGCCTTGCGCAGAGCATTTGCCCATCTTGCCGCTTGTATGCCTTCGGCTTTTTCGCGTGCTTTTGTAGCAGCTTCGCTGGCGGCTTTTTTCTCTTCCCGCTCGATGCGCTGGCGCTCGGTTTCTTCGGGGCTGGGTGGCGTGTAGCCTTCCTGCTTGCGCGGGTCAATCCAGCCGTTTTGCATGGCGTGCCAGTAGAGTGATGCCTCTGTTGCCCCGCCTGTTTCAGAGATTTTTTTAATCGTGCTTTTGAAGTTGCGCGGGTCGTATTTGTCGCTGCTGGCGCTCCATTGCTCGATGTCGCTATCGTCCAGCCCCGCTGCTTTTGCTGCACCCAGCAAGCCTACCCATTCTGCCCGTTGGTAGTCTGCTGGTATTGCCTGCAAAGCAGACAATGCGCGGTCGTAGTCGCTGATTGTGTTGTTTTGCTGCTTGCTGTTTTGCTGATTTGTGGCGGTCATAGTTTCCCCCCGATTTGTTCCAAGAATGCGCGTGCTTCGTCTAAGTTGGCTAGTGGCTTTGCGTAGCCCCAATTACTGGCGTAATAGCGCGTTGCCCCGTTTGGCACATCAATGCAGGTAAGCACATGCCCTAGCCGTTTAAATGCTGCTGCAAGGGCTGTAAAGGCTTCCTGCTGGCATTGCTGCTTGTCTGCTGGCTGGTATTCCTGCCCGCTGGGTTGATGGGGCTGGGTTGCAGACTTTTCAGACGCGATAACGCGCGCGCGTGCGCGTGAGGCTGGCGGGCTTATGTCATGCATGGCTTGCCTCCATGTATCGCTGCTGGCATTGCCGCTGTAGCTGCTGGCGTTGCCTTGCGTGCTTGTCTGGCACGTCTGGCGGCTATGGCGCGGGTGATGGTGCGCTCTTCATGCGCGGCGGCGTTGATGCCGTCTAGCTCTGTGCGCTGGCTGGGTAGTAGCACGACAAAGCCCATTACTTCGGGGTAAGCCTTCACCAGTGCCACACCGCCTGCAATGGCTGCGGCTTCGTCTCGGTAGGTGGCTGCCCATCTGCGGCGTATGGTGATAACGGCATTGCTGCTGCTGCGCTGGGTGAGTAGGTCAATCTGAATCATGATTGCCCCCCTGTGCGAATGGCGGCAATGGCGTGGTTAGCCTCTGTAATGGCGCGGGCTTGCTCTTCAATCGCCCATAGCAGCGAATACAGAGCATTAGCGCCTGCATCTGCTGGCATGTTTACCAGCATGTCTGCCATTAGCTCTGCGAAGCATTCCAGCCGTTGCAAGGCTGTGCTGATGGTGCATTCCACATCCAACAAGGCGCGGCGGTCTAGCTGGCTTGTGTGCTGGCTGGCTACTGTTGCGCTGCGTTCCAGCTCGAATGCGTACAGGCTGCTATCCGCGTGCAGTAACTCGCTGCCTGCTTGCAATGCTTCGTATCGGCTGGCGTAGGCTTCGGGCTGCTTGTGTGGCTTGCCGTGGTGTATGCCGCCAACATCGCCTGCGCTGCTGTAGGCAATGACGCGGTAAAAGCGCGGGGGCTGGCTGGTTTCGGTAGGGGTGGGGGATTGTGTAGGCGTGTTTGCGCCTTTGCCGCTGTGGGCAGGTTTACGGTTTGGCATGGTTCAAGTTCCTAGTTGAACGTTGAAAAATCCGCCCGTTGCGTTTTCAAGCGCTAAGGGTGGGCAAGGTGTTGAAAACGTGCAACTAGTCACGCCTGCATCCTCACGGTATGCAGCACCTTGCCCATAACCGTATTGGCTGGCTGTAGGCTGGCTACAGTTCACCTTGGAATCTGGACAAGAAAATAGCCCGCTTTTCGGTAGGGGCTGCACCTCTAGTTGTACGGCGTTTTCAAGCACCAGACACGGTAAGCCCGTGCCTGTGGTGATTATGCCATTGCTGGCGCTGCCTGCATGTGCTGCTTTGCTGGCACGTGCAGCATCCATGCAGTGGGTGACACCAGAGGCAACAAACCCAGCGAATGCAATCACTACCCCTAAATCTGCAATGCGTTGCACTATCTCCCATTGCCTAGCGCGGCGGGCTTCGGTAGAATCTGGCGCGTTAGTGCTTGTTGGAATGACTGGTTTAGGTGAGGTAGCGGCTGGCGGTGTTTGAGGCATCCCAGCCGCTTTTGTTTGGGCGTTTGCCCGTGGGTGTAGGGGTTTGCGCTTCATGCTGCGCCCCCTTTGCTAATCCAAGCGTCTAGCTGGTTTAGGTCTATCAGGGTGCAGCGGCTACCCACACGACGAAGCGGGGGAAAGTCTGCCCGCTCTTTGGCATACCGCCAAAACGTGGATACAGATATGCCGCTATGCTGCGCGGCTTCTTTGGGGCGCGCCCATTGTGGGCGGGGTGGTGTTGGTGCGCTGGCTGGCGCGTGTAGCTTCATTGCCATGTTGCAGTTTCCTGTTAAGTAACAGGCGGCAATGCAAGTTGTACCAATTCATGCAATGCCGCCCTAATGGGTACGGCATGCAGTTTCTTAGTGTTGG
>JAGONG010000039.1:0-17310 GCA_017993135.1 Allobrachymonas sp.
TTTGGCATGGAAGGGCTGTTTCGGCAAATTGGTATCTACCACCCGCAAGGCCAGTTCTACACGCCTGTGGATCGCGACCAGGTCATGTACTACAAAGAGCAGCACAACGGCCAGATTTTGCAAGAAGGCATCAACGAAGCAGGTGCTATGGCAAGCTGGATAGCCGCAGCCACCAGCTACAGCACCAGCAACCGCATCATGGTGCCGTTTTACACCTTCTACTCCATGTTTGGTTTTCAGCGCACGGGCGATCTGGCATGGGCGGCGGGCGACATGCAGGCACGCGGCTTCTTGCTGGGTGGCACCAGTGGGCGCACCACACTCAATGGCGAAGGCTTGCAGCACGAAGATGGCCACAGCCACATGCTAGCCGCCACCATTCCCAACTGCATCAGCTACGACCCTACTTTTGCGCACGAAGTAGCCGTCATCTTGCACCACGGCTTAAAACGCATGGTTGAAAAGCAAGACAACGTCTTTTTCTACCTCACGCTGCTCAACGAAAACTACGCCATGCCGGGCTTAGTTGCAGGCACAGAAGCCGAAATCATCCAAGGCATGTACCTGTTGCAGCCCTCCGCGCCCGAGCTGCAAGTGCGCGTGCAACTGCTGGGCAGTGGCAGCATTTTGCGCGAAAGCCTTGCCGCGCAACAACTGCTGGCGCAAGACTGGGGCATAGGCGCTGATGTGTGGAGCTGCACCAGCTTTACCGAGCTGGCAAGGCAAGGCCAAGACACCGAGCGCCACAACCTGCTGCACCCCACCGAAGCGCCGCGCCAATCGTTTGTTGCGCAGCAACTAAGCCGCACCAAAGGCCCCGTAGTGGCATCTACCGATTACGTTAAAGCCTACGCCGAGCAAATCCGTCCCTACCTTCCTGCAGGACGCAGCTACCGCGTGCTGGGCACAGACGGCTTTGGCCGCAGCGACTTCCGCAGCCGCCTGCGCGAGCATTTCGAGGTAAACCGCCACTACATCGTAGTAGCCGCCCTGAAATCTCTCGCCGACGACGGCATGTTGCAGCCCTACAAAGTGCACGAAGCCATAGCCAAATACGGCATTGACACCAGCAAGCCCAACCCGCTATACGCTTGATGCACCACCACCCCGCAAGCGCTTACCAAGCCCCTGCAATTTGCCAACCCGGCAAATCCAGCAAACGCCCAAGCACACACGTTGGCTGCATACCACCATCAGCCAGCGTGGGCGCTTAACAGGAGAAATACCATGCCCCTGATAGAAATCCGCGTCCCCGACATTGGCGACATGAAAGACGTAACCGTCATCGAGCTTTTAGCCAAACCAGGCAGCACCATTGCGCAAGAGCAGTCGCTCGTAACCGTTGAAAGCGACAAAGCTTCGATGGAAATCCCCTCCTCGCACAGCGGCGTACTGCGCGAGCTTAAGGTGCAGCTTGGCGACAAAGTCAGCCAAGGCAGCTTGTTGGCCGTGCTTGAAACAGCCAGCGCCGATGCAGCAGCAACGACAACGGCAACGGATACAAACGCTCCAGCAAACGCACAGCCAAGCGCCGCACCCGCCGCACCCGCCGCACCCGCCGCACCCGCCGCCCCAGCGCCAAACACACCCGCCGTAAACACACCAGCCACACACGCGCCAGCGCCCACTGCCGAGCCTGCAGCCGCAGCACAAAGCAGCACCGCCGCTGTTGAAGCAGCCAGCGCGAGCCCTGCACCAGCCAGCACCGAGCCAGTCAGCACCGAGCCAGCAGCCTACGCCGCTGCTAGCGGCAAAACCCCACACGCAGGCCCAGCCGTGCGCAAATATGCGCGTGAACTGGGCGTGCCACTGGCTGAAGTGCAAGGCACGGGCCGCAACGGGCGCATCCTTACCCAAGACGTGCAAAACTTTGCCAAAGCAGTAATGGCAGGGCAGACACAAACCAACGCCCAGCGCAGCGCACAAGCAGGCATTGCCACCGCCTTGCCAGCAGGCGCAAGCACAGGCGCAGAACTTAACTTACTGCCTTGGCCGCAAGTGGATTTCGCACGCTACGGCGCAATAGAGCGCAAGCCGTTAAGCCGCATCAAGAAAATCAGCGGAGCTAATCTGCACCGTAACTGGGTCATGATTCCACACGTCACCAATTGCGACGAGGCTGACATTACCGCGCTGGAAGCCCTGCGCCTGCAACTCAACCAGGAAAACGCCAAAGCAGGCATCAAAATCACCATGCTCGCCTTTGTCATCAAAGCATGCGTAGCGGCGCTGAAAAAATTCCCCGAATTCAACGCTTCACTCGATGGTGACAGCCTCGTTTACAAACAATACTGGCACATTGGCTTTGCTGCCGACACCCCTAACGGGCTGGTTGTGCCCGTGCTCAAAGATGCAGACCAAAAAGGCATTGTGCAAATCAGCCAGGAGCTGGCCGAGCTCTCGCAAAAAGGGCGTGAAGGCAAACTCACCCCCAGCGAGATGAGTGGCGCGAGCTTTACTATCAGCAGCCTGGGCGGCATAGGTGGCACTACCTTTACCCCTATCATCAATGCACCTGAAGTAGCCATATTGGGCATCTGCCGCAGTGCCATGAAGCCTGTGTGGAACGGCAGCAGCTTCGACCCGCGCCTGATGCTGCCCTTGAGCCTGAGCTACGACCACCGCGTCATCGACGGTGCATCTGCCGCCCGCTTTAACGCCTATATGGGGCAAGTGCTGGCAGACTTCAGACGGGTGCTGTTGTAATACCCGATGAGCTATTGCCCTGTACCTGGTACACCTTGGTGCACCTTAGCGCATGGCAAACAGCTCTTGGTGAAAGCGCGAAGCAGGCCAGCCTTGCGCGGTAAAGTCGGCCAGCAGCGCCTGCCCCAAGGCATCGGGGCCGCAAAACCACAGGCTGGCTTGTTGCCAGTCTGGCACCCGTTGGCGCACATGAGCGCCTTGCAGCCTGCCATCGCGCTGCTTGATAAACACATGCAGGCGCACGCGCGCAGCTTGCGCCAGTTGGCCCAGCTCATCAAGCAAGGCGGGGCTGGCGTTGGATGTGCAATAGAAAAGGTCAATCTGCTGGCTGGGTGCGGCGCTGTCTGTCTGCTGTGATAGCTCTTGTGCCAGCTCTTGCATACGCGCCATGAATGGGGTGATGCCGATGCCGCCACCTACCCAGATTTGCGCGGGCTGCTGGCCGTGAAAGGTAAAGCAGCCATAAGGGCCTTCTACGGTAACGGGCATACCAACTTCAAGCAGCTCGTGCAGCTTGCTGGTATGGTCGCCCAGCGCCTTGATGAGCAGGCGAATAGTTGGCGGGGAGGCAGGACTCCAGCCTGAAGCAATGGTGTAAGGGTGAGCGCCTTCTTGTTTGCTGGTGGTGAGAAACACAAACTGCCCCGCCTTGTGCCCTGCCCATTGCTGCGGCAGGCTGATGGTGGCAGATAGCACGCCCGTATTGCCATCGTGCTGCAAGGCGTTGATAGTGCCTAGCACCTTGCGCCGAATGCCTGTGCGCCCAAGCAGCACCACTACGGCGGAGATAGAGCCCATAATCAGCAAGGCAGCCGTGAGCCAGCCCACGGGTTGCGCCCAGTAAGAAAACTTCAGCAGCACAACGCTGTGGTACACCAAAACAAGATAGGCAGCGGCAAGCAGCTTGTGTGTTTTAGCAAACAGGCGGTATGGAAACCACTTAAGCAATGCCAGCACAAGCAGCAATAAAGAGACTTTAAAAGCAAACTCGCCCATGTCTTCAGCCAGTTTGCGCTGGCTGCCAAACCATTGCTCTAACGTAAAAAACGCGGTGGCAGGCAAGCCCGCAGGGCGCACAGGTTTTTGTAGCCAGCCCGCAGCCACCACCCATTTGGCGCTTTTGGCTCCCGCCCAGTGCAGCACACTGGCAAGCAAGGCGGTAATGCCCAGCCACTTGTGCAGGCGGTACATTTTGTCTAAACCATTGAGGTGGCGCTCCAGCCAGACGGGGCGAGCAGCCAGCAACATGCTCAGGCTCATCGCGCCAATAGCCATTACGCCACTGTATTGCAGCAAGGCATTTCGAAACGGAAAAAAGGCAAATGGAGAAGAAAGCCAGAAAGTGTCAGCCGCAAGCCAAGCCACACTCAAAGCCAGCAAAGTAAGCCACAGGGCGAATTTGATGTTGCGCATAATCTGTATTGACAAACAAGTTGCTGCATTCAATATGCTGCAGACTATGGCAAGTTTACAAGTCGCCAGATTAACCGAAGGTGAATGGATAAGTGCGAATAGTTGCTTCTGCAGTCTTAGGCGATAAGAAATAAAAAAGCAGGCGCTATACCTGCTTTTTTACATCACCAACTTTGCATTGCCCCATGTGCAGCCATGCGCAGGAGGGTAGAGTGGGTTTATTTGGCAGCGGGGGTAGCTGCGTTGTTTTGTGCATCAAGCACGCGGCGCGCGCCATCAAAGCGGCTTACCCAATAGCTTGCGTCCATGCTATCAACACGCACGCTAGAGCCTGTGCGGGGTGAGTGGATGAATTTGCCATCACCCACGTAGATGCCTACATGGCTAAATGCGCGGCGCATGGTGTTGAAGAATACCAAGTCGCCTGGCTTGAGGTCTTCTTTGGCAATAGTTTGTGTTGCTGCTGCTTGCTCAACGGCACGGCGTGGCAGCACGCGGCCAATGGTTTGCTCGAAAGCGGCGCGTACGAAGCCGCTGCAATCAAAACCTGTTTCGGCAGAGTTGCCGCCGTAGCGGTAACGCACGCCCAAAAATTTCATGGCGTTGCCTACCAAATCAGATGCGTTGTTGCTGACGTTTTGGCCTGCGCTTTGGAGCTGCGAGAGCACGGTGTTGTGCTTGATGAGGAATTTTTCCAGCTCGTCAGACTGGGGGGATGCGCTGGCACACGTGGTGGCTAATCCGATTACAAATAAGGAAATCAACTTTTTCATAGGCAGCAAGTGTAGCCCATGCGCATAGTAAATGGAATGGAAAAAATCACATTTGCGCCTATTTTGGGATGTTTATTGTTTCAAAAACCAAATACAAGCTGAACCGAAGCTGACAGCTCCTGATGAATCGCTTCATAATCCGTCAAGATAATGTCAGGATTGATTCAGCAATGCAATAACTTCAAATAATTCAAGCACATATATTTTCATGAATATGCTGATGCGCACTAGCTATCTGCGATACTTCTGCTGCTTTGTTTTGACCTAACTTATATCGAAAATTTGACCATGTTACTTGACGCTCAATTATCCCAACTGGTATTGGTGGACTACCAAGAAAAGCTCATGCCTGCCATGCACAATGCCGCGCCCGTACTGGCTAATGCCATGCGGCTGGCGCAAGCTGCGCAATGGATTGGCGTGCCCGTGTGGGGCACAGAGCAGTGCCCCCAAAAGCTGGGCGGCAACGCGCCCGAGTTGCGTGCCTTGTGCCGCCAGACTGTTGCAAAACTCGCCTTCAGCGGCGTGCATGAAGGTTTGCTTGATTTGGTGCGCCCGCCCGTGCGTGCATCGGGCAATGCGCGTAGCCTGCCACGGCATTTGCAAAAAAAGCAAGATGAGCCTGCCGTTGGGCAAACGGTGGTGATTGCTGGCTGCGAAGCGCATATTTGCCTGCTGCAAACGGCGCTGGAGTTGATGGAGGAAGAGTGCGAGGTGTGGGTGGTGACGGATGCCTGCAGCTCACGCACCGAAGCCAACCGCGATGCCGCTTTTGACCGCTTGGCTGGCGCAGGCGCAGAGTTGGTGACGACTGAAATGGTGCTGTTTGAGTGGATGCGCAGTGCCGAGCATGAGCACTTCAAGGCGATTCAGGCGCTGGTGAAGTGATGAAATGATTGGGTACGCTGCTGGCTGTAAACGCTGGCAGCAGTGCCAAACATTGCCCAGATTCTCAAACATCCACACCCAAAAAGCCCCCGCTTTGGTGCGCCCAAAGCCGCGCGTACAGCCCGCCTAAGGCAACCAGTTCAGCGTGGCTGCCTTGCTCAACGATGCGGCCTTTGTCGAGCACAACGAGTCTGTCCATCGCGGCAATGGTAGACAAGCGGTGCGCAATGGCGATAACGGTTTTGCCTTGCATCAACTGGTACAGGTTGCTTTGAATGGCGTTTTCAATTTCGCTGTCCAAGGCGCTGGTGGCTTCATCAAGCAGCAAAATAGGCGCGTTTTTTAGCATGACGCGCGCAATGGCTATGCGCTGGCGTTGCCCGCCCGAGAGCTTGATGCCGCGCTCGCCCACTTGGGCATCGTAGCCGCAGCGGTTGTGGCTGTCGCGCAGTTCATCGATAAAGTGGTGTGCTTGTGCACGGCGTGCGGCTTGCTCAACTTCTTGCTGGCTGGCATCGGGGCGGCCGTACAAGATGTTGTCGCGTATGGAACGGTGCAGCAGCGCCGTATCTTGCGTAACCATGCCTATGGCTTGGCGCAGGCTGTCTTGCGTGACTTGGCGAATGTCTTGCCCGTCAATGCGGATGCTGCCCGTTTGCAGGTCGTAAAAGCGCAGCAGCAGGTTGGTGAGTGTAGATTTTCCCGCGCCTGAAGGCCCCACCAGAGCGATTTTTTCACCTGGGCGCAATGTCAGGTTCAGGTTGTGGATGACGGTTTTGCCGCGTTCTGCGGCTGGTGCGCTGGCTGCTTGCGAATTGTCGGCTTGCGCGTTGGCAGACTGCGTAGCGTCTTGGGCGGGCGCGGTGGTGCGGCTTGCTGGCTCTTCGTAAGTAAAGGTGATGTTTTCAAACACCACTTCGCCGCGGGTAACTTGCAAGGGCTTGGCATCGGGCGCATCAAGCACCTGATTGGGGCGGCTAAGCATGTTGATGCCATCGCGCACGGTGCCGATGTGCTCAAACAGGGTAGTCGCCTCCCACATCACCCAGTGCGCCATGCCGTTTAAGCGCAGCGTCATGGCACCCGCGGCAGCCACTGCGCCCGCGGTAATCTGCCCACGGCTCCACAGCCACAGCGCCAGCGCACTGGTTGCGCCAATCAGGCCCATGTTCAGGGTGTTGTTGCTCAGATGAATGCCGCTAACCAGCCGCATTTGGTGGTAAACGGTTTGCATAAACTCCTGCATGGCTTCTTTGGCATAGCGCGCTTCGCGCCCAGCGTGGGCAAAGAGCTTGACGGTGTTGATATTGGCATAGGCATCGGTAATGCGCCCCGTCATAAGCGAGCGCGCGTCAGCCTGCGTTTGCCCGACTTTGGCCAAGCGGGGAATGAAGTAAACCAAGGCGCACACATAAAACGCCAGCCAGATAAAAAACGGCAGCAGCATCAGCGGATGAAAACTGCCCACAATACCCAGCAAGGTAGCAAAGTAAATCACCACAAACACCAGCACATCGCACAAGATGATGCACATATCGCGCATGGCCAGCGCCGTTTGCATGACTTTGGCTGCAACGCGGCCCGAAAACTCGTCTTGGTAAAACGCCATGCTCTGCTTGAGCATCAAGTGGTGATACACCCAGCGCAGGCGCATGGGCATATTGCCCGCCAGCATTTGGTGCTTGAGCAAAGTGTGCAGCCCTGCAAGCAAAGGCAGGCTTGCCAGCAGCAGCGCCAGCGCCAGCAGCTTGCTGCCTTCGCGCTGCCACAGTTGCGCGGGGGCTACGGTAGCGAGCCAATCGATGATATTGCCCAAAAAGCCAAACAGCATGGCTTCAAGCGCAGCAACAGCGGCAGTAACCAGCACCAGTGCTGCCAAATGCCAGCCCATGCCGTGCAGCGAGAAACGCACAAAGCCCCAGAATGAATAGGGCGGAATCTGTGCCAGCGGCTGCTGTGCGCTTACGTCTGGGTAGGGGTTGATGCGTTTTTCAAAGAAGCGAAACATAGATTTTTTTTGAGGGAGGTATTTGCATGTGCCAAACAGAAGCGGCAAGGATAAGCCAATAAAAAGCAAGCGGCAAGCGCGATAGGCGGGGCGCAATGCATGCGGCAGATTTATGGCGGATTGATGGCTGATTAAGAGCTGATTCATAGCAATAACAAGCCCGACAGCCCAATTTACGCGGGTTGGAAACAAAACAGCTAGTTTTAAACAAAAGCAATGCTCTAGGCACTGGCGCAGGCATAGGCATAGGCATAGGCATAGGCATAGGCACACAAGCCCGTCATTCCCGCGCAGGCGGGAATCCACAACAGCGCTTGGTAAAAAGTTGGCTAAAGACATGGATTCCCGCCTGCGCGGGAATGACAGTTGTGGACGCTGCTTGCTTGCGCAGTTTGTGGCTGGCGCGGGCTTATTTCAAAAAATCCAAAGCATAGGCCAATGGGTAAAGCATGTATTTTTGTAACTGCGTTGATAAACAAGTCGCTCACTCCAGCAAAAACCGCGCAACCAGTATCCATGCGCCTTTCAAGCCACAAATGCCCTGTAAGCCGCATGAATACTGATTGTAAGCAATCTTGTTATCTTCGCGTGTTTTGTGCAGCACCTCTGCGCCCAGCGTTCATATTCAAGCTGCCAACACTGCCACTGCATGCCCAATCAGGGCAGGGAGTTGTTGTCTTTGGTGGTCATGTGCCACTGGCTGCGGGCTTGGCTGGCTTGGGCTATGAGGTTTTGCAGGCGTTGTGCGTCGTTGTTGGCTATGCAGGTGGCAAAGGTTTGCAGGGCTTGCACCAGCATGTCTGTTTGGCGCAGCATTTCGTCGCGGTTGCACAGAAATATGTCGCGCCAGATGGCGGGGTCGCTGGCGGCTATGCGGCTGAAGTCGCGAAAGCCCGAGCCTGCCAGCGCGAGTATGTCGGCGGCGTCGTTTTGCTGCAAGATGCTGTGCATGAGCGCAAAGGCTGCCATGTGCGGCAGGTGGCTGATAGCGGCAAAGGCGGCATCGTGTGCTTGCGGGGTCATGGTTTGCACGCGGCAATCCAATGCTTCCCACATGGCGGTGATTTGCTGCAATGCGCCGATTTGGGTGCGGCGGGTGGGGGTGAGGATGACTTGCTTGCCGCGGTACAGGTCGGCTTCGGCGTGCTCTATGCCAGCTACTTCTTTGCCTGCAATGGGGTGGGCTGGCACAAATTGCCCCAAGCGGCTGCCCAGTGCCGAGGTGGCAGCATCAACCACGTTTTGCTTGGTGGAGCCCACGTCCATTACCACTGCACCATCGCGCAGGTACATGCCTATGGATTGCAGCACTTTGCCTGTGGCAGCAACAGGGACGGCTATGACGATAAGGTCGGCACTGGCGGCGGTTTCGGCGGCGCTGGGTGCGGCAGCATGGATTACGCCGTTGCGGTAAGCCACTTCCAGCGTGTGTTGCGAGGTGCTGTAGCCCACGACTTGCTTGACGAGTTGCGCCCGCTGCAATGCCAAAGAGAGTGAGCCGCCCATCAGGCCGCAGCCAATTAGCCCCAAACGGTTGAACATGGTGTGTTTGCCTTTTTGCTTGTTATCCGTTGATGGCGTAAGAGCCCAGCACTTTGTAGAAGGCGCAGATGGGGCGCAGGTCGGTGAGTGTGGCCTGTATTTGCGGCTGGCTGATATGGCCTTGCAGGTCGATGTAGAAAAAATATTCCCACGGCTGGCCACTGCGGGCGGGGCGCGATTCAAACCGCGTCATAGACACGCCGTGGCGCTTGATGGGCTCAATGAGTTCGTACACAGCGCCTGGGCGATTAACGACTGATACGACCAGACTGGTGCAGTCGTTACCCGATGCTTCTGGCATGGCCAGCGTTTGCGGCAGGCACATTACGGCAAAGCGGGTGCGGTTGTAGGCATCATCCTGAATGGCAGGAGCTGCCACATGCAGCCCAAACTGGCTGCCCGCGCGCAAGCTGGCAATGGCTGCCCAGCGCGGATTGGTAGCGGCCAGACGCGCACCCTCGGCGTTGCTGGATGCGGCATGGCGCTCTGCTTGCGGCAGGTGGGTGGTAAGCCAGTTTTGGCATTGGGCAAGCGCTTGCGGGTGTGCGTAAACGGCTTCGATGCCATCCAAATCGGCTTGCAGGCGCAGCAAGTTGTGGCGCACCAGCAGGCTGGTTTCACCAATGATGTGCAGCGGCGAGGCCAGAAACAAATCGAGCGAACGTGCCACTACGCCTTCGGTGGAGTTTTCCATCGGCACTACGCCAAAGGCAGCGCGGCCAGATGCCACGGCTTGAAACACATCGTCAAAGCTGCTGCAAGGCACATGCTCAATGCTGACGCCAAAAAACGCTTCAGCGGCTTGCTCGCTAAAAGTGCCAGCGGGCCCCAGATAGGCAACGCGCTGCGGCGCTTCCAGCGCACGGCAGGCCGACATGATTTCGCGCCAGATGTTGGCAATGTTGGTGTCTTTGAGTGGGCCGCCGTTGGCAGACTGCATTTTCTGGATGACTTGCGCCTCGCGCTCGGGGCGGAAAATTTGCGAGCCTTCTTTGCGCTTGATGTCGCCCACTTCGTTAGCCAAAGCCGCGCGTTGGTTGAGTGTGTGCAGCAGTTGCTTGTCAAGTGCATCAATGGCTACGCGCAGGTCGGCAATGGTTCGTGTCATGGTGCAAAATTTTTGGAAAAGTAAAGGGCGGGCAAACGGTTTTTAAAAAAGACAAGCAACAGGCGTAGGAGATGCCGAAAATACGAAAAGGACTGGTTTTAGTGCTTTTTTTGCGTCTGTTTGCTTAGCACTTAGCGGCGCGTGGGCACGCCTACGATTTGCGCGGCTCTGAGGTCGAAAGTTTTGATACGCGCCTCTACATCGGCCTGCGTGGCTTCAACCAGCCTTTGCGCCAGCAAATTAGCCAGTTGCGGATTGGCAGCGTAGTATTTTTTGATGGTGGCTGATTCTAGAAAAGCCACCAGTTGCTTGAGCTCCTCGGTGCTGAATTTTTCAGCATAGGCGGGTACGAGCACTTCCAGGCTGAGTTTGTCGTTTTTGGCCTTGATGGTGCGCACGTTGTCGTCATTGAACTTTTTCAGCTCGCTATCCAATTGGTCGGCAGCGGCTTTTTGCTTGGCTGCGGGAAGTTTGTCGAGTCTGGGCAGCCAGTTGTTTACCACAACCTTGTTGGCAGAGCCTGCCAGTTGAGCAATGAGTGCGTCCATGTCTTGCGCTTTTTGCAGATTGACAATGCGCGTTGCCAGCTCTTTTTTTACAGCATCTTGCGCCAATGCAGCAGGAGCCAGGCACAGCAAAGAGCAAGCCAGCGCCGCAGGCGCAAGGGCGCGGCCGATAAATGGAAAATGTGTCATGAATGGTTGTCGCTAAAAATCTTCAGTTTTAAAAGGGCTGGCAAGATGCAGGTTTATTGCACCGAGCTATCAGGTGGCGCTGCTATCGTCTGCGCTTCCCGTATCAGGGGCGGGCGCATTATCGGCTGGCTCTGCGGCAGAAGCGCTTTCGCCATCTTCATCGCCTTCGTTGCTTTCGCTACCCGCAAGGTAGTCAGAAGCATCGTTTTCAACAATGCGCTGCAAGCCTATCAATTGTGCGCCTTTATCCAGCGCAATCAGCGTTACGCCTTGGGTAGCACGCCCCATTTCGCGGATTTCGATGGCGCGGGTGCGCACCAGCACGCCCGTGTTGGTAATCAGCATGATTTCATCATCGTCATGCACCAAGGTGGCAGCAACCACTTTGCCGTTGCGCTCGCTTTGCTGAATGGCAATCATGCCTTTGGTGCCACGGCCGTGGCGCGTGTATTCGTCAATCAGGGTGCGTTTGCCAAAGCCGTTTTCGGTGGCAGTGAGCACGCTGTTGCGCGTGGTGGGCTCGTTGGTTTTCTCGCCTGCCTGCCTGCCGCCAGATACCAGCATGGCAATTACGTTTTGCCCTTCTTCGAGCGTCATGCCGCGCACGCCGCGGGCGTTGCGTCCCATAGGGCGCACGTCGTTTTCATCGAAGCGCACGGCTTTGCCGCCATCGCTAAAGAGCATGACATCGTGCGAGCCGTCGGTAAGTGCTGCGCCAATCAGGTAGTCGCCATCGTCCAAGCCTACGGCAATGATGCCTGCTTTGCGTGGGTTGCTGAATTCAGACAGCGCCGTTTTCTTGACTGTGCCTTTGGCAGTAGCCATAAAGGTGTAGCAGTCTTCAGGAAAGCGGCTTGCCTCGCCGGGCAGGGGCAGCACCACGGTGATTTTTTCGTCTTCTTGCAGGGGGAACATATTGACGATGGGCCGCCCGCGCGAGCCACGGCTGCCTGTGGGCACTTCCCACACCTTGAGCCAGTACAGCCGCCCACGGTTGCTGAAGCACAAAATGTATTCGTGCGTGTTGGCGATAAAGAGCTGGTCAATCCAGTCGTCTTCTTTGGTGGCAGTAGCCAGTTTGCCGCGCCCGCCGCGTTTTTGTGCGCGGTATTCAGACAGGGGCTGGCTTTTGATGTAACCCGTATGGCTCAAGGTAACGACCATATCGGTAGGCGTAATCAAGTCTTCCGTGCCCAGCTCTTGCGTGTTGTGCTCAATCTGGCTGCGGCGCGCGCCTGCTTTGGTTTGGCCAAATTCGGTTTTGATGGCAATAAGCTCATCAGAAATAAGGGTAGAAACACGCTCGGGCTTGGCCAGAATATCCAGCAAGTCGTCAATTTCAGCCATCACTTCTTTGTATTCGGCAACGATTTTGTCTTGCTCCAAGCCTGTAAGGCGTTGCAAGCGCATCTGCAAAATCTCTTGCGTTTGCACGTCGCTCAGGCGGTACAAGCCGTCTTGCGCCAGACCAAACTGGCGCTCGAGTGACTCGGGGCGGTAGTCATCGGCATTGATGGTGCTGCCATCGGCGCGGGCGCGGGTGAGCATTTCGCGCACCACCTGGCTGTCCCACATGCGGCTCATCAGCTCGGCTTTGGCCACTGGGGGCGTGGGCGATTCGCGGATGATGCGGATAAATTCATCGATATTGGCCAAAGCCACAGCCAAGCCTTCAAGCACATGCCCACGGTCGCGCGCTTTGCGCAGATTAAAGACCGTGCGCCGTGTAATCACTTCGCGGCGGTGCTGCAAGAAAATGCTGATTAAATCTTTGAGGTTGCACAGCTTGGGCTGCCCTTCAACCAGAGCCACCATGTTGATGCCAAAGGTGTCTTGCAACTGCGTTTGCTTGTACAGGTTGTTGAGCACCACCTCAGGCACTTCACCGCGTTTAAGCTCAATGACCAAACGCATGCCCGATTTGTCAGACTCATCCTGAATGTGGCTGATGCCCTCAATCTTTTTCTCGTGCACCAGCTCGGCAATACGCTCTTGCAGCGTCTTTTTATTGACCTGATAAGGCAACTCATCAACGATGATGGCTTGGCGCTGGCCGCGGTCGATATCTTCAAAATGGCACGTCGCACGCATGATGACGCGGCCGCGCCCCGTGCGATAGCCTTCGCGCACGCCATGCACGCCGTAAATAATGCCAGCGGTTGGGAAATCTGGCGCAGGAATGATTTCCATCAAATCATCAATGCTGGCATCAGGCTGGCGCAACAGGTGCAAACAAGCATCCACCACTTCATTCAAGTTATGCGGTGGAATATTGGTAGCCATACCCACGGCAATGCCAGAGCTGCCGTTAATCAACAGGTTAGGCAAGCGGCTGGGCAGCACCAGGGGTTCTTTTTCTGAGCCGTCGTAGTTGGGGCCAAAATCTACCGTATCTTTGTCAATATCGGTAAGCATTTCATGCGCGATTTTTGACAGGCGGATTTCGGTGTAACGCATGGCAGCGGCGCTATCACCATCAACCGAGCCGAAGTTGCCCTGCCCGTCTACCAGCACATGGCGCAGAGAAAACGGTTGCGCCATACGCACAATGGTGTTGTAAATGGCCGAGTCGCCGTGCGGGTGGTACTTACCCATCACGTCACCCACAATACGGGCAGACTTGCGGTATGGGCGGTTCCAGTCATTATTCTGGTCGTGCATCCCATACAACACCCGACGGTGCACGGGTTTTAAACCGTCACGGGCATCAGGCAGGGCGCGCCCTACGATTACGCTCATGGCGTAGTCAAGGTAACTGCGGCGCATCTCCTCTTCAAGGCTAATGGGCAGTGTTTCTTTGGCAAATTGGGTCATGCGGCACCGATAGTAATATTACTGGGAAAATAAATTTCAAGCCTTCTATTCTATCCGCTGATATCTGCGGTATATTCCAGAACATTGTCACGCAAATGATGTGGCAATGTTGCAACAAAGTGGCTGATAGCCTGTATCTTAATTCGCCGTTAAACAACAGCGCTGGTTACATACCGCGTGTGGTTGTGGCACAATTGGGCAGACGGGTTGGCTTTAATTATTGCAAGCTCGCATTCATCGTACAGCTCCTGCTGTGGTATTTTTCAAGAGGATAAACATGAAGAAACTGAATAAATTGGCTGTGTTGTTCGCAACGGTCGCCGTAGCAGGTAGCGCTGTGGCTTCTGACAACTGGAACAACGTTGATGGTCAGCAATGGAAAAACGGCACAAACGAACTGTGCTGGCGCAACAACTTCTGGACACCCGCTTCTGCCGCTGCTGGCTGCGATGGTGCCATCGTTGCCACTAAAGCCGCTCCTGCTCCCGCCCCCGCTCCTGTTGCAGCACCTGCTGTTAGCAGCCGCGTAACTTTCTCCGCTGACGCTTTCTTTGATTTCGACAAGGCTACTTTGAAGCCCGAAGGCAAAGCTACGCTCAACGATCTGGCAGCCAAAGTTAAAGGTATCAACCTTGAAACTCTGATTACCACAGGTCACACCGACTCTGTTGGCTCTGATGCTTACAACCAGCGTCTGTCTGTACGTCGCGCCAATGCTGTTAAAGCATACTTGGTTTCCCAAGGCGTTGCTGCAGACCGTATCGTTGTTGAAGGTAAAGGCGAAAGCAAACCTGTAGCAACTAACAAGACTGCTGCTGGCCGCGCTAAAAACCGCCGTGTAGAAGTTGAAGTGGTTGGCTCACGCTAATCCCTGATTTGCTTCTCGCAAAACAAAAAAGCCCCGCAAGGGGCTTTTTTATTGCCTGTTTATTGCCTTTTTGGTGGTTTTTGTTGCTTGTTTGTTGATTTTTTCGGACGCTGCTGCTTGTTAATGGTTGTGGTCGTTTGTCGCTGTCTGTGTTGGGCTGCTGTATTGGCAGCGATAGTTGCTTGTTAGCTGCGCATTGGATTGTTTGCGCGGCTTTTTTTATTGCTTTTTTTGCTTGTGTTGTGCTGTTTTTGAAATGCAGTGCAAGTGCAAGTGCAAGTGCAAGTGCAAGTGCAAATGCAAATGCAAATGCAAATGCAAATGCAAATGCATGGGCGGGGTGTTTGGCTGGGTTTTGGTGCATCTGCTTGATGTGGCAGTTGTGCTCGATGCAAGCGGTGTAAGCAGTGCTGGGTGTGGCAAGGGGAATGGGCAAGAGGGGATGTGGCGTTTTTCGCGCTTTGGTGATTGCTGCTGATGTTGCGCAGATGTGGCTGCTGTGCTCCAAGCGCAGCGCTGTGCCTAGATTTCTTGAGGGTCTACATCAATCATCCAGCGCAGTATGTTACGTTTGTTTTGCTGATGCAAGATGGCGCTGCAGCCGTGCAGGAATTGTTGCAGGGCTGCGCGGTTGCAGCTTTCTATCAGCATTTGGGCGCGTTCGCGGTTGGCGATGCGCTGGGGCGACATGGGCACTGCCGGGTAGCAGGTGACGTAGGCTGCAGTGGGCAGGTATTGGGCTGATTGGTTGGTGGTGTTGAGGAAGTCTTGTGCGGTTTGTTGCTCGCGGCTTTCGGCGCGGATGAGTGCCTGAAAGCTAAATGGGGGCATGGCTGCGGCCTGGCGCTCTTGCAGTTGCTGCTGGGCAAAGGCGGGGTAGTTGTGTTGTTGCAGGGCTGTAAATAGCGGGTGGGTGGGGAAGTGGGTTTGTATGAAAAGTTCGCTGCGTGTTTCAAGTGCGGCGTCGCGTCCTGCGCGGCCACCTGCTTGCATAAGTAGGGAAAATAGCCGTTCAGGGGCGCGAAAGTCGCTGCTAAACAGGGCTACGTCGGGGTTGAGTGCTGCGACGAGTGTGACGCGCCGAAAGTCATGCCCTTTGGCTACCATTTGTGTGCCTACGAGTACATCGGTTTCGCCACTGTGTACGCGTGTGAGTTGCTCGACTAAGCTGCCTGTGCGGCGGGTGGTGTCGGCATCAATGCGGGTGATGTTGAGGGCTTGCCCGTCGGGGCGGTGTATTTGCTGGAGTTGTTGCGCAAGGGTTTCTTCGAGTTGCTCTGTGCCTATGCCGAGTGTGAGCAGGTCTTGGTTGCCGCAGTTGGGGCAGGTGCGCGGTACGCGCTCGGTGTGGGCGCAGTGGTGGCAGCGCAGGCTGCGGTCGCTTTTGTGAAAGACGCGGTAGGCGCTGCAGTGGGGGCATTCGCTTTTCCAGCCGCATTCTTTGCAGTGCAGGATGGGGGCGTAGCCACGGCGATTCAGGAGTAGCAGGCTTTGTTCGCCTCGGGCAGCGCGGGCGGCGATTGCCTGGAGCAGGTGCGGGCTTAGTACGGTGCTGCGCGGCTGCTGCGTCATGTCGATGAGGCGCACGGTGGCTGGTGCGGCGTTGCCTATGCGTTGGGGCATTTCAAGGCGGATGTAGCGCCCGCCTGCATCATCGGGGCTGGGCGCTCGGCTGTGGTGCCAGCTTTCAAGTGAAGGGGTGGCAGAGCCCAGGAGTGCTTGTGCGTGGTTTTGGTGGGCGCGGTAGATGGCCAAGTCGCGGGCGGAATAGCGCGCGCCTTCTTGTTGTTTGTAGCTGGGGTCGTGTTCTTCATCGACGATGATGAGGCGCAGGTGCGGGATGGAGGCGAGTACGGCCATGCGTGTGCCTAGCACTATGCGGGCTTGGCCTGTGTGTGCGGCGAGCCAGTTTTGCAGGCGTTGCGCGGCGGTCATGCCGCTGTGCAGTGTGGCAAGGTGCAGGTGGGGGAAGCGGCTGGCAAAGCGTTGTTCGAGTTGGGGGGTGAGGTTGATTTCAGGCACCATAACCAGTGCTTGTGCTGCTGTGTCTTGCTGCAAAAGTTGCTCCACAGCGCGTAGATAGACTTCTGTTTTGCCGCTGCCTGTGCTGCCAAAGAGCAGGATGGGGGCTGGTGGCTGCTGGTTTTTGGCAGGGGTGCAGGCGGCATTGACTGCGAGTTGTTGCTCTGCGGTTAAGGTGGGTTTGGCTGGCGCGAGGGGCGCTGTGGCTGCGTTGCTTGGGTTGCTGCTCGGGTCGCTGCGTGGGGTGGCATGGTTTTTTGCCAGTGTTTTTAGTCTTCTTGCTAGTTGCTTGGCATCAAGTTCGCGCAATTGTGGCGGCAGGGCTGCGAGTGCGACTTCGCCCATGCTGCGCTGGTAGTAGCGTGCGGTAAAGCTGATGAGTTGGCGCCATGTGGTGTCTAGCGCGGGGAGGTCGCTGAGGATTTCGGCGATGTGTTTGAGGTTGCTGGTTTCGGGCGCTGTGTTGCTGCTGG
>JAGONG010000039.1:17410-20290 GCA_017993135.1 Allobrachymonas sp.
TGTGATTGCTCGCGTGCCAGCCCCAGTTCAACGGTTTTGAGCAGCTTGTGCATGGTGATGGGTTTTTCGAGAAACGACAGGGCACCTATTTTGGTGGCTTCAACCGCTGTTTCAATGGTGGCGTGCCCGCTCATCATGATGACGGGCATGGTGAGCAGGCCGTTGGCTGCCCATTCTTTTAGCAGCGTTACGCCATCGGTATCGGGCATCCAGATATCGAGTAGTACCAAATCGTAGGTGTTTTGTTGCCTTGCTTGCCGTGCTTGCGCGGCGTTTTCAGCCAAATCGACTGAATGGCCTTCATCGTTGAGTATTTCGGACAGGAGGTCTCGAATACCGTGTTCGTCATCCACTACCAGAATGTTTGCCATTGCTGTGCGTTGCCTTTCACTGACTTCCAATGTGTGAGTCTTTATGTTTGAATGATACAGGTAAAAATTGTGTTTGTAACGTATGGAAAAAATCGTTAAGTGCCTGTTGCCGATGGCTGGTTTGGTGCTTGTGTGGCGAGCAGGATGCTGATTTGCGCGCCTTGTATTTCGCCGTCTTGCATGCGGTTGCTGATGCTGATGCGTGCGCCGTGCTCGTCGGCAATTTTTTTGACGACGGCTAGCCCCAAGCCTGTGCCTTTGGCTTTGGTGGTGACGTAGGGCTCGAATGCGCGTTGCAGGATGTGCTCGGGAAAGCCCGGCCCGTTGTCGTTGATGCTTAGGCGTACGCGCTGTGTGGCTGGGCGCCATTGGGTTTGGATGGTGACGGCTTGCTTGCTGTGACCTGTTTGCTCTTGGGCGTCTTGGGCGTTTTGCAGCAGGTTGTGGATGATTTGGCGCAGTTGCTCGGCGTCGGCTAAAACGGGCAGGCACTCGGGGTCAAGTTCAGCCACGATGGGGACGATGGCGTTGTCTGCTTCGTAAAGCTGCAAGATGTCGGTAATGAGTGCGTTGAGGTCTACGGGCAGCAGGTGTGCGGCAGGCAGGCGGGCGTAGTCGCGAAATTCGTTTACCAGCCGCTTCATGGCTTGGACTTGGTCTACGATGGTGCGAACTGATTTGGATAGGATGGCTTGCTGCTCGGCGGGCAGGCTGCCACCGAGTTTCATTTCGAGGCGCTCGGCCGATAGTTGTATGGGGGTGAGCGGGTTTTTGATTTCGTGTGCGAGCCGCCGAGCTACTTCGCCCCAGGCTTGGGCGCGCTGGGCAGAGACAATGGCCGAGATGTCTTCAAATACCAGCAGGCGCATATCGGGTACAGCGCCTTCGGGCAGCAGGGCGCCGCGCAGCACCAGCGTCATGGTGTCTTGCTGCAGGCCTTCGTGCGCGGGTGGGTTGAGCTCCATGGAATGCTGCCAGTAGCCGTTGTGCGCGGTGCTGTTGGGGCTTGTTGGTGCTGGGTTTTCTGGCTCGGTGGCTGGCGCGGGCTGGTTGGCGCTGGTTGTTTGTGTCTGCTCGGGGTCGAGCAGGCTTTCAAATTGCTGTTGTACGACTTCGCCCATGTGTTGCAGGGCCGGGATGTTGGCCAGCATTTGCCCTTGTAGCTGTGCTTGTGTAATGCCCAAAATACGGCTGGCACCCGGGTTGGCAGACAAGATGGTGCCATTGGCTTGCAGCACGAGTACGCCCGAGGTGAGGTTGTCCAAAATGGTTTGTAGCTCAAAGCGCGATGCGTCAAGATCGCTCATGCTGCTGGTGAGCGCCTGGCGGGTGTCGGCTAATTGCTGCGTCATTTGGGCAAAAGAGCGCGTGAGGCCGCCCAGCTCGTCTTGTGCGGTGTCGATATTTTTGGGGCTGAGGTCGCCAGCGGCGACTTGGCGCACGCCTTCGGCCAGATACAGCAAGGGGCGTGCGAGTTGTGCAGCCAGCAGTGAAGCCAGCAGCACTGCGCCAAATACGGCTAAAAACAAGGTGAGCGTAAGTGTGCCGATGAACATGCGTTGCAGGCCAAGGCGGGCTAGTGCGCGTTCTTGGTAGTCGCGGTTGGCTTCTTGCACCATGATGGCGTTTTGCAGCAGCTCTGGCGGTATAGATTGCTCTAGCTGCAATACCCATGCCTGACTTTGCAGCCCGAATTGTGCAGGGCGCACCAAGCTGTAGACCACGATGCGGGTAGGCGTGAGTGGCTTGGCTTGTGTGTGGTTGCCAGTGCTGCTTGTGGCTGGGTCGAGCGCATCATCAAGCCCCTCGATAAACGCAATGACTGGTTGGGTTTTAAGGGTTTCAAATACGTCAGCCGAAGGGGGGGTGTTTGCAGGCAAAAAACGCACTACGGATGAAGAAGCAATCTGCGTACCAGTCTGGCTCCAGATAACCAGCCTATCGGCATTTTGCTGGCTACGCAGGCGCTCTAGCGTAAGCCCCATATCAAATACCGTTTGATTGCCCATTTCCTGCGCGATGGCGCGGGTTTTGTTAGAGGCGTCTGTGGTGAGCGTATCAAGCACGCTGCGCCCAAGGCTCAGGCCTGCATTCAAGGCGGTTTCTACTTTTACGTCAAACCAGCTTTCGATAGAGCGTGTGACGAACTGGTATGACACCAGATACAGCAGCGCCCCTGGCACGCTGGCAACCAGTACAAAGACCATGGCCAGTTTGAGCAGCAAACGGCTGCCGAATTTGCCCTTGCGCAGGCGCTGCCACATATGCCATGCCAGCCAGAAAAGTACAGCAAGCAGTGCAGCTACTACGACCAGATTGGCAATGAGCAAACGTTGGTAATTGCGTTCGTAAATGGCGCTGTTATTGGTGGTTGCTTGCGTCAGCAAATAAATCATGGCCAGAGCAATCATGCCCAATATCGCGACCCAGCCAGCCGTAGACCAGCGCAGGGCGCGAGAGTTTTGCCAAAGGCGTTTGAATGTGGCAATCATGGCAATTGGCGCACGCA
>JAGONG010000040.1:0-14269 GCA_017993135.1 Allobrachymonas sp.
AAATGGCTGGGAAGGCGCATGGATGCTGGTTGTTGGGGTTTTGCCGCTGATTGTTGCAACTCCATGCGCGTGCTTGGCGGCGGGTGCGGCACGGGGGAGGAGAGTGCGGCGGCGGGGGTTAGATGCAGGCGCGGCAGATTTTTTGCCCGTTTACTTCCTGCAATTTGCAGCCCATGACTGGCTCGCCGCATACGGCGCAGGGTTGCGAGGATTCCATTTTGGCTTTGGGTGGCAGCTCGGTGGCTACTTCGGTGATGGCAAATAAATCGTGCTCGGGCATGGTCAGGATGGTGTCCGTGCGTTGTTCGCGCAATTCGCGCAGGCGCTGGCGCTCTGCGTCTGTGGCTTGGCCTGCTGTGGCTTTTTGCTGGAGCTGGGTTTGCTCGTCATCGGCGGCAAACAAGCCGTGGCGCATGGCTACGCGCACGCCTTTGCCGCTTTTGCGACTCAGCAGCGTCATGACCATTTTGCCGTGGTCTTTGTAGATGAAGTTGCCTTTGCCAAAGGTGCAGCCTGTGAGCACCTGAATCGGGTCGGCACAGCAGGCATCGGTTTCGACGATGGCGACGATTTCTTCGTCTTGCGAGCGTTGCTCTGCCAGCCTTTGCATGGCCGATTGTGCTGCCCTAAAGCCTATGGACATGCCTGGGCAGATGTGCCCGTGAAAATCAGCGCATTTTTTGAATGCTGCACTGTCTCGTACTTGTTGTGCGTTCATGAAAATCTCCTTGTGCCTTGTATCAACCCGATAAATGGCATACGCAACCCGCTGCTTGGCTGGGCCAAGCAGCTAGTTGCATATGCCATGGTTTTATTTGCCTTCCATTTCCTGCATGGCGCGCTCCATCCAGTCGGGCACGCGCACTGCTTCGCTGGCCATGTCAAAAGTGCGATTGTGCGGCTTGATGTCTAGCACGGGGCTGCCATCAACTGCTTCCAGCCCTTGCACGTGCAAGATGTTGCCTTTGCGCTCAAGCAGCTTGACGACCGAAACCAGTATGGGATTGGGGCGTGCAGGGCTGCGCGTGGCAAAAATGCCCTGCAATGGAATTTCGGTACGCCCCATGGGGTGTACTTTGCGGATTTGCCTGCGCTCCTCGCTGAGCAGGTGCGGCCAGTACAGCACCATGATGTGCGAGTAGCCTTCTATGCCATCGAGCAGTTCTTCCCATTGGGCATCGAGCACGATTTCAGACTTGTGCTCGCGGTCAAAACGGTGCGTGTGGGGCAAGATGTTTTGGTTTGCGCCTTGCCCGTGAATGTGCACGCTGGCAGCAGAAATGCTGCTGCGCACGCTGCCAACGGGGGAAAGGTGTATCGGTGAGGTGGTTTGCTGCATGCTTGGCTCCTGTTGCTTGAGTGCGGGTTGGTGGTTGGATGCGGGCTGGTTAAAGCTGAATTTTTAAATCCAATGATTTAAATCAATTTATTTAAATCAAATTATTTAAACCAATTTATTGAAAGCTGGCTATGAAAGGAAGCGCTGATTTGTTCTGATTGTGTATAAAAAGTGCAATCGCCCGTTGTTGCCGCCTGCGCGGGAATGGCGACTTTCTTGGCTCCCGAGTTACCGAGTTACTTTTACATCAAGAACAAATCAGCACCTTATTAACACAGGTTATTTAAAGCTGATTTTTTCACCCAGCGCACCGTGGTTAGCCTGCATTTGCGCATACACAGGCTTGCCCAGCATAAAGGTGTAGATGGCATCGGCTTTTTTGGCCACATCCACATCGGCAAACTGCTTGGGGTACATGGCTTTGCCTACGGCGTAAGCGCCAGCGATGACTGTATCGATATTGGTGGTGTACATGTTGAATGGGTGCAGGCGGTAGGTTTGCCCTTTCTGGAAGGCTTGCAGTGCCTGGTAGTACTGCGGGTTTTTGGCGTAATCGGCACGCACCACATCCCAGCCGCCGCTATCCACAAAAATCACAGGCGGGTTGAGCTTGAGCAGCGCTTCTTTATCCAGCTTGAGGTAGGTGCCTGTATCGGATTTGAATTGTTTAGACAGGTTGTTTACCCCTGCCCAATCAAACGGGGCATAGTTTTGCTCTGTGCTTTCTATGCCATGTGCGCCGCGCTGGCCTATGCCGCCCACATAGGCGCTCAGGCGCTGCTCGGGCTTGATGCTGGCTACGCGCTTTTGCAAATCTTGCTGCGCTTGCTGGATGAAGCTGTTTACACTGGCTGCACGCTGCTCGCGCTGCACAATTTTGCCTGCCAGTGTTAAAGAGTCTTGCAAGGTTTTATTAAACGTGCCCAAGCCGTCGCCATAGCTGAGCACCACCACAGGCACGCCCAATGTTTTTTGCACATCATCGGCCACGGCAGGCTGCATGTAGGTGACAAAAATCACCTGCGGATTGACTGACAACAAGGCTTCCAAATCTGGTTTTTTGTTGATTTCAGCCGGCCCGCCCTTGCTGGCGCGGGGCAGTTTGGCAAGCTCGGGGTTAGCCAGTGCATAAGGTCTGCCAACGGGGCTTCCTTTGTCAATATCTTCTACGCCCACTACTTTGTCAGTGGCTTGCAAGTAGCTAATGAGCCGCAGTGCGCCTGGCCCCAAGCCCACAATGCGCTCAACCTTGGCTGGCACGGTAACACTGCGCCCTGCCATGTCTTTGATGGTGGTTTGTGCATGGATGCTCTGCAAGCTGCATGCGGCAATTGCTGCCAGCCCTGCTTTGCAGTATAGGCGTGAGAAAAATGGTGCTTTCATGGCGCGTATCTCCTTGGTTAAAAACATAAAACAAAAAATCAAAAGACGCTGCTTGGCGCTGTGCCAGCGCATGTGCATGTGCATGTGCATGTGCATGCAACGGTTAAATGCAAGCAGCAAAGGTAAATAACTTGGCTTCTGGGCAGGCTCTTTTGCCAAGGCAACGAAGCGCCCAAGGTGGCTTTAGCCCGCGCTTGGTGCAACATTCCAGGAAATGCGCATGCCTGTGTTGATGGCTTTTTGCGTATAGCGCCCTTCTTCTTGCAGCAGCGTTTCTTGCAGATAGCCGCGCAGCAGCTCCATGCGGTGCGCATCGCCTGCCTCTACTGCGTAGCGTTTGGCGTAATCGGCAAGGGCTTCTTCAAACGTATCAAAGCTAGAACGAAAAGAGCGCGGTATGACTTGGACATCGGCATAAATGCCCATGCTGTAGAGCAGGTTGAAAATAACATTGGCTTTGGGAATGGGCACAAAGGTTTTGCCATGCAGCAGCGGCCAGAGCTTTACGGCATCCACATCCCATGCTTGCGGGCCCGCGTGCCAGTAAAACAGCACGCGGTGGCTGGCAACGGCAAGCACTTTTTGCACGGTATCGAGCAAATCGAGCATGCCAAAGGCAAACGAGATGACGACCAAGTCGTAAGTGCCTTGCAAATCCTGCGCCACGTCTACGTCGTCCCATTTCTTTTGCACGACGGTGATGTTTTGCAGCCCTGCATCAGCCATGTTTTCGCGCAGCACGGTTGCCATGCCATGCGCTGGCTCTACGGCTGTGACGTGCGCTACTTTGCCCGCCAGAGGCAGCGCCATGGTGCCAGGCCCCGCGCCAATATCAAGCACGCGCCAGTGGCTTTGCACTTCTGCCAACACATCGGCAGCGCGGCTGTGGTGCTGGTCGCGCTCGGAGACGCGTTTCCAGTAGTTACGCGCCTCGGCCAGCTCGTTCCAGTTTTGCCAGCACTCGCAGCCGCGCCCCGATGCACGCGATGCCTCAAGCGTGCTGCGCCATAGCGCGTTCCAGTACTGCGGCTGCGCGGGGTTGTAGGGCGCAATCGCTTGCGCTATATGGGGTGACAAGGGCTGGCAGGCGTTGTCAAGGGTGGTTTGTGGCTGGTGCATGGGCGCATCCTTCATTCAAAAAAAACAAGCCAGTTTTGGGGCAAACCTGCGGGGCTTAAAGCTGGCGGGCATTCAAGCGGGTACTACTACAAAATGCCCGTTGCACTGGTGCAGCGATACGGGCTGGTCATAGACGGTTTCAATCAGCGCGGGCGTAAAGCCAGCGCGGTCGGTAATGGCTTGCACTTTTTGGTCTTTGAGAAACAAAAACTTGTCGCCAAAGCGCAGCGCCATATTCAAATCGTGAATGGTGACTACGGCAGCGAGTTGTTGCGTGCGCGTTATGCCTTTAATCAACTGCATGACTTCCATCTGGTTTTTCAAATCCAGATTGCTGATGGGCTCATCCAGCAGCAGCACACTGGGCGACTGCGCCAGCGCACGCGCAATGATGACTTTTTGCAACTGCCCGCCGCTGAGATGGGTAACAGGGCGCATGGCCAAGTTGTGCAAGCCGAGCTGGTGCAAAATCTGCTCAACCAAGGCGTAATCGCTATCGCGCAAAGCCCACTGCACATGCGGGCGGCGCCCCATGAGCACCGTTTCGTAAACAGAAAGCAGCGTTTCGGGGTGCTTTTGCGGCACATAGCCCAAATGCTGCGCCACTTCGCGCTGGCGCATGTCAAATACGGCTTTGCCATCGACCAGCACCGTGCCGCGCTGGGGCGCAAGGATGCGGTTGATGCACTTAATCAGCGTAGATTTGCCCGCACCATTAACGCCCAAAATGCACAACAGCTCGCCTGGCTCCACGCCAAAGCTGACATCATCCAAAATAGGCGTGCTGCGGTAGGAAAAATCAATACCCGATACGGACAGTTTCATGGCTCGGCCCTCATCGGTAGCTCTTAACCAGCATATACAAAAACACAGGCGCGCCCAGGCAAGACGTAATCACCCCCACAGGCAAGCTGCCCGTACCAATAATGACGCGGCCTATGGTGTCTGAGGCCAGCAGCAGCAACGCGCCCAGCACGCACGAAAACGGCACAGTCAGGCGGTGGTCAGCTCCCACCAGGCGGCGCGCTACATGGGGCGCTACCAGCCCCACAAAGGCAATCACGCCAAAAAAAGCCGTAGCCATGGCCGCCACCAGCGCTGCCACTACTACGCCTGCCATGCGCGTTTGCCTGACGTTTACGCCCAGCCCCTTGGCGGCTTCTTCGCCCGAGAGCAACGCATTCATGTCCCATCGCTTGCTGTAGAGATACAGGCTAGCCAGCGTTACGCCAATAGAAATCATGGCAATCTCGCGCCAGCCCGCGCGCGCCACGTCGCCAAAGGTCCAAAAAACCACCATCGCCAGTTGCGTATCACTGGCCAAAAACTGCAACAAAATCGTGCCCGAAGTAAACAGCGAAGACAGCGCCACGCCCGAGAGCACCACCGCTTCGGTTGATAGCCGCTTAAGGCTTGCCAGCGACAGCACCACCGCCGTAGCCCCCATAGCACCCGCAAAGGCAAACGCCGTAACCAAATAAAACTGCGCTTGCCACAGCACAATAGAAGCTGCCGCACCAAAAGCCGCGCCTTGGCTAATGCCAATCGTAGAAGGCGAAGCCAGCGGGTTTTTCAGCAACGACTGAATCCCCAGCCCCGACAAAGCCAGCGCCCAGCCGCACACCATTGCGCCCACAATGCGCGGCATGCGAATACGCCAAATAGCCACTTGCGTGGTAGCTTCGCCCTGCCCGAGCAAGGCTTGCAGCAAGTCATCCAGCGCAATCGGGTACGCGCCAAAGCGAATGGCAAACAGCGCCACCACCACCATCAACCCCACTAGCGCCAGTAGCATCAGCCAACGCTGGTAACTGCGGGTGAGGTATTGTTGCGTCATGCTGCCAGGGGCGCGGTGGCTGTGTGCATGGGCATGGGCATGGGCATATCCATGCTCATGCCCATGCAAACTCGGCTCGCTCGCTGGCGTGTGGCTGTCGCCGTCCACATGGGTCTGGACTGCATCATGGGTGTGGGCATGCGCGTGGGCATGGCTATGAATGTGCGTATCTGAATCAAGCAGCACTATTTCGTAATCCAAAGCATCATCATGCGCGTGAGGCTGGCCAGGCGTATGCGGATGCGCGTGTGTATACGTCTGGCGCAAATCGCGCACGTAGTGGCTGTGCTCTTCTTGATGCACAAACGGCGCACCGCCGCCTTGCTGTGTTTTTGTTGTGCGCTCCTGAGTTTCTGAACTGCAAGAATTTGTCATCTGGTAACTAACAATATGGAGGAATGGCGCTTCAGCGTGCTGGCTTGTGTGCTCGCCTGTGTGCTGGCTTGCTCTCAAGCGGCACTACCCATCCTTAAGGTAAAAATAGATTGTCATGATATATGAAAAATATTATTCACGGTGTGATGCTCTGCGTTTATTCTGGAGATGGCTCTGACAATTGCGCTCCATCAAGCCCAATCAGGCGTAATCAGACGCAAAAAAAGCAGGGCTGCCCCTGCTTCTTCACTACTTTCTTGCTTCCAGTGCTTATCTATTGTTGCTTGCCTATTCCCATTTAAGCGCATTTAGCTCTTGGACAGCAAACTGCCAAAAACAGACAACTGGCGCGCGAAAAAAGCCAGCGCCAGCAAAAACGCGAACAGATGGAAAAAAGACCAGAGCAAAAAGCGGCGTGCCAGCCGCTGCGGGTTGATGTTGGAGATGAGATACGGCTGCTGGCCTTGCTGCGGGTAGCCTATTGTGTGTACATCTGCGCTATTGCGCAGCTCGCTGTGCATACGTGCCACTTCGCGCCGCGCTGCTTTGCGCGCCAGTTCCCACTCTTGCATGTCAATCTTGCCATCGCCGTTGAGGTCAAAGCGCGCAAGCAGCGTAGCCTGGTCGCGCTTCCACTCGTTGAGCAAATCAATCATGTCTTGGCGCACATCAAGCTCGGCTGTGCCGCCGCCTAGCGTGCGAAACTCTCCGCGCACATAAATGGTATCGCCTGGCAGCAGCATCCATTCGGCAATTCGCTGCCCGCCTTGTTTGTGCACCTGTTTGTGCTCGGTGGATATTTCAGCGCCATCTACCACCACCAAGCACTGCCCGCTGCCATCATCCAAAACAAATGAAAGGCTGCTTTCGCCCTCATCAACCACTTCCCACTCGTTGCCTCTGCGCTCCGATACCTCAAAGCGATACCAAAGGCAGGGCAAGCCGCTTATGCGCGATGCCAGCGGCGGCTCAATCGCACAGCCACGCCCGCGTAGCTCAACCAGCCCTTGCGCTGCCGAGGCTATGCGCGAGGTAGGCGTATCGGTAATGGCACGCCTGCGCTGCAAGGCAGATAGCCAGCTTATCAAGTTGACACATGCCAGCAGCGCCAAGCACAGCAACCAGCCCCAGCGCGCGTTCACCCGCACAGCCATAGCCAGAAAAAAAACCTGCATCCCTGCGCCAATGAGCTCGCCGCGCAGTTTTTGTATATCAATCACCATGCCTGCCACATGCGGTTATTAGCCAAACAGTTTTTTAATATCCACATCGGCCTTTTCCTGCTCGGCAAACTCCAGCAAAGGCAACTGCTTGAAGTGAAACATGCCAGCTATCAGCGCATCAGGAAATTGCTCAACGCGAACGTTGTTGATATTGACGGCTTCGTTATACAACTCGCGCCTATCGGCAATGCCATTTTCCAAACCAGATATACGCTGCTGCAACTGTAAAAAATGCTCGTTGCTTTTCAGCTCTGGATAGGCTTCAGCCACAGCGAAAAGCCTGCCCAGCCCTCCACGCAAAGCGCCTTCAGCCCTGCCAAGCTGGGCAATATTTTCGGTCTCGCGGGCTGAATGCACTTGCGCACGCGCCTCAATCACGCGCTGCAAAGTTTCCTGCTCAAACGTTTTGTACTGCTTGCACACCTCAACCAGCTTGGGCAGCTCATCGTGGCGCTGCTTGAGCAACACATCAATATTGGCCCACGCCTTGGCAACTGCATGTTTGCACGCAACCAAACCGTTATAGAGCGAAACACCATAAATCGCCGCAACCAGCAGCAAGCCAAGCAATACAGCAACAACCATTACTTTCTCCTTTACAAAACATAGGCATAGCACGAAGCAGCAAAAACAGCTAAAAAACCCGCTTAAACCGCTATGCGCATCATCATATCTATTACGCCAACCGAAAAAATGTCATTTTTATGAAATGGCACTTTTATCTAACACTTCTGCCTTAAGGATGCGCTCATTTATTCTTCGTAGGAAGACAGCTCCCAGAATGTCGGGCGATTGTGTACTGTGTTTTTTATACCCAACTGGAATAAATCAACGCCTCTTTCTTCCAATGCTTCTTTCAATCTACAGCAAATGCCAGCAACACATTGCCGCTGCATTACCGCCGCAATGCCCTACCAAGAAGCTCGCCTATCTGCCCACCCTATCGCGCATCAGTAAAACAAGCGCCAGCGCCGCGCCCTACAGCCTTTGCACAAATTCCCCCTCCGTAAAAGCACGCATGCGCCATGCCTCCGCCAAGGTAGAAAGTGGCAAATTCACGCCTTTTGCCATCTGCGCAAAAAATAAGCAGGTACAATCGCCGCCTTCGCGCTATACAAGAGTTGTTTCTGCCCCACCTTCCCATTGCCCCCATGCAAATCGGCCCATTTACCCTTCCAAACAATCTATTTGTTGCCCCCATGGCAGGGGTAACAGACAGACCGTTTCGGCAACTCTGCCGCCATTTTGGCGCGGGCTATGCCGTAAGCGAAATGGTAACCTCGCGCCGCGACCTCTGGCAAAGCCTGAAAACCTCACGCCGCGCCACCCATGCGGGCGAGCCCGAACCCATAGCCGTGCAAATCGCAGGCGTTTGCCCGCAGGAAATGGCCGATGCCGCACGCTGGAACATCGACCGTGGCGCACAAATTATCGACATCAACATGGGCTGCCCAGCCAAAAAAGTTTGCAGCAAATGGGCAGGCTCTGCGCTCATGCAAAACGAAGCGCTGGCCGCGCAAATCATGCATGCCGTAGTAGCTGCTTGCCTGCCGCACCAAGTGCCCGTCACACTCAAAATACGCACTGGCTGGGACTGCACCCAGCGCAACGCCCCCCGCATTGCCAAGCTCGCGCAAGAAGCAGGCATTGCCATGGTAGCCGTGCATGGGCGCAGCCGCGCACAAGGCTACGCGGGTGCGGCTGAATATGCCACCGTAGCCGCCATTAAAGCAGCCCTGCACATCCCCGTTGTAGCCAATGGCGACATTGACAGCCCTGCCAAAGCCGCACAAGTGCTCGCACAAACAGGTGTAGACGCCTTGATGATAGGCCGCGCAGCCATGGGGCGGCCTTGGATTTTTCGTGAAATTGCCCATTATTTAAGCACAGGCGAACACCTGCCTGCACCCACCGTTGCCGAAGTGCGCCTGGCCTTGCAGCAACATCTGCAAGCGCACTACGCGCTGTATGGCGAGCACGCTGGTGTACGCAGCGCGCGCAAGCACATAGGCTGGTACGTTGCCAGCCTGCCCAATGGCGCAGAGTTGCGAGAGCGCATCAACCAAATAGACTGCGCCGCAACCCAAGCACAAACCGTAGACGACTGGTTTGCCCACCTGCAAACCCGGCACATCACCCTGCCTGGCCAGCGCGATAGCCTGTTCGATAAGCAACGCACTACAGCGCCTGGTTGTGAGGACACCCACAGCCCACCCGCGCAAAAAACAACGCCAAAGCCCGCGCCAAAATTAGCGCCCGCATAAGCCCCTGCGCCAAAACAGCGCCGAACTGCCAGCGCCAAACTGTTGAAAACAACGCCACACGGCAACACCACGCCATTTGGCAAAATCCCCGATAAACCCCGATAAAAAACTTTACCCCTTTGCCCCTTCTACTACAGCCATGACACACAAAAAACTACAAGCCAGCATCCGCAACAGCCTAGAGCACTACCTTAACGACTTGCAAGGCCAACCCCCCTGCAATATGTACGACATGCTCTTGCGCGTTATCGAGCCGCCACTGCTTGACCTCGTTATGGAGCAAACTGGGCAAAACCAAAGCAAAGCGGCACAATGGCTAGGCATCAACCGCAACACCCTGCGCAAAAAATTACAAGAACACGGCTTTTTGGAAGCACCACCACCCGCAGCCAAATAAACCCGCCTAGCCGCACAACAAGCCTGCACCACAACAGCAACCAAAACCAAAACCATTTTTCATCCTCATCCCTTTATCAACCTCACTAAAGCACCATGAGCACCCTCACCGCACTCCTATCCGTATCCGACAAAACTGGCATCGTAGACCTTGCCAAAAGCCTGCACGCGCTAGGCATCAAGCTGCTATCAACTGGCGGCACAGCCAAGCTGCTGGCAGACAGCGGCCTGCCTGTTACCGAAGTTGCCGACCACACGGGCTTTCCCGAAATGCTTGATGGCCGCGTCAAAACCCTGCACCCAAAAATCCACGGCGGCTTGCTCGCTCGGCGCGACCTGCCCGCGCACATGGCATCGCTGGCAGAGCACAACATTGCCACCATCGACCTGCTCGTAGTCAATCTCTACCCCTTTGAGGCCACCGTAGCCAAAGCAGGCTGCACACTGGCAGATGCGATTGAAAACATCGACATTGGCGGCCCGGCCATGGTGCGCAGTGCAGCCAAAAACTGGAAAGACGTTGCCGTACTCACTGATGCCAGCCAATACGCCAGCGCCTTGGCCGAGCTGCAAAACACAGGCGCCATCAGCCTGCCCACCCGCTTTGCCTTGTCTGTAGCTGCGTTTCAGCGCATTGCTGAATACGATATGGCCATCAGCGAATACCTCTCCAGCGTAGCCTTTGATGCCAGCCAAATTGAAGGCACACCCAGCCGCATCGAATACCCCAGCAAAACCAGCAGCATGTTCGTCAAACTGCAAGACCTGCGCTATGGCGAAAACCCACACCAAACCGCCGCCTTCTACCGCGAGCTGCACCCCGCCCCAGGCAGCCTGGTCACCGCGCAACAACTCCAAGGCAAAGAACTCAGCTACAACAACATTGCCGACTCTGATGCCGCCTGGGAATGCGTCAAACAATTCACCGACACAGCCGCCTGCGTCATCGTCAAACACGCCAACCCCTGCGGCGTAGCCATAGGCGCAGATGCCGCGCAAGCCTACAGCAAAGCCTTCCAGACCGACCCCACCAGCGCCTTTGGCGGCATCATTGCGCTCAACCGCACCGTAGATAAAGCTGCTGCTGAACGCATCGTCAAACAGTTTGTAGAAGTGCTCATGGCACCAGGCTTTACCGCCGAAGCGCTGGAAATCTTCAAACCCAAAACCAACGTGCGCCTGCTGCAAATCGCCCTACCCCCAGGTGGCACCACCCCGCACGACAAAGGCCAAAACGCCTTGGACATCAAACGCATAGGCTCTGGCCTGCTGCTGCAAACCGCAGACAACCGCGAACTCACACTGGCAGACTTGCAAGTAGTCACCACCAAGCAACCCACTCCAGAACAACTCCAAGACCTGCTATTTGCCTGGAAAGTGGCCAAATTCGTTAAAAGCAACGCCATCGTCTTTTGCAAAGACGGCATGACAATGGGCGTAGGCGCAGGGCAAATGAGCCGCTTGGACTCTGCCCGCATTGCCAGCATCAAAGCCGAGCACGCCACACTCTCGCTGGCAGGCACCGCCGTAGCCAGTGATGCCTTCTTCCCCTTCCGCGACGGACTGGACGTAGTCATCGACCACGGCGCCACCTGCGTCATACAACCAGGCGGCTCCATGCGCGACCAGGAAGTGATTGATGCTGCTAACGAACGCGGCGTAGCCATGGTATTTACTGGCGTGCGCCATTTCAGGCATTAAAAACACAGCCTATACAGCCTATAAGCAAATCAAACAAACAAATTAATTAATTAATTAAATTTATTTAATTAACCACTGGCGCTTTATAGCTTACAAAAAACGGCGTGCTAAAGCCTTTTAGCCACGCCGTTTTTTTTGCGCCTTGCTTGCCATTTATAAGCAATACCATCCATAAAAATCAGTACGAAATTTAGGGAAAACCCTAATCTTTTTTATAGAAAATACCCTTTAGCATTGCCCCCACTAAAAATTTCGAGCAACCGTTTTCTTTTTTATTGAGTCAGTCAAGAGAATTTTCTCTGCACCCAAGCGCAAGCCATGCAGCCTAAAAAAATCTCCACGCCAACCTTTGCGCGGAGATATATGGCAAAAGAAACATGCCACTTGCGCCAACAAGTCAGGACCCATATGAATTGCTACACGATAGCAACGCAACAAGAAATAGCAGCTTTATTTGACCGCTGGAACGCATCACTACAAACATGCGACGCTGAAAAAGTTGTCAACAACTACGCTGAAGACTCTATCCTTTTACCCACCATATCCAATACCCCACGCTTGACACGCGCAGAAAAAGAAGATTACTTTCGCGCATTTCTCGAAAACAAACCATCAAGCACCATAGATATACGCCACATAGAAATAGGCGGAAATATCGCCAGTGATTCTGGTATTTACACCTTTACCTACAACACCACGGGCATGAAAATCAAAGCGCGTTACAGCTTTACTTACCGCTGGAACGGCACACAATGGCTCATTGCCAGCCACCACTCATCTTTTATGCCAGAGAGCTGAAAATGCAGCGAAAGAAACGGCATAAATAAAAACAGCGCTATACAAATACCGCTTTACCAATGCCGTTATCCAAACGCCGCTGTACAAATGGCGTTATCCAAATGGCGTTTAAATCGGTTTTTGAATATAAAAAAGCGCTGATTGATTCTTCACGCAAAAGCAAATTCAAAAAACCGCAATTCCTTCTGCGGCTTCTGCGTAACCTCTGCGCCTTTTGCGTCGTTGCCCCGTATCCTTCCAGCCTACGCAAAGCAAAGCCGCAAAATACCGACAACCAGCCCCCATGCGCCTTCCCAGCCATTTATGCCCTGCAACCCGCATAAACACTGGTTCTAGCCTTTACCAAACAATTTTGGTATTTCTTTTGCGACTTCTGCGTAACCTTTGCGCCTTTTGCGTTCGCCCCCGTATTCCCTCTGCGCCTTTTGCGTTCGCCCCCGTATTCCCTCTGCGCCCTCTGCGTTCGTCCCCGCATTCATTCCAGCCCAAAGCAAAGCCGCAAAAATACCGATAACCAGCCCCCATGCGCCTTACCAGCCATTTATGCCCTGTAACCCGCATAAACACTGGTTCTAGCCTTTACCAAACAATTTTGGTATTTCTTTTGCGACTTTTGCGTAACTTCTGCGCCCTCTGCGTTCGCCCCCGTATTCCCTCTGCGCCCTCTGCGTTCGCTCCCGCATTCATTCCTGCCTAAGCAAAGCAACGCACAGCGCAGCCAGTTGCGCACAGCTAGTCTGTCTGCCCGAGCAGCACGAGTGCGGCTAGTGGGGCGGTTTCGGCGCGTAGGGTGTAGTGCCCTAGCGATACTGGCTGCCAGCCTTGCGTGAGTGCGCTGGCTTCTTCGGCGGCTGAAAGCCCGCCCTCAGGCCCCGAGAGCAGCCACAGTGCAGGCGGCTGGGTTTGCCCTGCCTGCCCTCTTGTTTGCTCTGCCTTTACGCTACTGGCTGCGCTACCCAAAGTGTTTGCTCGCACGTTGTAGCTATGCAAGGGCAGGCTGCCCGCTTGTAGCGACAAGACCAGGCGGCGGCTTGCCGCTGTTACTTCCGTTGCTCTGCTTGCCTCATCTGCCGCGTTTTGCTGCAAAAATTCTGCCAAGCTGCACACGGGGCGCACCCACGGCACGGCTGTGCGTCCGCTTTGCTCGCACGCGGCAATGGCTACGGCTTGCCAGTGTGCTTGTTTTTTGTAGGCGCGTTCGTCGCGCAGACGCAATACGCTGCGCTCGGTTTGCAGCGGCTGGATGCTGGCAACGCCTAGTTCGGTGGCTTTTTCTACCAGCCAATCCATGCGCTCGTTGGCTGGCATGCCGCAAGCGATGTGGATGTGTGCTGCTGGTGCTTGCGCAGGCACGGGGGCGTGTGCCTCGCCAATGCGCACATGCACGCTGCTGCGCCCCATTTGGGTGATGGTGGCTTGCACCCAGCCTGTGTCTTGCGGCTGCCAATGCGCGGGCGATGGCGATGGCGCGCTGCCAGCGGGGGCAGGAGCCAAGTCGGCAATATCGGGCAAGCCGCCGTGAAATAGCGCAACTTTGTCGCCTGGTTGCAAGCGCAGTACTTGTACATGGCGTGCGGCGTTGGCTGGCAGGGCGATTTCTGCGCCATAGTTGAGCGGCATGGGGCAATGCAGGCGGGGGGCGGTCATGGTGTTGGTTCTATCTCTACAGGCTACAGACTGGCTTGGGGGTTGGAAGAAAACGCTGATTTGTTCCAGTTTCGTATAAAAACGCCATTGCCCGCCACTCCCGCGCAGGCGGGAAGCCATTGCAGCAAGTGGCGCTGTTGTGGCTTCCCGCCTGCGCGGGGATGACGGCTTTTTTGCGCTCTTGAAT
>JAGONG010000040.1:14369-19487 GCA_017993135.1 Allobrachymonas sp.
TTGAATCTTTTGAATCTTTTGAATCTTTTGAATCTTTTGAATAAAGCATAAATCAGCGTTTCCCCAGAATGCTTTACAAGGTATTTTTACAAACAAATTGGCGCACTGCGGCTAACGCCCGCCAGCCACGTCCATAAGCAAGCCCGTAACGTAGCTTGCCTGCGGGCTTGCCAGCCAAAGTATGGCTTGGGCGATTTCTTGCGGGCTGGCTATGCGCTGCAGGGGTATGACTTGGGCGCGTTGCTGCATTTGGGCGGGGGTATCGGTGTGGATGCGGGTATCGACCACGCCTGGGCGCACGGCATTGACGCGAATGCCTTCACTGGCAAGCTCAAGTGCCAGCCCTATGGTTAAGCTGTCTATGGCACCTTTGCTGGCGGCGTAATCCACATAGCGCCCTGCCGCACCCAGCCGCGAGGCAACGCTGCCCACGTTGATGATGCTGCCGCCACGCCCACCGCAAGCGGTGCTCATATGGCGCACGGCTGCTCGGGCGCACAGCATGCTACCTAACACATTGGTAGCAAAAAGCTGCTGCCAGCGTGCCAAGTCCATGTCAGCAAAACGGCTGCGCGCGCCCACTGTGCCCGCGTTATTGACGAGTGCGTCAAGCTGCCCAAAGTGTGCCAGGGTGCGCTCAAACAGGTGCTGCACTTGCGCTTCATCAACAATATCGGCCTGCATGCAGAAGATTTGCCCGTCTTGCAGGCAGGCTTGTTGCTTGATTTGCTGCTCAAACGCGGCTGCCGTACTGCCATCTTGGCGGTAGCACAGCGCCACACGCCAGCCCTGCTGCACCGCCAGCGCCACCGTGGCTGCGCCTATGCCACGGCTGCCGCCTGTAACGAGCATGACGGGGGCGGCGCTGCTTGGCTGCGCGGTGGCTGCTTTATCTGCACTGCTTGGAAAAGCTGCCTGTGCGATGGTGCTGCCCGTATCGCCACCCGAATTGCGCGGGTTTGCCACAGGCTTAGCTCAATACCACGCTGCTCAAGCGGCGGCGGTAGCTGGCTACAACGGGGTCGTCAGGCGCGATTTGCCCTTCAGGCACAACGGGGCGTGGCGGCTCCATGATGTCTAGCACGGCGATGTAGGTTTTGCGGGCTTTGTCTTCGTCCCATGTTTTGTCACGCATCAGGATTTCGAGCAACTCGTCCATAGCGTCTGTCCACTGCTGTTGCGCCATGAGCGCCTGAGCGCGGGCAAAGCGGGCGGCAAAATCGCGTTTATTGGCGGCAATGGCTGCATCAAGCGCTGCCATATCGGCTGGGGCTTGTTGCTGCGCTTGCAGGGCTTGCAGCCAGCGGTGCAGGCTGTCGAACTTGCGCACAGCAGCCATTTTGGCGGCTGCTGGTACAAACGCGGCTTGCGCTTCTTCCATGCGCCCAAGTTGCAGCAAGAGCTTGACGTAGTCAAAGCGGGCGTTGTCGTTTTCGGGCTCGGCTGCCAAAACATTCTGCAAACGTTCGAGGATTTCCTCATCATCAAGCACATCATCAGCCAATTCTGGCTGGGCTGCTGGTGCGGCGGGCTGGAGGTGTTTGTCTAAAAACTCGCGCACCTGCACTTCGGGCAAAGCGCCCATAAAGCCATCAATCGTGCGCCCTTCTTTGAGCAGCATGCAAGCAGGCACGCTACGCACGCCAAACATGGCTGCCAGCCCAGGCTGCTCATCAACATTGACCTTGGCCAAGATGAAGCGGCCTTCGTATTCGGCCTCGAGCTTTTCCAGCACGGGTATCAGCGTTTTGCAAGGGGTGCACCACGGTGCCCAAAAATCGACCAATACAGGCGTTGTCAGGGATGCGGGAAGAACTTCCGCTTCAAAATTGAGTTCTGTTGCAATAATCATGTTTCAGACTGCTTTCTACAAAAATAATGAATCACGGCGCGCTTGGCTGGCACTGTGCCGCACGCGGCTACTACAATGCGCCATTACCTTATACCTTGTCTGCGCTGCCGCAACAAAAGCCACTGGCAGAGCCGCTTGCCTCAAGCAAGCCGCACACTGCCTCTTGCAGCCAGACTGGTTTTTAACAGACAGCATTGTGCTGCAATTGCAGCCCGTTTACAGTTCAAGACGGCAGTTTGTCAGTATTTTCAAGGAGATTACACATGGCTAGCGTTCAGGTAGGTGTCATTATGGGTTCCAGCTCCGACTGGGAAACCATGCAGCACGCTACGCAAATTCTTGAGGAGTTTGGCATACCCTTTGAGGCGCGGGTAGTCTCTGCCCACCGTATGCCTGATGATATGTTTGCCTATGCCGAAAGCGCCGCCAGCCGTGGGCTGCAAGCCATTATTGCGGGCGCGGGCGGTGCTGCCCACCTGCCAGGCATGGTTGCAGCCAAAACCACTGTGCCCGTGCTGGGCGTGCCTGTTGCCAGCCGCCACCTGCAAGGGGTTGATTCGCTGCACAGCATTGTGCAAATGCCCAAAGGCGTGCCTGTTGCCACCTTTGCCATAGGCAACGCAGGCGCAGCTAACGCCGCACTTTTTGCTATTGCACTACTGGCCAACCACGATGCCACCTTGCTCGCAAAACTGCAAGCATGGCGCACACGCCAGACCGAAGCCGCACGCGCCATGGCGCTGCCTGCTTAAAAAACTCTGCCTGCAGGCGCTACTTCAATAGCTTTTTGCCAGCGCACAGCCCGCTGCCAGCCCCTAAACCCCGCCTTGTTACCCGTATTTTTAGCCCCTTTACCGCATGACAACCACCCCCGCCGCCATTCCCCCTCAATCAAGCACCCCCACCAACGCCAGCCCCAGCACACTGGGCATACTTGGCGGCGGGCAACTGGCGCGTATGCTGGTACACGCCGCCCAGCGCATGGGCTACGGCACTGTCGTACTCGACCCCACCCCTGCCAGCCCCGCAGGCCAAGCCAGCCACAGCCAGATTGAGGCAGCCTACAGCGACCCCAACGGCTGGCAGCGCCTGCTTGATGCCAGTGATGCCATTACCACCGAATTTGAAAACGTACCCGCCGCCGCGCTGCAATTTTTAGCGCAAAGCAAACCCGTATCGCCACCCGCCAGCGCCGTAGCAGCAGCACAAGACCGCCTGCTCGAAAAGCAGCATTTCACCCAATGCGGCGTGCGCTGCGCCCCCTACCACGCCATCAGCACCCTGCAAGACGTGCAAAGCGCTCCTCCTGCGCTCTTTCCAGCCATCCTTAAAACAGCCCGTTTGGGCTACGACGGCAAAGGCCAAACGCAAGTAGCCACCCTGCCCGCACTGGAGCAGGCCTGGCGCGACATGGGCAGCGTGCCCTGCGTGCTGGAGCAACGTCTGCCGCTGGCGCTAGAGTGCTCGGTCATCGTGGCGCGCAACGCGCAAGGGCAAATCGTGCATTTTGCGCCGCAGCGCAACGTGCACCACGACGGCATTTTGAGCACCACCTACGCCTTTGCAGGCGCTGTTCCGCCCGCGCTGGCAGACGATTTGGTGCAAGCCACAGCCCGCATTGCGCAAGGCTTGCAATATGTAGGCGTGCTGTGCGTAGAGTACTTTGTGCTGCAAGACGGCGGCTGGGTCGTCAATGAAATGGCACCGCGCCCACACAACAGCGGCCACTACACCATCGATGCCTGCGAGCACAGCCAGTTTGACCTGCAAGTGCGCACCACCATGCAGCTCCCCCTGCCCCAGCCGCGCCAGCACAGCGCCGCCATCATGCTCAACATACTGGGCGACATCTGGTTCGATGCCAGCGGCCAAACCCGCACCCCGCCCTGGCAAGCCGTGCAGCACCTCTCGGGCGTGCACCTGCACCTCTACGGCAAACAGGGCGTGCAGCGCAAGCGCAAAATGGGGCACATCACCATCACCGCCGCCAGCGCCCAAGCCGCCCAACAACGCGCCGCCGAAGTCGCCCAAGCGCTGGGGCTGCCCTTTGAGCCCTTGCCCGTATAAGCAAGCAAGACGCACAAGTTACGCAAAAAGCAGCCGCCCTTTGGCCAGAACCTGATTCCCCTTTTGCGTCTTTTGCGCAACCTTTGCGACCTCTGCGTCCTGCACGCTGCTACCCGCCTTTTACAATCCCCCTATGGCCATACCCCACGGATTCATTCAAGAGCTACTCAACCGCGTCGATGTGGTTGAGGTCGTGGGGCGCTATGTGCAGCTCAAAAAAACAGGTGCCAACCTCTCGGGCCTTTGCCCCTTTCACAGCGAAAAAACCCCCTCCTTTACAGTCAGCCCCAGCAAGCAGTTCTACCACTGCTTTGGCTGCGGCAAAAGCGGTGATGCCGTCAATTTCTTGATGGAGCACAACGGCCTGGGCTTTGTCGAAGCCGTGCAAGACTTGGCCGCCCAGCACGGCATGCAAGTGCCTGATGACCGCACCAGCCCGCAAGACCGCGCCCGCGCCGAAGCACAGCGCCAAAAGCAAACCACCCTGAGCGACGTACTCGAAAAAGCCGCCGCCAGCTACAAAAAGCAACTCAAAACCAACGCACAAGCCATTGACTACCTCAAACAACGCGGGCTAACTGGCGCCATAGCCCAACGCTTTGGCATAGGCTACGCCCCGGCAGGCTGGCGCCATTTAAGCACCGTATTCCCCGACTACACCAGCCCCCTGCTCGAAGAAAGCGGCCTGGTCATCCACCACCGCAACGAAGCCGCTGCCAGCAGCCACAGCGAGCACGCCAACCCCGCCGAACACCCAGAACAGCGCCAAGAACAACGCCCAGAGCAGCGCAGCAGCGAATCGCGCTACGACCGCTTCCGCCACCGCATCATGTTCCCCATTCGCAACATCAAAGGCCAATACATCGGCTTTGGCGGGCGCGTGCTGGGCGACGAAAAACCCAAATACCTCAATTCGCCCGAAACACCCGTTTTCAGCAAAGGGCGCGAACTCTACGGCCTGTTTGAAGCACGCCAAGACCTGCGAGAGCACGGCTTTGCCTTAGTCACCGAAGGCTATATGGACGTAGTCGCCTTAGCACAACTGGGCTTTGGCAACGCCGTAGCCACACTGGGCACAGCCTGCACCAGCGACCACGTGCGCAAACTCTTTCGCTACACCGACAGCATCGTCTTTAGCTTCGACGGCGACACCGCAGGCCGCAACGCCGCCCGCAAAGCCCTGCAAGCCGCCCTGCCCT
>JAGONG010000041.1:0-17510 GCA_017993135.1 Allobrachymonas sp.
ACTTCTTTATGCCCACTAAAACGCGGCGCATGGTGGCGACCCAAGTCTTTTTTAACCAAGGTGTAGAGCAAAATCAGCACCAGCACCAAAGGCAGCGCCTTGCGCAAAAAATGTGGCGACATTTGCGTAACCGCCCAAGCGCCTGCAAATGAACCCGCCAGCCCGCACAGCGCAGCAGGCAATATCGCCTGCCAATGCATCTGCACGCGCCGCTGGTATTGCCAAGTGGCAAAACTGGTGCCCCAAACCGAGGCTGACTTGTTTGTGCCCAGCAGCGTTGCGGGCATTGCGGCGGGAAAGGTGCTAAACAATGCAGGCGTCAAAATCAGCCCGCCGCCGCCCACAACGGCATCCACAAAGCCAGCAAAAAGCGAAGCGATAGTGACGGTAATCCACTCCATGGGGTATGACTTTCTACGGCTTTTTTATAAAAATTTGATTTCAAAACGGCTCGCAACCCAACAGGCTTGCGAGCCGCAGTGCGATTTAAAGCGCTGATTTATTCCAGTTTCGTATAAAAACACAATCGTTCATCATTCCCGCGCAGGCGGGAATGACGACTTTCTGATACCTCTTTGATACGAAAAACAAACCAGCGTTTTCTCAAGCTAAAGGCAGACTAAACCACCGCACCAGCGTTGGGGTCGTCTTTGCTGCTTGCCGAGCGCTTGCCAGACGTGCCGCCGCCGCCTTTAACAAGGTCTTCGCGCTTGATGCCCAGCCACATGGCAATGGAAGCTGCCACGAAAACCGAAGAGTAAATGCCAAACAAAATACCAATAGACAGCGCTACCGAGAAATAGTAGAGCGTTTCGCCGCCAAAAAACAGCATCGAGAGCACCACCATCATGGTAGATGCGTGGGTGATGATGGTGCGGCTGGTAGTAGCAGTAATGGCGTTGTTGATGACATCAACGGTTTCCATCTTGCGGTAGCGGCGGAAGTTTTCACGGATACGGTCAAACACCACCACCGACTCGTTTACCGAGTAGCCCAGCACAGCCAGCACGGCGGTTAATACCGTCAGCGACACTTCCCACTGGAAGAAGGCAAAAAAGCCCAAAATAATCACCACGTCGTGCAAGTTGGCAATGATGGCAGAAACGGCGTATTTCCACTCAAAGCGAATCGCCAAATAAACGATGATGCCGCCAATCACAAATGCCAGCGCCTTAACGCCGTTGGCAAACAGCTCTTGCCCCACTTGCGGGCCGATAAACTCCACACGGTGCAGCGACACACTGGCATCGTGCGTTTTAAGCACTTGCATCACCTTGTCGCTTTGCTGCACGGAAGTAACGCCCTTTTGCAGCGGCAGGCGAATCATCACCTCTTTGGATGAGCCAAAGTTTTGCACCAGCACGTCTTTGTAGCCGAGCTTTTCAACCGCGCTGCGCACTTCGTCGATTTTGGCAGGCTGGCTGTAGGTCACTTCCATCAGCGTGCCGCCCGTAAACTCAACCGAGAGATGCAGACCGCGCGAGAACAAGAAAAACACCGCCAGCGCAAACGTCAGCGCCGAGATGGCGTTGAGCACCCGCGCATAGCGCATGAAAGGAATATCCTTGCGGATTCTGAAAAATTCCATGGTGCTTATTCCTTGCTGTTATCTGTTGCGTCGCTGGCTTGGTTTTCAGGCCGCCAGACCGTGCCAATCGAGAGGCTTTTGATTTTGCGGCGATGCCCATACCACAGGCTAACCAGCCCGCGCGAGAAGAACACGGCCGAGAACATGGATGTCAAAATACCCAAACAGTGCACCACTGCAAAGCCGCGAATCGCACCCGTGCCAAACGACAGCAGTGCCAAGCCCGCAATCAGCGAAGTGACGTTGGAGTCAAGAATGGTTGCCCACGCATGCTGGTAGCCCGCATGGATAGCCGCTTGCGGCGACATGCCGTGGCGCAGCTCTTCGCGAATACGCTCATTGACCAGCACGTTGGAGTCAATCGCCATGCCCAGTGTGAGCGCCATAGCCGCCATGCCAGGCAAAGTCAGCGTTGCTTGCAGCAGCGACAAAATGGCCACCAGCATGAGCAAGTTCACGCACAGCGAAAGCGCCGAGAACACGCCAAACAGCATGTAGTAGGCGCACATGAAAATCATGATGGCGACAATGCCATAGCCTACGCTTTTGAAGCCTTTTTCAATATTGGCTGCACCCAGCCCCGGGCCAATGGTGCGCTCTTCAACAATCTCCATCGGCGCGGCCAGCGAGCCAGAGCGCAGCAGCAAAGCGGTATCCGTTGCTTCTTGCGTTGAGCGGCTGCCCGTGATTTGCACGCGCCCGCCCGCAATTTCGGTGCGGATAGACGGCGCAGTAACCACTTCGCCCTTGCCTTTTTCAAACAGCAAAATCGCCATGCGCTTGTCGATATTGTTGCGGGTGATGGTTTGAAACTCGCGTGCGCCTTTGCTATCGAGCTCCAGATTTACCGTGGCGCTGTGCGACTGCTCATCAAAGCCCGTGCGGGCATCTGTCAGGTTGTTGCCCGTGAGCAGCACTTCTTTTTTCAGGATGTAGACAAAGCGTTTGCCGTCGCGGTCGGGCTTGCCCATAAAGACTTCGCTGCCCAGCGGCACGGGTGCCCATTGCGCTTCGGGCTTGGCTTGGTCTGGCGCAAAAATAGCCAGATTGCGGTCGCGCTCGGCGGCATGTGCTTCGGTGCTTTCATCAACCATGCGGATTTCAAGCGTAGCCGTGCGCCCCAAAATTTCTTTGGCTTTAGCTGTGTCTTGCACGCCAGGGAGCTGCACCACCACGCGGTCAGAGCCTTGTTGCTGGATGATGGGCTCAGCCACGCCCAGCTCGTTGATGCGGTTGTGCAACGTCAAAATGTTTTGTTTAACGGCGGCTTCCTGGAACTTGCTGGCATCAGCCGCTTTGAAGCGGGCTGTTAAAACGGACTTGCCAGCCGCGTTGCCTTGCTCGATTTTTAGCTCGTGCACGCTTTCTTCAATGATGCGCAACGCCTTTTCAGCCGTGGCAGCATCTGCAAAAGCAATGGTAAAAGCATCGCCCGCGCGCTGAATATCGCTGGCGGGCGTGTTTTTCTCCAGCAGCAGGCTGCGGGTATCGCTAGCCAAGGCATCAAGCCGCTTGCTCAAAGCCTCTTGCGTATTGACTTGCAGCGCAAAGTGCACGCCGCCGCGCAAATCCAGCCCCAGGAACATGGGCGACGCGCCCAGTGCTCTTAGCCAGCGCGGGGAGCGCGAAACCAAGTTGAGCGCCACCGAATAGTGCGGCTCGGCTGCATCGGGGTTGATGGCTTTATCCACCAAATCGCGCGCCTTGATTTGCACATCGGTGCTATCGAAGCGTAGCAGCAAGGAGTTGGCCTGCATTTGCGTGCTCTCGGGCTGCACTTGCGCCGCCGCAAGTGCAGCGAGCGCGCGTTGCTGCAACTTTTCATCTACCACGGCAACAGGGTTGCTTGAGGCAATTTGCACCGCTGGGGCTTCGCCAAAATAGTTGGGCAGGGCGTAAATCGTCGCCAGCAGCAGCACGACCAGCATGGTGACGTATTTCCAGACCGGGTAACGGTTCATGGCTAGTTTCTTTCAATCCGCAATGGGTTGGCCCCATGCACGGTGTGCAACACAACTGCGCCAACTGTTGTAGCCATGCGCTGTGCTGCCCATGTGCAGGGGGCAGGTCAAATCAACGCTTATTTAGAAGCGGATGGTTCCTTTAGGCAAAACCTGTGCAACAGCAACTTTTTGCACCAGCACTTCAACGTCTTTGGCTACTTGCAGCTCTAAAACGTTGTCTTTTACGCGGCTGACTTTGCCCATCAGGCCGCCGTTGGTAATAACTTCGTCGCCAGTAGTTACGTTATCAATCAGGTTACGCAGCTCTTTTTGCTTTTTCATCTGGGGACGAATCATCAAAAAGAACATGGCAACAAAGATAACAATCATGGGGGCAATCTGCTTGATAACAGACATAAAGTCGCCACCAGCCGCGCCTGCTGCGGCAGTTTGTGCATATGCATTGCTGATAAAGAACACGGGAAATCTCCTGAAAAAAATAAAACTGCGCCTCAGTACAACGTGGCGCGAAAAATACTTACCCTACTTCTACCCTGTCACGGTCAAGCCCGCTGCAGCCGAACAGAAAACAGTCTGGCATTGTAATCGGACAGGGTGGGCAAAATAACTTAACCGTTCCAGCCGCCAAAACCACCGCTGCGCCCGCCGCGCTTACCACCGCCGCTGGGGCGGTTGCTGCGGCGAATGCCATCTACGCTGGTGCGCAGTGGGTCGGGCTGGCCGCCGTTGCCTTTGCTGCGTGGCACGCCAAACTCGGCATGCAGCTTGAAGGTGGCGCTCTCATGGCTGCGCGGCTGCGCTTCGATGTGCTGGCGCGGAGCAGATGAGGGGCGCTTGGGGCGTGCGTTTTGCTCGCCACCACCCTGCCCGCTGGCCTGCTGGCGGCGCGGCTGCTGCTGCTCGCCTTGCGCGGCGCGCGGCGCTGTGCCTGCACTGCGGAAGCGGTTGCGGCGCTGGCGTGCGCGTGGCTGGGCGGCGTTGCGCGGTGTTATGGGGTTGCCGTCAGCATCCAGTGCTACGGGGCGCTGCGCTTCGTTTGCGCCTTGCTCGTTTTGGGCAGAGGCGTTGCGCGGCGTGCCTTGTGCGTTGGCTTGCCCTGCTTGTTTGGGGCGCGCGGGGGCGCGGCTTTCGCGTATGCGCTGCATCATTTCCTGACGCGCTGCGCGCGCTGCGGCAGCCATTACTTCGCGGCCTGGTGGCTTGCCTGCGCCGCCCCAGAGGGTTTGGCGCCCCATGGCGATAGGCTCGGCGCGCTCGCCTTCGGCGGGGCCAAAGCCTTCAATAATCTGTACGGCAATTTGCTGGCGGGTGAATTTTTCAATGGCGTGCATGAAGCCTTCTTCGTCCAGACAAACGAAGCTCACGGCCTGCCCTTGTGCGCCTGCGCGGCCTGTGCGGCCAATGCGGTGTACGTAGTCTTCGGGCACGTTGGGTATTTCGTAATTGACGACGTGTGGCAAGTCATCAATATCAATGCCGCGTGCGGCAATATCAGTGGCTACCAGCGCGCGCAAAGCGCCGCTTTTGAAGTCGCCCAAGGCTTGCGTGCGTGCCGTTTGGCTTTTGTTGCCGTGCAAGGCCATGGCGCTGATGCCTTGTTTGTTCAGGTAGTCGGCCACATGGTTGGCACCGAATTTGGTGCGGGTAAAGACCAGCACCTGGCTCCAGTCGTTTTCGCGTATGACGTGCGCCAGCAGCTCTTTCTTTTTACTGCGGCCTACTGGCAAAATGGTTTGCGTAATGCGCTGCACGGTGGTGTTGCGCGGGGTGACTTGCACTTGTTGCGGGTTGCGCAGCAAGGTGGCTGCCAGCTCGCGGATTTCATCGCTGAAAGTGGCACTAAACAGCAGGCTTTGCTTGTTGGCTGGCAACAGCGCCAGCACTTTTTTCACGTCATGGATAAAGCCCATGTCGAGCATGCGGTCGGCCTCATCAAGCACCAGAATTTCTACGCCAGAGAGGTCAAGCACGCCTTGACCTTGCAAATCGAGCAAGCGCCCAGGTGTGGCTACCAAAATATCTACGCCTTTTTTCAGGCGCTGGATTTGTGCATTCATGCCCACGCCGCCAAAAATAACGGTTGAGCTCAATGCCAGATGTTTGCTGTAGTCGCGCACCGATTCTTCCACCTGTGCTGCCAGCTCGCGCGTGGGGCAAAGCACCAAGCCGCGCACGGCGCCCGCTTTGGCGGCTGGGCGGCTGCCTAGCAAGTGCAGCATGGGCAGGGTAAAGGCTGCTGTTTTGCCTGTGCCTGTTTGTGCGCCACCGAGCAAATCATTGCCTGCAAGCACCAAGGGAATGGCTTGCTGCTGAATAGGGGTGGGCGTGGTATAGCCGATTTCTTGCACGGCTTGAACAATGGCAGGAGCCAATTGCAGGTCTTCAAATGTCATAGTTGGGGGGCGCGCGATGGCGCTTCATGCAAAGTTTGCCTTGTGCAACAGTGCCTGCGTAACAGGCTTCTGGTACAACCAGTGGGTGACAAACTGGTAAAAAATGCCGCTGGCAAGTTCCAGCGCAAGCTGGTTTCCAGAGCCGTGCGGCTTTGCAGCAAAGGTGCTGGCTGCCAGATACTGGTCGCTGGCAGCGGGGGTATTGTCGCATGTGTGGATAATGCGCGCAGGCTTTGGCTCGCAAAAACCGCTTTCTTTTTGCAAAAAATGGTGGTTTGTTTGCCACACTCTATTTATAAGTTGATGATTTTCTAAGGATTTTTTCGCAATGGCCCAATACGTTTACACCATGAACCGCGTCAGCAAAATCGTGCCGCCCAAGCGCCAGATTTTGAAAGACATCTCTTTGAGCTTTTTTCCCGGGGCAAAAATCGGCGTGCTCGGGCTGAACGGTTCGGGCAAATCAACGCTGCTAAAAATCATGGCTGGCATCGATACCGAAATTGAAGGCGAAGCACTGCCCATGCCCGGCATCAAAATTGGCTACTTACCGCAAGAGCCGCAGCTCAACCCTGATGAAACCGTGCGTCAGGCGGTAGAAGGCGGCATGGGTGAAGTCAATGACGCAAAGGCGCGCCTTGAAGAAGTGTACGCCGCCTATGCCGAGCCCGATGCAGACTTTGATGCCTTGGCTGCCGAGCAAGCCCAGCTTGAAGCAGTAATTGCCGCTGCTGGTGCCGACCAAAGCGAGCACCTGCTCGAAATTGCCGCCGACGCACTGCGCCTGCCCGCGTGGGATGCCGTTATCAAAAACCTCTCGGGTGGCGAAAAACGCCGCGTAGCGTTGTGCCGCTTGCTGCTGTCCAAGCCCGATATGCTGCTGCTTGATGAGCCCACCAACCACCTTGACGCAGAAAGCGTGCATTGGCTGGAGCAATTTCTCGCCCGCTTCTCTGGCACCGTAGTAGCCATCACCCACGACCGCTACTTCTTGGACAACGCTGCCGAGTGGATTTTGGAGCTTGACCGCGGCCACGGCATACCCTGGAAAGGCAACTACAGCACATGGCTGGAGCAAAAAGAAGCCCGCTTGGTGCAAGAGCAAAAAACCGAAGATGCCCGCGCCAAAGCGATGAAAAAAGAGCTGGAATGGGCACGCCAAAACCCCAAAGGCCGCCAAGCCAAATCCAAAGCGCGTTTGGCACGCTTTGAAGAACTGAGCGATTACGAATACCAAAAACGCAACGAAACGCAAGAAATTTTCATCCCCGTAGCCGAGCGCCTGGGGCATGAAGTCATTGAGTTCAAAAACGTCAGCAAATCGTTTGGCGACCGCCTTCTCATTGACGACCTGAGCTTTAAAGTACCCGCTGGCGCCATTGTGGGCATCATCGGCCCCAACGGTGCGGGTAAATCCACCCTGTTTAAACTCATTGCAGGCAAAGAGCAGCCCGACAGCGGCGAAGTCACCATCGGCAAAACCGTGCAAATGGCATTTGTAGACCAACACCGCGACGACTTGGCCAACGAAAAAACCGTCTGGGAAGACATCTCGGGCGGCTTGGACATACTCACCGTAGGCAAATTCACCATGCCCAGCCGCGCCTACTGCGGGCGCTTTAACTTCAACGGCGGCGACCAGCAAAAGAAAGTGGGCATGCTCTCAGGCGGCGAACGCGGCCGCCTGCACCTTGCCAAAACCCTCATTGCTGGCGGCAACGTGCTGCTGCTCGACGAGCCATCTAACGACTTGGACGTAGAAACCCTGCGCGCCCTGGAAGACGCGCTGCTTGAGTTTGCTGGCAGCGTTATGGTAATTAGCCACGACCGCTGGTTCCTCGACCGCATCTGCACCCACATACTCGCTGCCGAAGGCGACAGCCAGTGGACATTCTTCGATGGCAACTACCAAGAGTACGAAGCCGACAAGGTTAAACGCCTGGGCGAAGAAGGCGCACGCCCGCATCGCATGCGCTTTAAAGCACTGAAGTAATCCCGCGCAGGCGAAGCACCACACAAAGCCACACGCCTAGCAACACCCCCAAGCCGCCACCCGCTTGCAGCCCGCGTAAAACCGTGCTTGCAGGCTGGTGGCGGCTTGCGCTTGCGCCTCTGGAAAAACGCCCCATCTGCAAAAACAACCAAAAACCTGCTACAAAGCAGGCAAACTTAACATCAAGCGTTTTTTGATGTTTTTTACCTCGTCACCCTCACAGATAAAAGGAATGCCGTAATGCAAAAACACCGCCTGCCTCATATCCGCACAGTCTGCACTTTGGCTTTGCTGCTTGCGCTGGGCGCGCCGCTGGCACATGCTGGTTTTGACGAAGGACACGCCGCTTACCAGCGTGGCGACTATGCCACGGCGCTAAAAGAGCTCAATCCTTTGGCGCATGCTGGCGATGCCGCAGCGCAAACTGCTATGGGTGTTCTATATACAACAGGGCACGGCGTGCCCCAAGACAATAAGCAAGCAGTGCTCTGGTACCGCAAAGCCGCAGAGCAAGGGTTTGCCGATGCGCAAAATGCTCTGGCCAATATGTATGCCAATGGATATGGCGTAGCCAAAGACGATAAACAGGCAGTGCTTTGGTATCGTAAAGCTGCCGAGCAAGGACATGCCAACGCACAATTCAACTTGGCGCTTATGTATGCAAATGGACGTGGCGTAGCCAAAGATGATGCCCAGGTAGTGCACTGGCTTCACAAGGCCGCTGCGCTTGGGCATGCCAAAGCGCAATTCAATCTGGCTGTGATATATGAAGATAAGCGCAGCCCAGCCCACGATGATAAACAAGCTGCACTATGGTTTGGCAAAGCAGCTGAGCAAGGCGACACTAAAGCGCAGTTTAATCTAGCGATGATGTATGGAGACGGGCGCGGAGTAGCCAAAGATGATAAACAAGCTGTTGCTTGGCTACGCAAAGCCGCCGAACAAGGGGATATCAAAGCGCAAAATAATCTAGGGCTGAAATATATAAATGGACAGGGCGTAGAAAAAAACGAACCACAAGCTATGTTTTGGTTTCTCAAGGCTGCAGAGCAAGGAGACGCTATTGCGCAAAATAATGTGGGTGTCATGTATGCAGATGGAATCGGCGTTGACAAAAACGATAAGCATGCAGTGCTCTGGTTTCGTAAATCTGCCGAACAAGGTTATGTCGCTGCTCAAAACAAACTAGCGCTTATGTATGCGTCTGGGCAAGGCGTAACAGCAAATACCAAACAGTCTATTTTTTGGCTACGCAAAGCCGCCGAACAAGGCGACAGCCAAGCCAAAACTCTTTTGCACCAACTTGGCTATTGAATCAATCAAGCCGCCACCTGTCTGCGCCCCTGTGAACCGCAGTTGCAACTCGGTGCGGCTTGCGCCTGAAAACACCGCCTGTCTCATATCCAACCAGCAGGCGTGTGTTGTTGCTGCGGCAATGCCAGTTCAGCAGCGGCAGGAAAAAATGGCATGTTGCGCGGGCAAGCAGCCGATTTGGCTGTTCGGGTTGGCTTTTCTCTTGGGCGCGTTGCCGCCAGCGCGGCGCTTATCGTATGGGCTTGCTCTGCTTTAAGCGCCTCTGGCTCGGGCTTTGATTTGGGCTTGAACTGCACCCAATACGCAATCTGCTGGCTATGGTAAAAACTTCAGCTATCGCTCTCTTTGATGAAAGAAGGCACAATGGGCAGCTGAATCGGGCGCTTGCCTGCTTTCGGCTGTGCGTACGCGTCACAGACCTACGCACTTTGTGTAATTTCTGGTGCCAGTTGCGGCTGGCATCATAAACATGGGAGATGCTAATGAAAAAAGCTTTTACTTCATTGACTGTTGCGGCTACCGCTGCTGCTTTGTTGGCTGGCTGCGCTGCACCTGCGGGCAATATGACTCAAGGTCAGCACGTTGGCGTGGGCGCTGGCGTGGGTGCCGTAGCAGGCGCACTGCTGGGGCAAGCTATTGGGCACGACCGTGAAAGCACTCTGATTGGCGCTGCCGCTGGTGCGGTGCTGGGTGCGGGTGGCTCTTATCTGTGGTCGCAGCAGATGCAGCAGCAAAAGGCTGCCATGGAGCAAGCAGCACAGGGTACGGGCGTGCAGGTTAGCCAGACTGCTGACAACCGTTTGCGTATCAACATTCCAGCAGATGCCTCGTTTGCGACTGGCTCTGCCGTGCTTAACCGCAATATCTACCCCGTGCTGGAGCGTTTGGCGCAAACGCTGCAACAAAACCCCAACACGACGGTAGCCATTATTGGCCACACCGACAGCACTGGCAGCGATGCCATTAACAACCCGCTCTCGCAAAACCGCGCTAATGCAGCCATGCATTATCTGGTGAGCAAAGGTGTGGCAGGCCAGCGCATTAGCACTTCGGGCATGGGTGCGAGCCAGCCTGTGGCTAGCAACGCCACTGAAGCTGGTCGCGCGCAGAACCGCCGCGTTGAAATTTACGTGGCAGAGCGCACCCGCTGATGCGATTGCGCCAATGTGATGGCGCAAGTGTGATTGCGTGAATGCGTAATTGCGTGATTGCGCTAGCCTGAAAAAGCCCCTGCGGGGGCTTTTTTTTATGCCTTTGCCCCGCCTTGAAAGGCTTTGGCAAGGCTTGGATTTCAAATGAGATGTGCTTTATGAATCTATTCTTGCGCCGTCAGCCATTGATGCAGCTTGTATGTTTGTATGCTTGGGGCAAAGCGGGTCTGGCAACAAGGCCTGAAGTTTGCAGCACAAATTTGCAGCACAAACGCGCTTTACGCCATTTTTCTACAAGTAAACCCTGATAATCAAGCGCTCTGTAATATCCTGTAGCATCATAAAATCTGCCCAAAGACCATTAAGGAGGCTCTCGTACCATGTCTGAAACATCCCGCGTTCTTCATCCTGCTTTTCGCAGCAAAATCATGTCGGCCGAGCAAGCTGCCGCGCTTATACAGCCTGGCGACAAAGTTGGCATGAGTGGCTTTACTGGCTCTGGCCACCCCAAGGCCGTGCCTGTAGAGCTGGCCAAGCGCATCAGCGCCGCGCACGCGCGCGGCGAGGCGTTTCGCATTGATGTGCTCACAGGTGCATCTACCGCACCCGAGCTTGATACCGCACTGGCTGAAGTAGATGGCATGGAAATGCGCTTGCCCTATCAGTCAGACCCCGTTTGCCGCAAAAAAATCAACGAGGGCAGCATGCATTACAGCGATATTCACCTCTCGCACGTAGCGCAGCACGCCCGCTTTGGCTTTTACGGCAAGATGACTGTAGCCGTTATTGAAGTTACTGCCATTCTCGAAGATGGCTCGCTCGTGCCTTCTACAGCCATTGGCAACAACAACGCCTGGCTGGAGCTGTCCGACAAGGTGATTTTGGAAGTAAACAGCTACCAGAGCATGTCTTTGCAAGGCATGCACGACATTTACGACGACGCTGCGCTGATGCCTCCGCACCGCAAGGCCATTCCACTGCTGCGCAGCGACGACCGCATTGGCAGCCCTTTCATGCGCGTGGACCCCGCCAAAGTGGTGGCCGTGGTTGAAACCAACACCAGCGACCGCAATACCGAATTTACGCCGCCTGATGCCGAGTCTGAAAAAATCGCCGCGCATTTGCTCGATTTTTACAGCCACGAAGTTAAAGCTGGCCGTTTGCCCAAAAACCTGCTGCCGCTGCAGTCAGGCGTGGGCAATATCGCCAACGCGGTGCTGGCTGGTTTGAACAAAGGCCCGTTCGAAAACCTTTCTGCCTACACCGAAGTGCTGCAAGACGGTATGCTCGATATGATTGTTTCGGGCAAGCTGGTCAGTGCTTCGTCTACAGCCATCAGCCTGAGTAAAAAAGCGCTGGAATATTTCGAAAACAACATCGAAACCTTGCGTAGCAAAATCCTGCTGCGTCCGCAAGAAATCAGCAACCACCCCGAAGTTATCCGCCGTTTGGGCGTGCTGTCGATGAACGGCATGATTGAGGCCGATATGTACGGTAACGTCAACTCCACCCACATCATGGGCACACGCATCATGAACGGCATTGGTGGCTCGGGCGACTTTACCCGCAACGCCTATATCTCGGCCTTCATGACGCCTTCTACCGCCAAGGGTGGCGCTATTTCGTGCATTGTGCCTATGGTTTCGCATGTGGACCACACCGAGCACGACGTGCATGTGATTGTGACCGAGCAGGGTCTGGCCGATTTGCGTGGCCTCTCGCCCAAGCAGCGCGCCACTACCATCATCGACAAGTGCGCTCACCCCACTTACCGCGATATGCTGCGCGACTATTACCAACGCGCACTGCGCGATGCCCCAGGCAAGCACACACCGCACATCTTGCCCGAAGCCCTGTCATGGCACACCCGCTTTGAAGAAACGGGCGATATGCGCACCAAGGCATAAATTGCTGCCATAAATTGCTGGCATAAACCGCTGGCATAGCTTGCGTTACCATACGCTGCCCGCCAAGCGCAAGATACGCTTGGCGGGCAGTTTTTTAGCAGTTTGCTCTGCACAAAGGAGATATCTTGAAAGTAGTTCTACGCCATACCCTTGCCATGCCGCTTGCCCTGTTGCTTTTGGCTGGCTGCGCCACCGAAACATCTACCGCGCTGCAAGCGCCTGCCGTTGCCGCTGCTGCGCGCCCCTATGCGGGTGTGCGCGTGCCTGTGTCGATTGGCAAGTTTGAAAATCGCACGCCATTTCAGCGCGGCGTTTTCAGCGATGGTGTTGATAGGCTTGGCAACCAGTCAAAAACCATTTTGATTGCACACCTGAACCAATCCAACCGCTTTAGCGTGCTTGACCGCGAAAACATGACTGAGGCGCAGCAAGAAGCCAAAATCAAAAATCAGGCGCAACAGCTCAAAGGCGCAGACTTCATCATCTCGGGCGATGTGACCGAGTTTGGCCGTAAAGAGGTGGGCGACCACCAGCTTTTTGGCATTTTGGGGCGCGGCAAAGAGCAAATTGCCTACGCCAAAGTGACTGTGAACGTTATCAACGCGAAAACTTCTGAAGTGGTGCTTTCTGCGCAAGGCGCGGGCGAGTTCAAGCTCTCTAACCGCGAAATTATCGGCTTTGGCGGCACGGCTTCGTATGACGCTACGCTCAACGGCAAGGTGCTTGATTTGGCTATTCGCCAAGCGGTTGATAGCCTGTCAAATGCCGTAGATGCTGGCACACTGCGCCCCGTGCAAGGGAAATAACCATGCAAATGCGACGCACTTTGCCCTATATGGCGGCACTTGCTGCCGCCGCACTGGTTGGCTGCGCTGGCACGCCCACGCTTTACAACTGGGGGCCTTACGAGCAGCAGGTTTACGCGCACTTTAAAAACGAGTCGCCCGTCAGGCAAATTGAACTGCTCGAAAAGCACGCGCAAGAAACGCAAGCCAAGGGCAAGCAGTTGCCGCCTGGCTACCGCGCCCACTTGGGGCTGCTGTACGAAAAAGTGGGCCGTGGCCCAGACTTCGTGAGTGCGCTTGAGCAAGAAAAAGCGGCTTTCCCCGAGTCTGCCAGCTATATCGACAAGCTGCTGGAGCAGCTCAAAGCCAAGCCTGCTGCACCTGCTTCGGCAACAGCTTCTGCAACCAAATCTGCACCAGCTCCCGCAGCGGCGGCATCGGCAGCAAAGCCTGCTCAGGAGGTGAAAAAATGAAAAAAACCAGTGTAATGGCGCTGTGCCTGCTGGCTTTTGCGCTGGGTGGCTGCGCTACCAACACCGCGCAGATAGCGAAAAAAGACTATTCAGCCTACCGCGCTGCCGACCCCAAAACCATTTTGATTTTGCCACCCAAAAACACATCGCCCGATGTGGCTGCAAGCTATGGTTTTTATTCCAACACGCAAGCGCCTGTAGCCGAGTCTGGCTACTATGTGCTGCCTATTTCGCTGGTGGATGAGCAGTTTAAAAGCAACGGTTTAACGGTTGTTGATGACATCCATCAGGTTGATTTTCGCAAGCTGCGCGAGGTGTTTGGCGCTGATGCGGCGCTCTACATCACCGTGACGGACTATGGCACGCGCTATCTCGTTATCGATAGCGTTACGACGGTGACTGCGCAAGCCCGCTTGGTAGATTTGAAAACAGGCCGCGAGCTGTGGGCGGGGCGCGCTTCGGCCAATAGCAATGAGGGCGGCGGCAACTCGGGCGGCGGCTTGATTGGTATGCTGGTGAGTGCCGCGCTGAGCCAAATCGTCAATAGCGTGGGCGACGCTGGGCATGGCATGGCCAAGGTGACCGCTGGGCGCTTGCTTTCGGCAGGCGGCAGCCACTCTATGCTGCCGGGCCCGCGTAGCCCTGCTTACCAAAATCAAAAGGTGCAGCCAGCAACTGCCGCAGCGCCTGTAGCGCCTTAATCGCTTGCGGCTGAGGCTGTGGCTGCGGCTGTATTTACAGTCTACGTCTGCACAAAAAATCCCCGCTGGTTTTGGCGGGGATTTTTTTTTAGCTTGCGCGTGGGGTGGCTGGTTTTAAGCGCGTTGCAGCAGCTTGGTAAACGACAGCGCCCGTGGTGCCAGTGCGCGGGTGCTTTGCTCAATGGCTGTGATGTGCTCGGGCGTGGTGCCGCAGCAGCCGCCAATGATATTGACCAGACCTTCTTCGGCAAAGCTGTGCAGCAAGCGGCTGGTGACTTCGGGGGTTTCGTCAAAACCTGTGTCGCTCATGGGGTTGGGCATGCCTGCGTTGGGGTAGCAGCTAATGAAGGTGTCGCCCGCTACGCGGCCAAGCTCTTGGATGTAGGGGCGCATGAGGGCAGCGCCCAAAGCGCAGTTAAGCCCGACCGAGATGGGGTTGGCGTGGCGCACGCTGTACCAGAAGGCAGTGACGGTTTGCCCGCTCAAAATACGGCCCGAGGCATCGGTTACGGTGCCGCTAATCATGATGGGCAGGCGCTCGCCTGTTTGCTCGAAGGCTTGGTCTATGGCAAACAGGGCGGCTTTGGCGTTGAGTGTGTCGAAAATGGTTTCAACCAGCATGATGTCTGCGCCGCCTTCTATCAGGCCGAGTGCTTGCTCCAGATAGGAGGCGCGAAGTTGCTCGAAATCAATGTTGCGTGCGCCTGGGTCGTTTACATCGGGGCTGATGCTGGCTGTGCGCGGCGTGGGGCCGAGTGCGCCTGCCACGTAGCGGGGTTTTTCAGGCGTGCTGGCTGCGTCGCAGGCGGCGCGGGCTATTTTGGCGGCTTGCACGTTCATTTCGCGTGCCAAGTGCGCCATGTCGTAGTCCTCTTGGGCTACGCTGGTGGCGCCAAAGGTGTTGCTTTCGATGATGTCTGCGCCTGCTGCCAGATAGCTGTCGTGCACGTCGCGGATGAGCTGCGGCTGGGTGAGCACGAGCAAGTCGTTGTTGCCTTTAACGTCACGGGTGAAGTCTTTGAAGCGCTCGCCACGGTATTGCTCTTCGGTGAGCTTGAGGAGCTGCAGCATGGTGCCCATGGCTCCATCCATGATAACGAGGCGCTCGCGCAAAGTGGCGGCAAGATTTTGGGCGCGGGTGTAGTTAGGCAGTGTCATGGCTGGGCATTGTAAAAGCTGTAGAGGCGAAATGCTACGCTACAGGCAATCTGTGCAAGACAAATGCAGCAGGCAAAGGCTGTAGCTTCTACAATGCCACCCATCATGAATATATCTATTGCCAATACCCACAAAATTCCTGCCGCTTCTGCCAGCAATACCAAACAGCGTCTGGCGCTGGCCGAGGCTTTGCTGCTTGCGCCCTTTGACTTGTGCCGCACAGACTTGCACAAAGTGCTCGCTGCCATGCATACGCGGCAAATTGATGATGCCGATTTGTACTTTCAAAGCACGTGCAGCGAAGGCTGGAGTCTGGAAGAAGGCATTGTTAAAAGCGGCAGCTTTAGCATTGACCAAGGCGTGGGCGTGCGTGCCATGTCGGGCGAGAAAACCGCCTTTGCCTATTCAGACGACATCTCGCAAGCCGCCCTGATGGATGCGGTGCGCAACGTGCGCACCATTGGCTGCGCCAACGGCACGGCTTGCAGCACAGCCAAAGGCAGCAAAAGGCAAGCCGCCACCCCTGCCAAAGAGCGCACCGCTGCTGCGCGCAACCTGTATGCGGCTTTTAACCCCATCATCAGCCTTGACAGCGCCGCCAAAGTTGCCCTGCTTGAGCGCGTCGAGAAAATGGCGCGCGCCAAAGACCCGCGCATCAAGCAAGTCATGGCCAGCGTAGCGGCGCAATACGACGTGGTGCTGGTGGCGCGGCTCGATGGCACGCTGGCGGCTGACGTGCGCCCGCTGGTGCGCCTGAGCGTTACAGTCATTGCCGAGCAAAAGCTGGCAGGCAAAATGCAGCGCGAAACAGGCAGCAGCGGTGGCGGCGGGCGCTTTGGGCTGGATTATTTTGATGATGCCTTGCTGCAACATTATGTAGATGAAGCCGTAAACGCCGCCCTGACCAACCTGCAGGCGCAACCCGCCCCCGCTGGCGTGATGGACGTGGTGCTGGGCAATGGCTGGCCCGGCGTGCTGCTGCACGAAGCCATAGGCCATGGGCTGGAAGGCGACTTCAACCGCAAAGGCAGCAGCGCCTTTGCAGGCCGCATGGGCCAGCGCGTAGCCGCCAAAGGCGTAACCGTGCTTGATGACGGCACTTTGCCAGGTCGGCGCGGCAGCCTGAACATTGACGACGAAGGCACGCCCACACAGCGCACCGTGCTGATTGAAGACGGCATTTTGACGGGCTACCTGCAAGACCGCACCAACGCACGCCTCATGCGCGGCAAATCCACAGGCAACGGCAGGCGCGAAAGCTACGCCAGCACCCCCATTCCGCGCATGACCAACACCTATATGCTCGCAGGCAACGAAGACCCGCAAGCCATTGTTGCCAGCCTCAAACGCGGCCTGTATGCCACCAACTTTGGCGGCGGGCAGGTAGACATTACCAGCGGCAAATTTGTATTCTCGGCCAGCCAAGCCTGGTGGGTAGAAAACGGCAAAATCCAATACCCCGTAAAAGGCGCAACCCTCATTGGCAACGGCCCCGATGCGCTCACCCGCGTAGCCATGATAGGCAACGATTTGCAGCTCGATAGCGGCGTAGGCACTTGCGGCAAAGAAGGCCAAAGCGTGCCAGTAGGCGTAGGCCAGCCCACCATGCGCATTAACGGCATCACGGTAGGCGGCACAGCTTAATCGCGCAAGGCAGGCAGCAGCGGCTTTGCAGTTTGCCCTATTCGTTCCACCCACACGATTTGCTTCAAAACGCCATAAGCAGTATTTATGCGGCTTGCAAGGCACTTTTGCTCTGTAAGCCGCATAAATACTGCTTGTGCGCTATTTTGGCATAAAGGTGTAAAGGCACACGAAGCGCGGCACGGTTGAATCGCGCAAGGCAGACGGGTTGGAGGGTTGCCAAATGCAAGCGCCGCAAGCCGCACAGCAAAATCGCCACTACCGCGCAGGCAGCAATCTACGGCGGCGCTTTTGCGGCAATGGATTCCCGCCTGCGCGGGAATACGGGATTGGGCGATTGGTGCGCTGCTGGCAGGCTATCGCGTAGCCAAGCCATATAAGCACACAGCAAAATCCAAACGCAAAAAGCACAAGCCACCAGTCACCAGTCACCAGTCAC
>JAGONG010000041.1:17610-19249 GCA_017993135.1 Allobrachymonas sp.
CAACCTGCAACCTGCAACCTGCACATCAAATTTGTCATTCCCGCGCAGGCGGGAATCTACGGCGGCGTTTTGTGCGGCAATGGCGCTAGCCAAGTGCCTTGTTTGCTGCGCTTGAAATGATTGGATTTTTTGGAACTGCTCGGGCGCGTTAGCTTACGGCTGCGGCGCTGGCTGGCTCAAGCGGCGGCTGTGGCGCTGGTGTTTGCTCGGCTGGCTTTGCTGGCTGTGCTTGCTCGGCTGGCTGTGCTTGCTTTGCTGGTGGCTGCGTTGTTTGCGCCTGCCTTGCTTGCTGTTGCGTGGCGGGCGGCTGCGTGGCGGGCTGGGGCAAGGGTGCTGCTTGCGGGTGGGTGACGGGTTGCCAGTTCCAGAGGTTGTCTGCCACGCTGTCGCTGGGCGGTGTGCCTTGTACGCGTGCGCTGGCAGCGCGGGCGGCTTGGCCTTGCAGGGTGGTGACTTGGGGTTGGTCAAATGTGCCTTGCACGGCCAGTACTTGCTTGCTCATGTCGCTCAAGGGTTTGCTGAGCAAAAACTGCGCCACATAGCTGCCTAGCCCAATGGCTGGGTTGATGGCAGTGGCGATGAGGGCAGCGCCGCCAAAGTCGATTTTTGGCAGTACGACGGCTTGCAGGTTGAGCTTTTGTGTGGGCAGGGCGATGTCGCCTTGGGCTTTGATGTCGGCAATTGCGCCTGCAATGTCCAGGTTGCTGAAGTGGGCCGTGCCTTGCTCGATGCGCATGGCGCTGCTGATGTGGCTAAAGCCCAGCCCTTTGGTGCCCAGGTCGCCCAGGCGCGGCAGGATTTGCAGGCTAAACAGGCCTAGCAGTTTGACCGCGCCTGGGTCGATGCTGGTGAGGTAGCCGTTGCGCACGTCTAGTCTGGCGCGGCCTGCAAGCGTTTCGAGGCTGGGGTTGGCTGGTGAGCCTTGCCAGCCGATAGTGCCTTCCATGCTGCCTGCGCCGCCCGAGAGCAAGTCGGGCTTGCCCATGTGGGCGAGCAAGCCGCCAAGGTTGGTGGTTGCAAAGCGCACGTTGAGGTCTACATGGCGTGGGGCGCTGGCTTGGGCGCTGGTTTTTTTGTTGGCAGGCTGCGCCGTTTGCCCCCATGCGCCAGTGGCTTGCAGGTGGCTGTAGGGTGCCCAGGCCGAGAGCTGCTGGATGCGCCAGACTTTGCTGCTTTCGCTAGCTGGCTCTGCGTTTGTGTTGGCGCTTGCGCTGCTTGCAGGCTGCGCGGGTGTTTGGTTGCTTGCGCGCAGGATGAGGCGGCTGAGTTTGTAGCCTGCCAGATTGACGTTTTCTGCGTCGATATCAAGCGCGGGCAGGGTATCGGGGTCTTGCGCTTGCTTGACGTAGGTGTGGACTTGCTCAATGCTGGCGGGCTCTAGCGTGAGTTTTCTTAGCCGCGCTTTGATGCGTGCCGATGTGCCGTTGTCTGCTGGCTGGTAGTGCATGATGCCGCTGACTTGGCGCGATACCAGCGCAAGCTCCCAGAGTTGGTTTTGGCGCGTAAGCTGCCCCGAAAAAGACTGGAACTGGCGGCCTGCCACTACCAGCAGCGGGGTGGATATTTGCGCGGTATGGGGCAGGTAGCTGCTTGTTGGCGGGCTTGGCGCTGGCGCGGTGGTGGCGGCAGTGGTGGCAGT
>JAGONG010000071.1 GCA_017993135.1 Allobrachymonas sp.
TGGTTGCCACATTGGGCAATACGCTGGGAGGAGGCGTAAGCTGGTGGATGGGGCTGGGTGCAAGCCACGCCGTGCATCACGTGCGCAAAGGAAACCGCATAGAGCTACGCGCCCTGAGCTGGCTCAACAAGTTTGGTGCAAAAGCCTGTTTCTTTGCTTTTTTGCCCGCCATTGGCGACCCCCTATGCGCCGTAGCTGGCTGGCTCAAACTGCCATTTTGGCCGTGCCTGGGCTGGATGGCGGTTGGCAAGTTTCTGCGTTACGTGCTTATGACGGCGCTGCTGCTATGGGCAGTGCCCGAGGGCTGGCTTGCCAAGTTGCTGCATATGGCGGGCTAAACAAGGCAGCATCACTGCCAAGCAGATGTGCCGCCCAGAGTGGTTTTTATCAAAAAATGCCACAAGCAGTATTGATGCGGCTTGCAGCCCTAAAATGCCCCGCAACCCGCATAAATACTGCTTGTTGTGATATGCCTGCGATATGGGCTTGTGCAGTGCATTGGGCTAAAACAAGCAGCTACTTGGCCTAGCGCTGCCTGCTCTTCATAGCGCGCTCAACCTCGCGCTTGCCTTCGCGCTCTTTGATGGTGTCGCGTTTGTCATGCTCGGCCTTGCCTTTGGCTAGCGCAATATCGCACTTGATGCGGCCATTTTTCCAGTGCAGATTAAGCGGCACCAGCGTGTAGCCTTTTTGTTCAACCTTGCCGATAAGACGGCGAATTTCGGCGCTGTGCATCAGCAGCTTTTTGGTGCGGGTTGCATCAGGTGTGACGTGGGTGGATGCGGATTTGAGAGGGTTAATCTGGCAGCCAATAAGAAACAGCTCGCCATCGCGCACTACCACATAACCGTCAGTCAGTTGCACCTTGCCTTCGCGTGCGGCTTTGACTTCCCAGCCGTACAGCACCATGCCTGCTTCGTACTTTTCTTCAAAAAAATAGTTGAAAGCGGCTTTTTTGTTATCGGCAATGCGGTCGGAACCGGTTTTTTTCTTGGTGGCCATATAAAAATGAAATGAAAACGGTATATCCCGTGTGGGCAATGGTTGGCTATTTACAATGTGGCCATTGTATGAAATCTATCCATAAATCCGTTGTTGTTAATTACAGCCCGGCTGAAATGTTTCAGCTGGTTAGTGATGTGCCTGCCTACAGCCAGTTTTTGCCCTGGTGCGATTTTTCGCGGGTGTTGCAAACCACACCTGAAGGAAAAATTGCCGAGGTGGGCATTGGCTTGTTCGCCGTGCGCCAGAGTTTTACCACGCGCAATATTGAGCAGCCCGGCAAGCAGATTGATATGCATTTGGTGCGCGGGCCATTTTCGCAGTTAAGCGGGCAATGGCGTTTTGCGCCAGTGGGCGATGATAACGCCCGCGCCTGCCGTATCGACTTTCAACTGCGCTACAGCTTTACCAACCTGTTGCTAGCCCGCTTGGTGGGTCCCTTGTTTGACAAAATCGCCTGCAACATGGTGGATGCTTTTATCCAAAGGGCAAAAAAGGTTTATGGCTGAAACAAAATCTGGCTCATGCCCTTTATCAGAGCAAACGCTTGTCACTATTATTGCCGTTTATGCGCCGCAGGCACGCACGGTTGTTGAAAAGCACCTGCAATTGCCCGTGGGCAGCACTGTTTGGCAGGCACTGCAAGCGGCTGGCTTCAGTGAGTTGCCCCAAGTACAAGTCATGCATCAAGCCATGCTGCAAGCTGCCGAGCCAGATGCCAAGGCACAAGCCGCTGGCGGCTGGGCGTGTGGCGTATGGGGCAAGCAGGTTGCGCCCGAGCACGTTTTGCGTGATGGCGACAGGGTTGAGCTATACCGCCCCTTGCTGGTAGACCCTAAAACAGCACGGCGTGAGCGTTTTGCACGGCAAGGCGCTAGAACAACAGGCTTATTTCAGCGGCGCAGGGTGCTTTCCGATAAAGATTCGGCTTAAAGCACAGCGGTTTGCACGCGCTTTAAGCCAGCAAACTTTATGCAGCCAAACGTGCTTGCGTGGCGCGTGTTTTTGTGCCTGCCTCTTACTCGGCTTTGGGGGCGCTAAACTCTTTGTATGCAGCCAGCGCATTGGCTGAATACATCAGCGAAGGGCCGCCTCCCATATACACGGCCATGCCCAGTGCTTCTTCTATTTCGGGCAAAGTTGCGCCCAAGCTAACCAGTGCTTTGACGTGAAAGCCGATGCAGGCATCGCAATGGCCAGCAACACCCAGCGCCAGCGCAATCAGCTCTTTGGTTTTTTTGTCCAGTGCGCCGTCGCGTGTGGCAGCAGCGGCCATATCGCCAAATGCCTTCATCAAGTCGGGCATATCGTTGCGCAAAGGGGTGAGGTTGGCAGAGATGGCGCGGGTGTGTTCGGTGTAGTTGGGCAGGCTCATGGTGAAGGCTCCTTATGAAAAGTCGTGCATGAATAAAGATGATGCCAAGGCGTAGCAATGCTATCAGCCTTGGCATAGATTGGCAAAAAAGGGCATCAGATGTGCAGGGGCTTGCAGAGCACCTGATGGCGCGCGCAAGGCGGCGGGATTTACGCCTCTTGCTCCAGAAAACGCTGCGCATCAAGTGCAGCCATACAGCCTGTGCCCGCGCTGGTGATGGCTTGGCGGTAGTTGTTGTCTTGCACGTCGCCAGCAGCGAATACGCCTGCCATGCTGGTTTGGGTGGCAAAACCGTTTTGCCCGCCACGGGTAACGATGTAGCCGTTTTTCAGTTCAAGCTGGTCTTTGAATAGCTCTGTATTGGGTGCGTGGCCAATGGCGATAAAGCAGCCTTGCACGGCAACATCTTCGGTGGCGGCAGTGTCTACATTTTTCAGGCGCACGGCGTTTACGCCTTTGTCGTCGCCCAGCACTTCATCAAGGGTGGCGTGCAGTTTGAGCACGATTTTGCCTTCACGCACTTTGTCCATGAGCTTGTCAATGACGACGGCTTCGGCGCGGAAGGTGTCGCGGCGGTGAATGAGGTAAACCTTGCTGGCAATGTTGCTGAGATACAAGGCTTCTTCTACGGCGCTGTTGCCGCCGCCCACTACGCAGACGTCTTGGCCTTTGTAGAAAAACCCGTCGCAAGTGGCGCAGCCGCTTACGCCACGCCCCATAAAGGCTTGCTCGGAGGGCAACCCCAGATATTTGGCTGAAGCGCCTGTGGCGATGATGAGTGTGTCGCAGGTGTAAGTACCGCTGTCGCCTGTAAGCGTGAAGGGGCGCTTGCTTAAATCGGCGGCGTTGATGTGGTCGAATACGATTTGTGTGTTAAAACGCTCGGCATGCTCTTGAAAGCGTTGCATCAAGTCAGGGCCTTGCACGCCTGCTACATCGGCAGGCCAGTTATCAACTTCGGTGGTGGTCATAAGCTGGCCGCCTTGCGCCATGCCTGTAATGAGCAAGGGTTGCAAGTTGGCGCGGGCGGCGTAGATGGCAGCAGTGTAGCCCGCTGGGCCAGAGCCAAGAATCAGGACTTTTGCGTGTTGTGGTGTAGTCATATCGTGTTTGTACCTGTAAGATTGCGGGGGAGAAAATAAGATGTCAGATTATGACATTTAACGAAAATATAAACTATTTGAACGGGCTTGAAAAGCCACAGTAATTAGTGGGATTTTACTAGCCTGGCACCAAGCAGTTTATTACGCGTAGTTTCATCTCTTGGATGTGTCTACCACATTGGGTTATGTTCGCTGTATTGGCCTGCATCAGGCTTGCAAGGAGAAGTTAAATGGCTATTGTTTCAAATCTGGATTTGATTCGCCGTGTGCCGATGTTTAGAGATTTGTCTGTGATGCAATCGGGCATTGTTTCGGCTTCGGTGCAGAAAAAGCGCTACAAACGCGGCGAGTTGATTGTGGAGCAGGGCAAGGTGTCTAATGCGCTTTTTATGATACTGGCGGGCAAGGCGCGGGTGCTCTCGCAAGATGAGCGTGGGCGGGAGGTCATTATTGCTACGCTGGATGTGGGCGACTGCATTGGCGAGATGAGTTTGATTGATGGGCAGCCGCATTCGGCAACGGTGCGCTCTGAGGGGCAAACAGATATGCTGGTGCTCGGGCGCGATGCTTTTGTGCGCTGCTTGCAGGAAAACATGCCAATGGCAGATAGCGTCATGCGCAGTCTGGTGCACAGGCTGCGCCAGGCCGACAAGCAGATTCGCTCCTTGGCGCTCATGGATGTGTATGCGCGCGTGCTGTCTGTGTTGCAGGATATGGACGAAGAAGATGGCAATGGCGAGAAAATTTTGCGTAAAAAGGTTTCGCGCCAGGATGTGGCCAAAATGGTTGGCGCTTCGCGCGAGATGGTAAGCCGAGTGATTAAGCACTTTGAAGAAAATGGCGTGTTGGTAGCGCGCGAAGATGGCAGTTTTGTGCTGCAGGGCGGCCAGTCTTTGGGTTAATCTTCAATGTGTAATGGGTGCAAGGCGCAAACTGGGCGGCTTGCGCCTGCGGTCGTGCTGGTGTGCAACTGCTGCTGACAAGAATCTGCTGCTGACATGCATCTGGCAGGCGGCTGGCAAATCACTGCTTGAAAGGGGTTTTTATGGACACTTCTTTGCATGGGCATGGCTGGCTGTATTGGGCACTGCTTTCCGCGTTGTTTGCGGCGCTTACAACTATTTTTGCCAAGGTTGGCATTCAAAGTCTGGACTCGGATTTTGCAACGCTGCTGCGCACGGGCATGGTTGTGCTGCTGCTTTCGGGTTTTGTCGTGGCAACAGGTAAGTGGGGCAGTTTGCAAACGATTGCGCCCAAAACTTGGCTTTTTCTGGCGCTATCGGCCTTGGCAACAGGCGCATCCTGGGTTTGCTATTTTCGCGCCCTGCAAATCGGGCAAACGGCGCAGGTGGCGTTGGTAGATAAGTCCAGTCTGGTTTTGGTAGTGCTGCTGGCTTTTGTTTTTCTGGGCGAGCAGCCCACATTGCGCCAGTGGTGTGGTATTGCCTTAATCGCCTCTGGAGTGCTGGTGCTGGCGAGTAAAAAATAAATGGTTTAAAAAGCGGGTAGCTTTACGCGCAGCAGTGCAGGCGAAACGGCAACGCAAGTAATTGTTACAGCTACAGCTTGTACCAAAGCTACAGTGGCTGCAAAAGCTGCAGCTAGTGTGAATGCTGGTGCTGGAACAATCAGGATATGGAAACACAATGAATCAGAATGCAAACGGATTGGTTTTTGAAGAATGGGCGCAGTGGCTAGAGCAGTTGCAGCAGCCTGGCACGTTCAAGCAGGTAGTGGTGATTAGCGCTTTGGGGCTGCTGTCTTTGGCGGCTGTGTATGTGCTGCGCAAGCTGATGATTCGATGGTTTGGGCTTGAGCAAGAGCATACGACGGTAACCTTGGGAAGACGCAGTTATGACGGCTTGCTGTTTCCCTCTTTGTGGCTGGCAAGCACCTATGCGGCTTCGCTGGTAATGCGCGTGCCATTGCGGTTTTCATTGTTTCGATTGGCTTTGGCTGCCATTTTTGCGCTGCTGGTGATTCGCGCACTGGTGAAGATTTTGCGCTTGACGTTTAAAGAGTGGCGCTGGGCGCGGGTGCTGGAGCGCACGGTATCGTGGGTGATTTGGATTGGCGTGGTGCTGTGGATTAGCGGCTTGTTGCCTCTGTTGCTGCAGCAGCTCGACGAGATGCAGATTCGTGTAGGTTCATTCAAAACAAGCGTGCTTGGCTTGCTATTTGCGCCTGTAACGGTGGTAATGGCTTTGCTGCTTTCGCTGTGGCTGGCTTCTTTGATTGAGTCGCGCTTGCTGCGCTCTGCTACGGGCAGCACGTTGTCGTTACGCAAAATCATGAGCAATGCGCTGCGCGTATTGCTATTGTTGCTGGGCTTGCTGGTGGGCTTGCGGGCGGTGGATATTGATTTGACGGCGCTATCGGTGTTTGGTGGCGCGTTGGGCGTAGGTGTGGGCTTGGGGCTGCAAAAGCTGGCATCAAACTATGTCAGTGGCTTTGTGGTGCTGGCAGAGCGCAGTGTGCGTATTGGTGACTACATCAAGGTAGATGGCTTTACTGGCACGGTAACCAATATTACGGCGCGCTATACCGTTCTTCGTGATTTGACTGGTGTGGAAGCCATTTTGCCCAACGACATGCTGGTAAATCAGCGTGTGGAAAACAGTTCTTTGTCTGATTCGCAGGTCTGGCAGACGGTGTCTATTACGGTAGGCTATGGCAG
>JAGONG010000042.1:0-3660 GCA_017993135.1 Allobrachymonas sp.
GCAAACAGTGCGGGCTCGGTCGGTACGAAGTAGGGCGTTGTCAGCCAGATGCGGTGCTGTGCAATGTTGATGGCGTGCACCATGCTGTGGTGGATGGCTTGGCCTGAGCCGTCAGGGCCAGAGGCAACGATTTGCACGGCATAGGGGCCGGGCTGGGCGCAGCCGAGTATTTCTTCTTCAAAGTCGTGTTTGCCGCTGGCATACACCCAATCGTGCAAGAAAACGTATTGCAGCCAGCGTACGGCTGCGCCTTGCAAGCGCATGTGGGTGTCGCGGTAGGCGGTGCTGGGAAACAGGTGCTCGTTTTCGGTGTCGCTGATGTTGATGCCGCCCGTAAAGCCTACTGCGCCATCGCACACGACGATTTTGCGGTGGGTGCGCAGATTGACCAGCGGGCGCCAGCGGTCGAGCCAAGCGGGGTGAAATACTGCCAACTCGCCACCTGCAGCCGCAAATTGCCCGCGCAAAGCCTTGCCACGCCTGCCAAGGAAGGCGGCTGAGCCAATGGCATCGACCAGCAGGCGCACTTTTACGCCGCGCTGCAAGGCTTCAATCAGGGCATGGGTGAGCTGGGTGCCCGTTTGGTCGGGGTCGTAGATGTAGTATTCAAGGTGTACGTGGCAACGCGCTTGTGCAATGGCTTGCAGTAAAGCGTCAAGCGTTGCACCGCCGCCATTGATGAGCTCGATAGATTCGCAGCTTGAGGGCGGCAGGCCGCAACTGGCTTGTATCAGTTGGCTGTGTTGCAGCGCAGCCGTGGGTGGGCTTAACGGATTGAGTTTGAGGGCGCTGAGGTCGTTATGCGCGCGCAGCAGGGTTTGCCCGTGCAAGCGCCGCATGGATTGGCGCTTGATTTTGCGCGGCCCGAAAAAATGGTGAATCAACAGCCCTACGGGCGGCATCAGGCACAGCGCCATAATCCATGCCAGCGTAGCGGCTGGTGCGCGGCGCTGCAAGATGATGCGTATGGCCAGATAGATGCCAGTAATCAGCCATATCCAGCCCAACGCACCACGCCAGTGCAGACTCAGGTAGCGCCAGATGGCAATTTCAACTAGATAGTGCATGGCTTTTGTCTGGGCAAATATTTAAGCTGGCTGCCACTGCTGCGGTGTATAGCCCAATGTGTAACGCCCTTGCCCAGTTTGAGTGCCCCAGTCAATGATGGGGCGCTTGATGGCGCTGGGGTGCGCCAAGAGCAAGGCAATGGCGCTGGCATCATCCACCACTGCGGCTTGCGTGGCTGCATCGAGCTTGCGCCAAGTAGTGCCTTTGCGGTTAATCAGTGCATCTCGCCCAAACTGCTGCAGGCATTGCTCCAGCAAGGCTTGCGGCACGCCTTGCTTTTTAAAGTCGTGCCAGTGGTAGTCAAGTGCCTGCTCTGCCAGCCATGCGCGGGCTTTTTTTACGGTGTCGCATTGGGCTATGCCGTAAACGGTAATGGCTGCGGCAGTAGGCACTGTGGCGGGTACGGTAACGGGTGCGGCTTGATTGTGTTGCATAGGCGGCATTATGCCGTGGGCAAGAAAAATTGCGCCGCCAACTGGCGTTTTGGTACGACAATAACACCCCATGCAACACCCTCAAACCCTCACCCAGTGGCTGGCGCACTGCGAGCAGCTACACCCAAGCACTATCGACATGGGACTAGAGCGCCTCAGCCGCGTAGCCAGCCGTATGCACGGCGGCGCGGGCGTGCGCTTTAGCTGCCCCGTTTTTACCGTAGCAGGCACCAATGGCAAAGGCTCCACCTGCGCCATGCTGGAGAGCATTTTGCGCCACAGCGGCTACCGCACAGGCATGTTTACCTCGCCGCATCTGGTGCACTTTACCGAGCGCTGCCAAATAGACCGCCAGCCAGTCGATGAAGCCACCCTATGCCCGCACTTTGCCGCTGTTGAAGCGGCGCGGGGCGATATTTCGCTGAGCTATTTTGAATTTACCACCCTGGCGATTTTGGATTGCTTGGCCAGCCAGCCGCTTGATGCCGTCATACTTGAAGTAGGCATGGGCGGACGGCTTGATGCGGTTAATCTGGTTGATACCGACTGCGCCATCATCACCTGCATTGATATTGACCATGTTGAATATTTAGGCAACACGCGCGAAGCCATCGCCATAGAAAAAGCAGGCATCATGCGCCCAGGCAAACCCGCCATTGTGGGCGACCCGCTGCCGCCGCACACCCTGCTAGAGCACGCTCAAAGCATAGGCGCTGACTTGTGGCTGCACGGGCGCGACTTTGCCACCGAGGGCGACCGCCAACAATGGAGCTGGCAAGGGCGCGGGCGGCGCTACGCGGGCTTGGCCTACCCTGCACTGCGCGGGGCTAACCAAATCGTCAATGCCGCGGGCGTGCTCGCAGCGCTTGCCGCCATGCGCGAACGCCTGCCCGTTACCGCCCAAGGCATACGCATGGGGCTCGCGCAAGTCGCGCTGCAAGGGCGCTTTCAAGTCATCGCAGGCCAACCCACACTCATACTGGATGTGGCACACAACCCGCACTCGGTAGCCACACTCACCGCCAGCCTCGACGCAATGGGCTACCACCCTGCCACCCATGCGGTGTGCGGTGCCATGCACGACAAAGACCTGCCCGACATGCTACGCCGCATGCACCCGCTGGTAGACCACTGGTACTTCACCGACCTGCCCACCGAGCGCGCCGCCAGCGCCGCCGAGCTGCAAACGCTCTGGCAAAGCACCAGCGCCCACATGCCCGAGCGCCTAACAACCGCAAGCAGCCAAACCTTTGCCAGCCCAGAGCAGGCATTGCAAGCCGCCCTGACAGCCGCGGCTGCCGCTGATAGAATCGTAGTCTTTGGCTCTTTCTTCACCGTAGGCGGAGTGCTGCAAGCAGGTTTACCCAAGCCACCAGCAGCCACCCCTGACTAAAACGGCACTTCCCTCCAACGCAACAACCAGCTCGGAGCTTAGGGTATGGCATTTTCCAGCGACCGAACATCCAGCAGCAACAACGAAAACACTGCAACACCACCCGCAGACGACCTGACCTTGCCGCCAGACATCTTGGCGCTACGCCGCCGTGCGCGCCATCGCCTCATTGGTGCAAGCCTGCTCGTGCTTATTGCCGTAATCAGCCTGCCATTTTTGCTCGACGCACCCCCGCGCCCCATTGCGCCAGCCACACCCATTACCATTGAAGGCAAGGCAGATAGCGAAAGCCCCGCTACCAGCCCCACTGCCACAGCGCCCCTGCCCGAGCACACAGCAACACCCGCCCACCTCGCCGCCACCGTAGCCGCGAGCAACAGCCTGACTGAAAACGAGCAACTGGTAGAACCCAGCCCCGCCGCACAAACTGCGCAGCTTGCACAGGCAACACAGGCGGCACAAAAGCCACAAGCAGCACAAACGGCTCAAACCCAAGCTTCCAAAACCCAAACTCCCCAAAGCAAAACTGCCGAAACAAAAGCGACCCAATCCAAAGCAGCAGAAACCAAAACCGCCAGCGACCAAGCCGCCGAGAAAAAAATTGCCGATGCCAAAGCCGCCGCAAAAGCAGCCGAAATAAAAGCCGCCGAAGCAAGAGTAGCCGCAGCCAAGGCAAAAGAAGCGCAAGCCAAAGAAGCCAAAGAAGCACAGGCAAAAGCAGCCGCTGCCGCCAAAAACGAAGCCGCCCTTGCAGCGCGCACCACC
>JAGONG010000042.1:3760-11369 GCA_017993135.1 Allobrachymonas sp.
AAAAGCCGCCGAAGCAAGAGTAGCCGCAGCCAAGGCAAAAGAAGCGCAAGCCAAAGAAGCCAAAGAAGCACAGGCAAAAGCAGCCGCTGCCGCCAAAAACGAAGCCGCCCTTGCAGCGCGCACCACCCCCGCCGCACCCAAAAAACCAGCCGCCACGATTGATGATTTGATTGCCAGCCGCCAGACACAAGAACCGAAAAAAGAACCCCAAAAAGACAGCAAAAAAGAAACCAGCAAAGAAACCAGCAAAGCCGCCCTGCCAGAAACAGGCCGCTTTGTAGTGCAAGTAGGCGCTTATACCGACAATGCCAAACTGGCAAGCGTGCGCCAAAAGCTCTCAGCCGCTGGCCTGAACAACTACACCCAGCAAATCACCCAAAACGGCAAGCAAATTACGCGGGTGCGGCTCGGCCCGTTTAGCACGCGCCAGCAAATGGAGCAAGCCGCAGCCAAAGTCAAAGCGCTCGGGCTGCCCGTTTCTACTTACAGCCTTTAAGCACCCACAACGCTATGCCCGTAAACACTGCTACACCCTGGCATCTGGCTGAGTTTGGCGTATTTGATGCGTGCTGCGCTGGGGTGCTGCTGCTTTCCTGTTTAATCGGCTGCTGGCGCGGGTTTGCCTTTGAAGTGCTGGCACTCACAGCTTGGGCAGGCGCTTTTGTGGCTGCCCATTGGGGCACGCCCGTATTGCAGCAACTTTGGCCCGCCCACTGGCTTACCAGTAACGTGCAAGCGCAATATGTGCTGACCTTTTTATTGGTATTTATTGCTGTCTTGCTGCTGCTTGGGCTGCTGGCTAGTGCCGCACAGCGTGGTTTAACTGTAGTGGGCTTGCGCCCATTTGACCGCGCCTTGGGCATGGGCTTTGGGCTGCTGCGTGCCATGCTGCTGCTGTGGTCTTTTACGCTGGTGGTGTGGCTTACACCTATGCATAAAGCAGCATGGTGGGGGCACTCGCAAGCTGCTTTTTTGCTCGATGGCTCATTGCGCTCTATTGCGCCAGTGCTGCCCAAGCAAGTGCAGCAATGGTTGCCGCCAGCACTGCAAACAAAACATCAAGTGCCAGCATCTGCAAGTGCCGCACCACATGCCATAACGCATGCGGCTGTGCGCACATCTGCAAATCTGGCGCATTTTCTGTAACGAAGAAGGGTTAAAGCTATGTGTGGAATCGTCGCAATGGTGCACAAGGACAATGTAAACCAGCTCATCTATGATGCTTTGCTGCTGCTACAGCATCGCGGGCAAGATGCTGCTGGCATTGCCACGCAGATGGATCGTAAATTCTCCATGTACAAGGCCAAAGGCATGGTGCGCGACGTATTTCGCACCCGCAACATGCGCGCCCTGCCTGGCAACTGCGGGCTTGGGCAAGTGCGCTACCCCACGGCGGGCAACGCCTACAGCGAAGAAGAAGCGCAGCCCTTTTACGTCAATGCCCCGTTTGGCATCGTTATGGTACACAACGGCAACTTGACCAATGCCCAAGAGCTACGCACCGAGCTTGCCCATACCGACCATCGCCACATCAACACCGAGAGCGACTCCGAAGTGCTGCTTAACGTCATCGCCCACGAACTCGGGCGCAGCAGCAATGGGCAAAATCTGCAAGTAAACGATATTTTTACCGCCGTGCGCGCTGTGCATAAGCGCTTGCGCGGCTCTTACGCCGTTATCGCCATGATTTCTGGCCACGGCCTTTTGGCCTTTCGCGACCCCCACGGCATCCGCCCGCTGTGCATGGGGCACAACGACGATGGCTGCGCCATGCTGGCAAGCGAATCGGTGGCACTTGAAGGCATGGGCATTCCCTTTAGCCGCGACGTAGCCCCTGGCGAAGCCGTATTTATCGACCTGCAAGGCCGTATCAGCACCGAGCAATGCGCTGATGCGCCCGTGCTCAACCCGTGCTTGTTTGAATACGTCTATCTGGCTCGCCCCGACTCCGAACTCGACGGCGTATCGGTTTACCGCGCCCGCCTGAAAATGGGTGAAACACTGGCGCAGCGCGTAGTCTCCATCGTGCCACCATCGCAAATTGATGCCATCATCCCCATCCCCGAATCGAGCCGCCCCAGCGCCATGCAACTGGCACAAAAACTCGGCCGTCCCTACCGCGAAGGCTTTGTCAAAAACCGCTACGTTGGCCGCACCTTCATCATGCCAGGGCAATCGGTGCGTAAAAAGTCAGTGCGCCAAAAACTCAACGTAGTGCCCAGCGAATTCAAAGGCCGCAACGTGCTGCTGGTAGATGACTCCATTGTGCGCGGCACCACCAGCCGCGAAATCGTGCAAATGGCGCGCGACGCAGGTGCCAACAAAGTCTATCTGGCCAGTGCTGCGCCACCCGTGCGCTACCCCAACGTCTACGGCATCGATATGCCCACGCAAGCCGAACTGGTTGCGCATGGTCGCACAGTTGAAGAAATCCGCCAGACCATCGGTTGCGATGCGCTCATCTACCAAGACTTGGACGCACTCAAAGCCATCATCACCGAGCTCAACCCCGCCATCAAAAACGTAGACGCATCCTGCTTCGACGGCATCTACGTCACTGGCGACATCTCTGCCTGCGACATCTCCCGCATGCAGCAAGAGCGCCCCAAAACCCCCGACGAAGACGGCAGCGCCACCTCGCGCCTGACCCTGCCCAACGCAGACAGTGCCAACTAAGCAGCAGCCAAGCAACAGCCAAACAGCAGTATCTGGCAAACACCCCCCCGCGTTTGCCAGATACACCAGCCACACCAAACCCGCAGTATGAACACCACCAACAGCACCCACAACCCCCACTGGCACCCCGACACCCAAGCCATACGCCAATCCCTGCCCCGCAGCCAATACAACGAACACAGCGAAGCCCTGTACCTCACCAGCAGCTTTGTGCAACCCGACGCCAGCACCTGCGCCCACAACTTCGCCCACCCCGAAGACGGCTACACCTACTCGCGCACAGGCAACCCCACCGTCAGCAGCTTTGAGCAACGCCTCAGCGCACTCGAACAAGCCCCCGCCACAGTCGCCACAGCCAGCGGCATGTCGGCCATACTGGCACTATGCATGGGGCTACTCAAAGCAGGCGACCACATCGTCTGCTCACAATCCATGTTTGGCAGCACCATCAGCCTGCTCGGCAACATCATGGCCCGATTTGGCGTACAAGCCAGCTTCGTCGCCCAAACCCGCACCAGCGACTGGCAAGCCGCCATCCGCCCCAACACCCGCCTGCTATTTGCCGAAACCCCCACCAACCCCCTCACCGACCTGTGCGACATCGCCGCACTCGCCAACATCGCCCACAACGCAGGCGCACTGCTCGCCGTCGATAACAGCTTCCTCACCCCCGTGTTGCAACGCCCCATGGCGCTCGGTGCAGACATCGTCATCCACTCAGGCACAAAATTTCTCGACGGCCAAGGCCGCGTCATGGCAGGCGCACTATGCTGCAGCGAAGAACTCGCAAACACCGCCTTCTTGCCCATCGTGCGCACCGCAGGCATGACCCTCTCCCCCTTTAACGCATGGATTGTCCTCAAAGGGCTAGAAACACTGCCCCTGCGCGTCAAAGCCCAAAGCGCCAACGCCCTGCACATCGCCCAATGGCTGGCACAACACCCTCAAATCGAACACGTCTACTACCCAGGCCTGGCCAGCCACCCACAGCACCAGCTCGCCATGCAGCAACAAAGCGGCTCGGGCGGTGCAGTCCTCTCCTTTAGCGTACGCACCCGCGCGGGCGATGCCACCCCAGAACAAATCCGCCACAACGCCTTCACCCTCATCAACCAAACCCGGCTTTGCAGCATCACCAGCAACCTGGGCGACGTAAAAACCACCATCACCCACCCTGCCACCACCTCGCACGGCAAACTCAGCGAAGAGCAGCGCCAGTCCGCTGGCGTAGTCCAAAACCTCATCCGCTTGGCCGTAGGCCTTGAGCACCCCGACGACATCTGCGCCGACCTGGCCCGTGGCCTCGACAACCTCGGCCACTAAACCCGCTGCCCAAGCGCACCAAACCCAAACAACCCAAACAAAAATACACACCTTAGCCACCATGACAGCCACAACCAAAGTCCGCACCCGCTTCGCCCCCTCCCCCACAGGCTTCATCCACCTGGGCAACATCCGCTCCGCCCTCTACCCCTGGGCCTACGCCCGTGCCACTGGTGGCGACTTCATCCTACGCATCGAAGACACCGACCTCGAACGCAACAGCCAAGCCGCAGTAGACGTCATCCTCGAAGGCATGAACTGGCTCGGCATGCACCACGACGAAGGCCCCTACTACCAAATGCAGCGCATGGAGCGCTACCGCGCCGCCCTCGAAACCCTCAAAGCCAGCGGCCACATCTACCCCTGCTACATGAGCAAAGAAGAGCTCGATGCCCTACGCGCCCAACAAGAAGCCAACAAAGAAAAACCCCGCTACAACGGCACTTGGCGCCCCGAAACAGGCAAAACCCTCCCCCCCATACCAGCAGACATCCAGCCCGTATGGCGCTTTAAAACCCCCCAAGAAGGCACAGTCGGCTGGGACGACAAAGTCAAAGGCCGCGTCGAATTCAGCAACAGCGAGCTCGACGACCTCGTCATCGCCCGCCCCGACGGCACACCCACCTACAACTTCTGCGTCGTAGTCGATGACATCGACATGGGCATCACCCACGTCATCCGTGGCGACGACCACGTCAACAACACCCCGCGCCAAATCCACATCTTCCGCGCCTTTGGCCAAGAACCCCCCGTCTTTGCCCACCTGCCCACCGTGCTCAACGAACGCGGCGAAAAAATGAGCAAACGCGACCCCTCCACCAAACCCGTCATGCAATACAAAGCAGAAGGCTACCTGCCCGAAGCCCTCGTCAACTACCTTGCACGCCTGGGTTGGAGCCACGGCGACGACGAAATCTTCAGCCGCGAACAATTCCTGCAATGGTTCAACCTCGACCACCTCGGCCGCAGCGCCGCCCAGTTTGACGAAACCAAACTGCGCTGGGTCAATGGCCAACACATCAAAGCCACCGACGATGCAACACTGGCCAGCCTCGTGCAACCCCACGTCGAACAAACTGGCATCAGCAGCGCCGAACTCCAAGACGGCCGCCTGCCCGCCATCTGCGCCCTATTCAAAGACCGCTGCGAAACCCTTGTCGAACTGGCAAACTGGGTACACCCCTTCTACCGCGACGTAAACCCCAGCGCCGAAGACCTCGCCCAACACATCACCCCTGCCATACAACCCGCCATAAACGCACTCGCCCAAGCCCTGCAAACCTGCACATGGGACAAAACAGGCATATCAGCCGCCATCAAACAAACACTGGTCGAAAATAGCCTTAAAATGCCCCAACTCGCCATGCCCGTGCGCGTCTTGGTCATGGGCACAGCCCACACCCCATCACTCGATGCAGTTTTATTTTTGCAAAAACGCGAAAATATTTTGCAAAGATTGCAAAAACGCTAAAAAATGGCATACAATTCAGAGCTTCGCAAGTAACGATACACAAACATCGAAACAAGCGAAGAGCGTAAGCAAAATTGGGGGTATAGCTCAGCTGGGAGAGCGCTTGCATGGCATGCAAGAGGTCAGCGGTTCGATCCCGCTTACCTCCACCAAAAAATTGAACGGAAGTTCTTAGGTTTTGACCCCATCGTCTAGAGGCCTAGGACATCACCCTTTCACGGTGAGTACCGGGGTTCGAATCCCCGTGGGGTCGCCAAGTTTGGCTGCACTTGACTTCGCAAGAAGTGCAAAGCAGCTACCACGCGGAGTGGTAGTTCAGTTGGTTAGAATACCGGCCTGTCACGCCGGGGGTCGCGGGTTCGAGCCCCGTCCACTCCGCCAGGTATTTAAGTTGTTGATTTTCAACAGCTTTTTTACTTCAAGGCTTCATTGGATATGTACCAAAGTATGTATCAATGAAGCCTTTTCTTTTTGCGCCTGGCAACAAAAGCCACTCTAGCTTGCGCACACTGCACACCTCCCCCTTCTACAACTTCATCGCAACGGCTTTGGCTTTGGCTTTGGCTTTGGCAGTAGCGTAAGCGCTACATATCGCTGCTCGCTTGCGCATGTTTTGTAGATCCTCGCACATCGTAGCCGTGATGTGCCCTCAAGCGGTGTTGCAACAGAAGTGCTGCAAAAGCGGGTTCAAAAGCGGGGGTTGCGCTTGAGCTTTACGCGGCAGCCAGCAGCACCACCAACGCCCCTGCTCCGCCTTCAGATGGGCGTGCCTGCACAAAGGCGAGCACTTCTTTTTTCTGCACCAGCCAGCCGTAGGTTTTGTGCTTGATGATGGATTCTTTGCCAGGCGAGCCCAGTCCTTTACCCGTAATTACGCGCACGCAGCGTATGCCTTGGCGCTGGCTTTGGCGAATAAAGTTGCCAAGCGCTTCTCGGGCTGCGTCGCGGCGCAGGCCGTGCAGGTCTATCTGGCGTTGGATACTCCAGTGCCCGAGGCGCAGTTTGCGTATAACGTCGCTGCCTATGCCTTGGCTTCGGTAGCTTAAGGTTTCGTCGGTTTCTAGCAGGCTGCTGACATCGAATGCGTCGCTCAGTGCTTCTTTGAGTACTTGTTGTTGGTCTAGTTCGCGCTGCAAGGGGCGCGGGGCTACTGGGGTGGTTTGTGCTTGCACGCGGTTGTGGTGCTGCGCGGGCAGGGGTTGCACTTTGCCAATGGCTTGGGCAAAGAGTTTTTGTGCGTTTTGCTGGCGTATACGCGCTTGTTTGGCAGCATGGGCGCGCGCTTGCTCGGCTGCGTGTTGCTGGTCTATTTGTTTTTTGATGTGTTTGAGTTCTTGCAGGGAACGGATGCGGTGCTTCATGGGACTGCGTCGGTGAGGGTGGCTGGGGCGCAATGCCAAAATGGGTTGCTTTGATTATCTACGTTTGGGGGCGGTTTGCAGCCGCTTGGTTGCTTGAAGCTGCTTGAGTTTGCTTGTATGCGGCTCATTAGCGATTAGTCGATTGAGGCGCTCCAGCGGCCGTTCCAGTTGTCGGGGCTGGGCTGGTGTGTTTGTTGCATTTGCTGTATTTGTTGCATTTGGCGGCGGTCGCGCTTGGTGGGGCGGCCTTGTTGCAAGCTGTGCGCGGGCTCGGGTGCGTAGCGGCGCTGCTCGGCTAGTGCGGTGCGCGTGGCTATGCTTTCGGCGGTTTCGCTGTAGAGCTGCTGCGCTTGCGGTGCGCTGCCACGTTGTTTGCTTAAGGCTTGTACGACTATGGTGCGCAGGGCTAGGCCTTGGCGCAGGCTGATGGTGTCGCCACAGACGATTTCGCGCGCGGGTTTGCAGGGTTTGTTATTGATTTGCACCCGCCCTTTTTGGATTTCTTCTGCGGCTAGTGCGCGGGTTTTGTAAAAGCGTGCTGCCCATAGCCATTTGTCGATGCGCATGGGCGCTGCTTGTTTGCTGTCTGCTGGCTGGTTCATGGGCGGTTGTGTAGCAAAAGTGGGGTGGGCTTGTGCTGGGTTGGGCGCGGCTTTTGCCGTTGCTTATATGCGGTTTTTTTTATAAAAAAAGCACCCACGGGTGCTTTTTTGTTTGGCGTTTGCTTATTGCGTTTGCGTTTGCGTTTGCGTTTGCGTTTGCGTTTGCGTTTGCGTTT
>JAGONG010000042.1:11469-19080 GCA_017993135.1 Allobrachymonas sp.
TTGCGTTTGCGTTTGCGTTTGCGTTTGCGTTTGCGTTTGCGTTTGCGTTTAGCCTGGTACGCGTTTGAGCATTTCAACGCCTACTTTGCCTGCTGCGATTTCACGCAGTGCTGTTACTGCAGGCTTGTTGCGGGTTTGTACACGTGGCGCATGGCCTTGGCTGAGCATGCGGGCGCGGTAGGTTGCAGCGAGTACGAGTTGGAAGCGGTTAGGGATTTGGGTGAGGCAGTCTTCAACGGTGATGCGGGCCATGCGGGTAACTCCAGTTGGTAGCAATAAAGGGGGGTGTTTGTTTGTGCGGTTTAGGCAATGCGCAGTGCGGCGAAGGTGGCTGCACGGGCGCGGCTTTGCGCGGTGTAGCGCAGGCGCTGTGCGTGTACGATGGTTTTGAGGTCGAACAGCGCGAGTTCAAATAACTCATTGATTATAACGAAATCGAATTTTCCAGCTTGGGACATTTCGGTTTCGGCGTTTTTGATGCGGGTTTCGATGGTGTCGGCGCTGTCTTCGCCACGGCGCTCCAGGCGCGCGCGCAGTTCTTGCCAACTGGGGGGCAGGATGAATATCAAAATCGCTTTGGGGAATATCTGGCGTACTTGCAAGGCGCCTTGGTAGTCTATTTCGAGTAGCACGTCTTGCCCGTTGCTGATGCGCTCGAGTACGGCTTGGCGCGATGTGCCGTAGCGGTTGCCGTGGACGTTGGCCCATTCCAGAAAGTCGCCATTGGCTGCCATTTGGTCAAAGCGTGCGTTATCAACAAAGTAGTATTCGCGGCCATTGCTTTCTTGTCCACGCGGGGGGCGGGTGGTGTGCGAGATGGAGGCTTTTACGCCTGTATCCAGCTCCATTAGCGCTTTGACCAGGCTGGATTTGCCTGCGCCGCTGGGGGCTGCTACTACAAAGAGGTTGCCTGGGTAGTCGACTGCTGTGCTCATGTGTGGGCTTTCTGCTTTTTTGAGGGGCGGGTTATTCGATATTTTGTACCTGCTCGCGCATTTGCTCAATCAGCACTTTCATATCGACTGAGATGTGCGATGTTTCCAGTGTGGCTGATTTGGAGCCGAGTGTATTGGCTTCGCGGTGCAGCTCCTGGATGATGAAATCGAGCCGTTTGCCTAGTTCGCCGCCTTGTTTGAGTAATGTTTCGATTGTGTCGAGATGGGCTTGCAGGCGCACGAGTTCTTCGGCTACGTCTATGCGCAGTGCAAAGGCGGTGGCTTCGGCTAAAGCGCGGTCGGCAGCGGTTTCGGCCGTGACTGTGCCGCCAGCTTTACCGCCCGCCGCTGCGCCGCCTATTTGCAGGGCTTCTTGCCATTTGTCTAAAAACCGTTGGCGCTGCTGGGTGACGAGTTGCGGGATGAGTGGCGTGGCGCGTTGCGATAGCTCGCGCAGTTGTTCGATGCGGGTTTGCAGGCTGCGTGCAAGTTGTGCGCCTTCGGTTTGGCGCGCTTGTTGCAGGCTGCCAAGCAGTTTTTGCGCTTCTTGTAGCAGCCATTGGCGCAAGGTGCTTTCTGGCAGGCTGGGGCGCGGGCTGGCTACGAGTTGCAGTATTTCAGCTACGGCCAGCGGGCGCGACTGCGGCATCCATGCCAGTACGCTGTCTTGCAGGGCGATGAGTTTTTGCAGCGTTGCAGGGCTGGGCGCTGCTGGCTGGTGGGTGTGGCCGCTGGTTGCGCTGAGCTGGGCGCGCAGCTCTACTTTGCCTCGGCGCAGGGTTTTTTGCACCATGTCGCGCAAGGCGGCTTCAAATGGGCGCAGTTCTTCGGGGAGCTTGAGTGCAAGGTCTAAAAAGCGGCTATTCACCGAGCGCAATTCAAGCGTTAATTGCCAATTGCAAGTTTCTGGCAATGGTGTGCTTTTTTCATCAGTCTGGCTGGGCGAATACGAAGATTGCAGGCACGCGTAGCCTGTCATGCTGTAAACTGGCATACATTACCTTTCTATATTGGCAATAGCCTAAACGTTGAAGTATAGCTTTTGCCAGTTTTTGTGTTGAATTTGCTTATATTTTCTAATGCCATCTGCCGCTCCTGCCAAAGTTAAACCAGCGCCATTGCCTCCAGGCACCCGTCTGGGCAGTGATTATTGCATTGTGCAGCAGCTTGCCACGGGGGGGTTTGGTATTGTTTACAAAGCGGTTGATGCCAAAGGCAATACGGTGGCGATTAAGGAATATATGCCAGCGGCGCTGTGTACGCGTGCGGTGGGCGAGAAAAAACCCACTATTGCCCCTGAGAAAACATCGCTGTACCGACTGGGGCTAAAGAGTTTTTTTGAAGAAGGTCGCGCTTTGGCGCAGATTTCGCACGATTCGGTGGTGCGGGTGCTTAACTTCTTTCGCGAAAACGAAACCGTTTATATGGTGATGAACCTGCTTGAAGGCGCATCGCTGCAAGATTTTGTGCTGGTTGCCCGTTCGTTGAAAAAACCGAAAATCTTTCATGAATCAACCATTTACTCGTTGTTTGATGAGATTTTAATGGGGCTGCGCGTTGTGCACCAATACCGCATGCTGCATTTGGATATTAAGCCAGCCAATATTTTTGTTACCAACCAAGACCGCGCTGTGTTGATTGATTTTGGCGCTGCGCGTGAGGTTATTAACCACGAAATCAATTTCGTGCGCCCCATGTATACGCCTGGTTTTGCCGCCCCTGAAATGTATCGGCGCAAGGCCGAATTGGGGCCTTGGACAGATATTTACGCTATTGGCGCGTGTATGTTTGTTTGTATGCTGGGTTACCCGCCCAATGCGGCACCTCAGCGGCTTGAAAAAGACAGGCTGAGTTTGGCGCTGTCGAAAATGCGTAAAATTTATTCAGATAATCTGATTGAAATGGTGGAGTGGTGTATGGCTCTCGACCCATTGGCACGGCCACAATCGGTATATAGCTTGGTTAAAGAGCTTGATTCTGATGCTGTGCGGCGTTTTTCTGAAGCGTCGTTTACCGACAAACTGAAAACTTCATTCACTCCCGAACCCAAAGCTGCCAACAAAATCAACGCATTAACCCGTATTTTTCGGTCCGATGCATAGCCGTAACATCCCATGAAATTCAATGTATTCCAGTTAAGCCGCCGAGGTGGCCGCAAAAATAACGAAGACCGCATGGGTTACTGCTACACCCGTGATGCAGCCTTGTTTGTGCTTGCAGACGGTATGGGCGGGCACGCCGAGGGCGAAATTGCTGCGCAACTGGCGCTGCAAACCATGGCTTCTTTGTTTCAGCGCCATGCCAAGCCCACCATTAAAAAGCCTTCGGATTTTCTCTCTGACGGCTTGCTGGCTGCACATCACCAAATCTTGCGCTACGCGGGCGACAAGGGCTTGTCAGATACGCCGCGCACTACGCTGGTTGCCCTGTTGCTGCAAAACGGCCACGCCGTATGGGTGCATTGCGGTGACTCGCGCCTGTATGTGGTGCGCGATGGCAGCTTGCTGCTACGCACGCGCGACCACAGCTATATGGAGCAAGGCGAACGCTTTGTGGGCGACACCACCAATGTAAACCGCAGTGTGCTTTTTACCTGCCTTGGCTCGCCTACGCGCCCGATTTTTGACGTGTCGCTGCCTATGGTGCTGCGCCAAAAAGACCGCTTGCTGCTGTGCTCTGACGGCTTGTGGTCTAACCTGAATGACGATGAAATCGTGCAGCATATGACCACCCCAGGCAAGCCGCTGGATTTGCTTTTGCCTAATATGGTTGAAGACGCATTGCGCCGTGGCGGTGACTCGTGCGACAACACCACCGTGCTGGGTGTATCGTGGGATATGCCTTCGGTTAAGAGCGCATCGGAAGTGGTTACCGACAGCATTCTTGAGGGCGTGTTTGCCTCTACCATTCAAGCGCCGCACGCGCAAATGATTGATGATTCCGAGTTTTTAGACGATGACGAAATTGAGCGCTCCATTGCCGAAATCAATGCCGCCATCAGCCGCCAACCCATTAAAAGATAGCCCCGTGCATTGGCTTACAACGGCTCTGTGTTACTCCCAGAGCCGTTTTGTTTTTATCCGTTTTATTTTTATCCCTTTTCCCTGCCTTTAACTCCACCCCTGCCATGACTACCTTTACCCGCAGCGCCCAGCGCGCCCCCAACCAATTGCGCCCCGTGCGCATCACCCGCAATTTCACCATGCACGCCGAAGGCTCGGTGCTGATTGAATTTGGCAACACGCGCGTGCTGTGTACCGCTTCGGTAGAAGAAAAAGTGCCTTCTTTTCGCAAAGGCAGTGGCGCAGGCTGGGTAACGGCTGAATACGGCATGCTGCCGCGCTCCACCCACACCCGCAGCGACCGCGAAGCCGCCAAAGGCAAGCAGTCTGGGCGCACGCAAGAAATCCAGCGCTTAATCGGGCGCTCGCTGCGTGCAGTGTTTGATTTGCAAGCGCTCGGCGAGCGCACCATTACGCTCGATTGCGACGTGCTGCAAGCCGATGGCGGCACGCGCACCGCTGCCATTACAGGCGCTTATGTTGCCGCGCAAGATGCCGTTGCTGGCCTGATAGCAGCAGGCAAGCTAGCCGCCAACCCCATCCGCGAAGCGGTAGCCGCCATATCTGTAGGCGTGGTGCAAGGCCAAGTGCTGCTGGATTTGGAATACGTTGAAGACTCCAACTGCTCCACCGATATGAACGTAGTCATGGCCGGCAATGGGCGCTTTATTGAAGTGCAAGGCACAGCCGAAGACGCGCCCTACACCCGCCAAGAGCTTGATGCCATGCTTGCACTGGCCGAGCAAGGCATTGCCCAGCTCCAACACATGCAGCAGCAAGCCCTGGCCGCTGCCTAAGCCGCACTGCACCGCCATGAAAATCGTTTTAGCAAGCAACAACGCGGGCAAACTGGCCGAGCTGCAAGAGCTATTTGGCACGCTGGGCGTTACCCTCATCACCCAAGGCACGCTCGGCATTCCCGAAGCGCCCGAGCCGCACCACACCTTTTTGGAAAACGCCCTTGCCAAAGCGCGGCACGCCAGCGCCCACAGCGGCCTGCCCGCTATTGCCGATGATGCAGGCTTGTGCGTAGATGCCTTTGGCGGCCTGCCTGGCGTGCAAACTGCCTACTACGCCACCCAATTTGGCTTACCCAAAGGTGACGACAACAACGTCAAAGCCCTGCTTGAGCAAATGCAAGGCATTACCCAGCGCCGCGCCGCACTCGTCTGCACGCTGGTAGCCGTACGCAACCCGCAAGACCCCGAGCCGCTGGTTGCCACAGGCCGCTCCACAGGCGAAATCACGCGCCAGCCCATAGGCAGCAACGGCTTTGGCTTTGACCCCGTGCTGTATCTGCCCGCTTTAGGCAAAACCTTTGCCGAGCTGCCCCCTGCTGAAAAAAACCGCCTCAGCCACCGTGGGCAAGCCGCTGCTGCCATGCTGCAACTGCTACGCACCAACTGGCTGCCTGCAGCGGCTAGCACCACCAGTTCATAAAAGCATTCAATCGGCCAATCCAAGCCGCAAACCCAAGCTACCCGCGCAGATTGCCCAAGCAATTTACCCAAACCCATTTGCCCCTGCCGCGCACAAGGCGGCAAGCCGCAACCAAGCAGGCACACCCGCCACGCCATGAACCCCACACCGCCGCCACCGCCCGCCACCATCAGCATACAAAGCGCCCCAAACGCACCCGCCACAGGCGATGCCGCACTGCTGCACCAGCAGCCCGCCCACTACCTGCGCCCAGGTCTGTTGCAATTGCAGGCGCTACCGCCTTTATCGCTGTATATCCATATCCCTTGGTGCCTGAAAAAATGCCCCTATTGCGACTTCAATTCGCACGCTGCCCAGCCGCTTGAGAGCAACTCTGGCAGTGCCGATACAAGCGCCAGCAGCGTTCCCGAAGACAGATACATCGCCGCGCTGCTCGCCGACTTGGAAGCCGCCCTGCCCCTGATTTGGGGCCGCCCCGTTTACAGCATCTTTATGGGCGGCGGCACGCCCAGCCTGTTTAGCCCGCAAGCCATCGCCCGCCTGCTCAGCGCCGTACGCGCCCGCCTGCCGCTGCTGCCCGAGTGCGAAATCACCCTCGAAGCCAACCCCGGCACATTCGAGCGCGAACGCTTTGCCGCCTACGCGCAAGCAGGTGTTACCCGCTTGTCGGTAGGCGTGCAAAGTTTTGACGATGCCGCCCTGCACGCGCTTGGCCGCATCCACACCGCCGAGCAAGCCAGCGCCGCTTTAAGCGAAGCCGCCCGCACCTTTAGCACCTTCAATCTGGATTTGATGTACGCACTGCCCGCGCAAACCCTTGCGGGCTTGCAGCACGACTTAACACAAGCCCTCGCCTTTGCCCCGCCACACCTGAGCATCTACCAACTCACCATTGAGCCCAACACCTTCTTTGCCAAATACCCGCCGCCCCACCTGCCTGACGACGACCTGGCCTACACCATGCTCGACGCCATCACCGCGCAAACCGCCACTTGCGACCTGCAACGCTACGAAGTATCGGCCTACGCCCGCAGCGGCCACCACTGCCGCCACAACCGCAACTACTGGGAGTTTGGCGACTATTTAGGCATAGGCGCAGGCGCGCACAGCAAACTGAGCTTTCCGCACCGCATCGTGCGCCAAGTGCGCCTGCGCGAGCCGCAACGCTACATGCAGCAAGCCTTAGCAGGGCAAGCACTGGCACAAGCCCACGAAGTGCCCCGCGCTGATTTGGCATTTGAATACATGCTTGGCGCACTGCGCCTGCGCGCTGGCTTTGCACTGGCAGACTTTTGCAGCCGCACAGGCTTGTCAGCCAACGCCATCGAGCGCCCACTGCAACAAGCCCAAGAGCGCGGCTGGCTGCACAGCGACCTGCACAACGTCTGGCCCAGCGAGCACGGCTTTGACTTTCTAAGCGACCTGCAAGCCCTGTTTTTACCAGATTAGAAACAAGTCGGGCACGGGTGCGGGGGCAGAACGCAGAGGGCGCAAAAGATATGCAAAACGCTGTAACCACATCAGAAAAGCACAGAAAAAAGCAGCAAAAGCCCTCTTGCGCACCAGAGAATCTCCAGCGCCACCCCGCCGCACAGTTGCGCTTAAGCTCTTATATTTCGCTATCTTTCAGTATGTGCGCCCATCTTCTGTCAAATAACATACAGAAAGCAAGGCGCGAAGCGGCCATTTGCTTTTTCAAGCCGCCTCTGTCAAAATAGCGGGCGCACACCTGCGCCGCCCAACCCTGCCTCAGGGCTTGCGTTACGGCGGCATCTATGCCCAATACGGGCAGCAGCATTTCTCCCTGACTTATACGCACAACACCAGCCAGCATGCAACCGTGCAGCATTGGCGTTTTGCGCTCAAAAAACACCGCCAGCCAAGCCCATGAAAAACCAAAAACACGTTCAAGCCCTGCAATATCTGTACGTTCTCTGCGGAACGGCGCTCATGGCCTTTGCCGTAGTCTGCTTTGTTTCGCCCAACAACCTTGTTACAGGCGGCGGCACAGGGCTGGCGCTGATTTTGCATTACCTGTTTAGCTCCTTGAGCGTAGGCACACTTTTATTATTTGTGAGCGTGCCATTTGTGCTTTTGGGATTTTTCTATTTTGGCAAGCAATACACCATAAAAACATTTTTCGCGCTATTTTCAACCACGTTTTTTATTGATTT
>JAGONG010000072.1 GCA_017993135.1 Allobrachymonas sp.
CTGCTGCTGCCGCGCCTGCTTTCTGGCCAGATTGATGTGAAGACGATTCCCTATGCCTGAGCTTTGCTGTTTTTTTACAAGATCAAGGAGCTAACCATGCAGCCTTATGTTCCCAATGCATTGCCTTTGTCGGGGCTTGATTATCGTGTGCTTTTGCCTTTGGTTGGGCAAGCCAATGCGGCTTTGGCGCGTTATGACGGCTTGTTGCAGAGCATTCCGAATCCAGCAGTGATGCTCTCACCGCTCACTACGCAGGAAGCCGTGCTGTCATCAAAAATCGAGGGAACGCAGGCAACCGTTGATGAGGTGCTGGAGCAGGAAGCCGGGCTTTTGAAAGAGGGTGAAAAGTTTCAGGATATTCAGGAAATTTCCAATTACCGTCAAGCCTTGTATGCGGCGCGTGAACATTTGAAGGATTACCCGATTCGCCTGAGCTTTGTGCGTGAGTTGCATCGCATTCTTATGAATAGCGTGCGCGGAAAAGATAAAACGCCCGGTGAATTTCGCAAAGATCAGAACTGGATTGGCAAGCACGGCAGCCCGATTGAAGAGGCAAGCTTTGTTCCACCTAACCCACTGCAACTGCCAGACTATTTGCAGGCATGGGAGCGCTACCTTGACAGTGATGATGTTGATTTTCTGCTTCAGTCTGCCATTGTGCACGCCCAGTTTGAGTTGTTGCATCCGTTCAAAGACGGTAATGGCCGTATTGGCCGCATTTTGATTCCATTGTTTCTGTATCAAAAACGTGCGCTGTCGCAGCCGATGTTTTATCTTTCAGAATATCTAGAGAACCATCGGGAAGGATACTACCAGCGGCTAAAGGCAATCTCGGCAGATGGCGACTGGAACGGTTGGCTGGTTTTCTTTTTACAGGCCATTGCCATTCAAGCAACCCAGAACAGTGAGCGTGTGACGGCGATTCAAGCGCTTTATGAAGAGATGAAGTTGGCTATTCAGGCAGCTACGCGTTCGCAGTACACGGTGCATGTGCTTGATGCTATTTTTAACAAACCAATTTTTCGCTCGTCGGATCTGGCACAGCAATTGTTTCGGGAGTTTGGCATTCATGAGAAGACCGGTCAGGGCTTGTTACGGCAAATGCGGGATACAGGCATCTTGCGTGAACTGCGGCCAGGTAGCGGTCGAAGGCCGTCTACATTGTGCTTTCCACGCTTGATTAATCTGGCTGAAGGCCGGACGGTAATCTGATATTTGTGGAGTCTGGAATGGCGACTATTATCTTTGCGGAGTCTACTTTTAGCTTTACGCTCCACAATATTAAAAGTAGCGCTTCAAGACTCCACAAGCAAAACGTTAACGAAAAACCTATCGAAACCAGCTTGTTAGAAAATATTATGGCCTACCGATAAGCGGAGTATTATCTTTTATGAACGCCCACGCCTACACCGAAGACCAGCTTGTTGAGCAGCCCGCCATCCGTCTGTTTGCCGAAATGGGCTGGCAAACGCTATCGGCTATGGACGAGACTTTGGGCGCTGGCAGCCTGCTTGGGCGCGAGACGCGCGGCGAGGTGGTGCTGGTTGAGCGTTTGCGCTCGGCGCTGTGCCGCCTGAATGCCTCTTTACCGCCCGAGGCGATACAAACCGCCATTGATGCGCTGACGCGCGACCGCTCGGCCATGCCGCTGGCAGCCGCCAACCGCGAGCTGTACGCGCTGCTGAAAGATGGCATTACGGTATCGGTGCCCGATAACGCACAGGGCGAACAAAGCACAGAGCGCTTGCGCGTGGTGGATTGGGAATGCCCCGAAAACAACGATTTTTTGCTGGTTAGCCAGTTCAGCGTAACGGGGGCGATGTATAAATGCCGCCCCGATTTGGTGGGTTTTGTGAATGGCCTGCCGTGGGTGGTCATCGAACTTAAAAAGCCGGGCGTGCCTGCGCGGGCGGCGTTTGACGAAAACCTGAGCCACTACAAGCAGCAGATACCCGCCCTGTTTTGGAGCAATGCGCTGCTGATTGCCAGCAATGGCACCGATAGCCGCGTTGGCACGCTTACGGCTGATTGGGGGCGCTGGGCAGAGTGGAAGCGGGTAGAGCGCGAAGACGAGCCGCGCCGTGTGTCGCTGGAGGTGATGCTGCGCGGCACTTGCCAGCCTGCCCGCCTGCTTGATTTGGTGGAAAACTTTACGCTTTTTTCGGAGCACAAGGCGGGGCTGGTGAAAATCATCAGCCAAAACCACCAGTTTTTGGGCGTGAACAATGCCATTGCCTCGATGCTGCAAGCCCGCCAGATGGGGCATGGGCGCGGCGGGGTGTTTTGGCAGACGCAGGGCAGCGGCAAGAGTTTTGCCATGGTGTTTTTTGCGCAAAAGGTGTTGCGCAAGCTGGCGGGTAACTGGACTTTTGTGGTGGTGACCGACCGTGTGGAGCTTGATGAGCAGATTGCCAAAACTTTCAAGGCCACAGGCGCGGTAAGCCCTGCCGAGGGCGATGCCTGCCACGCCAGCAGTGGCGCTCACTTGCGCGAGTTGCTACGCGGCAACCACCGCTATGTGTTTACGCTGGTGCATAAGTTTCAAACGGCCGAGATGCTGTGCGAGCGCGACGATGTGATTGTGCTGACCGATGAGGCGCACCGCAGCCAGTACGACACGCTGGCGCTGAATATGCGCTCGGCCTTGCCGCGTGCGCTGTTTTTGGCGTTTACAGGCACGCCGCTGATTGCGGGCGAGGAGCGCACCAAAGAAGTGTTTGGCGATTATGTGTCGATTTACGATTTTCAGCAGTCGATTGAAGATGGTGCTACGGTGCCGCTGTTTTACGAAAACCGCACGCCTGAGCTGCAACTGATTAACCCTGATTTGAATGACGATATTTACCGCCTGATTGAAGATGCCGATTTGGATGCCGAGCAGCAAGACAAGCTGGAAAAAACGCTGGGGCGGCAATACCACCTGATTACGCGTGACGACCGCCTTGATGTGGTGGCGCAAGATATTGTGCAGCACTTTTTGGGCAGGGGCTTTATTGGCAAGGCGATGGTGGTTTCTATAGACAAGGCCACCGCGTTGCGCATGTATAACAAGGTGCAGGCGTGCTGGGCTGCCGAAAAAGCCCGCGTGCAGCAAGAGCTGGGGCAAGTGCCTTACCAAGCTGCAAATGGCGGCGCAATGTCGCACGAGCAGGCGCGCATTGATGCACGGCGCGATGCGCTACGCCAGCGGCTGGCGCTGCTAAACGATACCGATATGGCGCTGATTGTGTCGCCCGGGCAAAACGAAATTGCACAGATGCAGGCGCTGGGGCTGGATATTGAGCCGCACCGCTTGCGCATGAACGAATCAAGCCCCGCGCTTGATGAGCGCTTTAAGGATGTGGACGACCCGCTGCGGCTGGTATTTGTCTGTGCCATGTGGCTGACGGGGTTTGATGCGCCTAGCTGCTCGACGGTGTATCTGGACAAACCCATGCGCAACCACACGCTGATGCAGACCATTGCCCGCGCCAACCGTGTTTTTCCGGGCAAGCACAGTGGCGTGATTGTGGATTACGCCAACGTGTTTGCCTCACTGGAGCAGGCGCTGGCCATTTACGGCGCAGGCAAAAACGGGCAAAGCCCTGTACAAGATAAAAAGCAATTGCTGCAAGAGCTGCGCCAGTCTGTAGCCGATGCAACTGCCTTTTGCGCCGCGCAGGGTGTGCTGCTGGCAGAGATTGAAGCCTTGAACGCAGGCAGCATGGAACGCCTGCTGCACATGGACGATGGCGTAAACGCGCTGATTGCGCCCGAAGCCATACGACGTGATTTTTTTGCCCACGAGCGGCTGGCAAGTACGCTGTACCGCGCCGTAAAGCCCGACCCGCTGGCGCTGGAGTTTGCCAGCCGCATTGCCTGCCTTGCTACGCTGGCCGAAGCCATAAAAGCCCGCCTCAACCCCAACCCGCCAGATATTGCGCAGGTGCTCGGGCAGATTGGCGGCTTGCTTGATGTGTCTATTACGGGCCACCAGATACGCGAGCACGCACCGCCGCCGCTGGATTTGTCGAAAATCAACTTTGAGGCACTGGCGCAGCGGTTTAAGGAGTCGAAACACAAAAACACCGAGCTTGAGGTGCTTAAAGCCGCCATCCGCGCCCAACTGGAAAAGATGGTGCAAATCAACCGCACCCGCGCCAACTTTGCTGAAAAGTTTGAGGAGCTGATTGAAAAATACAACGCGGGCAGCGCCACCATTGAGGAGCTGTACAACGAATTGATGGCGCTTTCTGGCAGCTTGAACGATGAGCAGCAGCGCCATGTGCGCGAGCAGATGAGCGAAGAAGAACTGGTTATTTTCGACATTTTGACGCGCCCCGCGCCAGAGCTATCGGCCAAAGAACGCGCCGAGGTGAAAAAAGTAGCGCGTGAGTTGCTGGCACGATTAAAAGAGCTGCTGGTGCTTAATTGGCGGCAGAAATCAACGGCACGCTCGCAAGTGAAACTGGGCATTGAAGATGCGCTCGATACTGGCCTGCCGCGAGCCTACACGCCAGAGTTGTACCAGCTAAAGTGTGCGGCGGTGTTTGAGCATGTGTATGAAAGCTACCCCGAGCGCAACGCGGGCGTGTATGCGTAGATGTTTGCGTGAGATGTGTGCATGTATGCATGTATGCATGGATGTATGCGTGAGAATGAATTCCCGCCCCACGCCTTCACCAAGCCAGCTACTCATTATCGTCATTCCCGCGCAGGCGGGAATCCATGCCTTGTTTGAAAGCTGAAGTGGATTCCCGCCTGCGCGGGAATGACGGTGTGCTGGAGATATGCTATTCAGAGCGAGCGGGGCTTGCGCCAATATCTCTTGGCACAGGTTTTTGCTTACGCCGTCCAGCCACCGTCGGCAACGATGTGTGCGCCGTTGATGTATGAGGCATCGTCGCTGGCTAAAAACAGCGCAATGCCTGCAATTTCGCTGCTTGCGCCAGCGCGGGGGTTCATGGGGTAGGCCAGTGCGTAGCGTTCGGCGCTTTGGCTGTGTATATTTTTGATATGTGCTGCGCTGGCTATTTCGGTGCTGATGGAGCCTGGGCAGATGGCGTTGCAGCGGATGTTTTGGTGCGCGTAGGTGTAGGCGGTGTTTTTGGTGATGCCCAGCACGGCGTGCTTGCTGGCGGTGTAGATAACGCCTGCCATGTGCCCCGATAAGCCCGCTACAGATGCCATGTTGATGATGTTGCCGCCGCCTGTTGCCAAAAAGTGCCTGATGGCTTGGCGTGTGGCAATGAGCGGGGCTTTGACGTTGAGCGCCATGACTTGCTCAAGCAGCGCATCATCAAAGTCGGCCACGCCTGCCATGTTGTCCATGATGCCTGCGTTGTTTACCAGAATGTCGAGTTTGCCAAAGTGGGCTATGGCGGCATCCACCATGCCTTGCACTTGGGCGCTGTCGTACATGTCGGCGGTGTGGGCAATTATCTGGCCAGAATAGTCTTTGGTTTCTGCTGCCAGACTTTCGAGCCGCTCTGCGCGGCGGGCTACGGCTAGCACTTTGGCGCCTTCGCGCGCGTAAAGGGCGGCTATTTCGCGCCCCATACCCGAGCTGGCTCCAGTGACGATGGCGGTTTTTCCAAGTAGTTTCATGGGCGTGCCTCCTGGTGCAAGTCTGTGCAAGGTAATAAAACTGATTTGTTCTATATGATTTTGCAGTATA
>JAGONG010000005.1 GCA_017993135.1 Allobrachymonas sp.
TTCAAACAGGCGGCCGCAGCCAGCAGAAAAGAGGGTGTCGCCACAAAATAGCACGGGTGCATGGAGTTGGGGCTGGGCGTTGAAAAAATACGCGATGTGCCCAGCCGTGTGCCCAGGCGTGTCTATAACCTGCATGTTTAGCCCCAGCACGTGCATGGCGTTACCTTGGCTGCAGCGGCGAATAGCGGCTGGCGCAATGTCGGCAAAGAGGCTATCAGGCAAACCATCAGTAGCGGGCAGGTACACTTGGGTGGCACTGTTGTGGCAGTTGCGGTACAAGGCGTTTGCGCCGCCAGCGTGGTCGGCATGGTGGTGGGTAATGGCAATAGCTGCCAAGGCGAGCTTGTTTTGCTGCAAAAACTCTGTAACAGGCTCGTGCGCACCAGGGTCAATAACGAGCGCTTGTTGCCCGTTATGCAGTATCCAGATGTAGTTGTCGGCCAGCGCGGGCAGGGCAAGCAGCTTCATGGGGTGGTTGTGGGTAGTTTTAAAGGTAAATGGGTGGAGCAAATGTCTGGGCAGATTATAAATTTGGCGCAATGGTTCGATTCACCTGCTGGGCGTTATTTGCAAGACTGGGAGCTTGCGCGATGTGATTGCGCTACGAGCGATTTGTTTGGCTACCATGCCTTGCAGATTGGCGCAGCGCATTTGCCCTTGTTGCGTAATAGCCGCATGCAGCAGCGTTGGCTGGCTTGTACCGAGTGTGAGCCAGCACCAGCCGCGCACGGGCAAGCCGCGCTGGTGCTTGATTCTGTAGCGTTACCATTTGCGGATAACAGCCTGGATTTGGTGCTGCTGCCGCATACGCTTGAAGCCAGCGCCAACCCCCACGCCACCTTGCGCGAAGTAGCGCGTGTGCTGGTGCCAGAAGGGCGGGTGCTGATTATTGGATTTAATCCAGCAAGCCTATGGGGGTTGCAGCAAGGCGGGCGCAATCTGGCGCAGCGTATGGGCGCAAGATACAAACCGTTTATTCCAGATGTAGATGATTTAATCGGCTACAGGCGTTTGCGCGACTGGTTGCAGTTGCTGGGGCTGGAGGTGCAAGCGGGGCAATTTGGCGGCTATCGCCCTGGGCTGCAAAGTGCAAAGTGGTTTAACCGCCTGCACTGGCTTGAAGCAGCGGGCGACCGCTGGTGGCCATATCTGGGTGGGGTATATTTTTTTCAGGCGATTAAACGGGTGTGCGGTATGCGTATGATTCAGCCTCGCTGGAAAATGGCCAGACAAGCGCATAACACTGCGCCAGCCATACAGCAACATCTCAACCACACAACAGAAAAACATTGATGCAGCAAGTCACAATTTATACCGACGGTGCCTGCAAAGGCAACCCAGGCCCTGGCGGCTGGGGCGCATGGTTGCAATCGGGCAAGCACGAAAAAGAGCTTTTTGGCGGCGAAGCCCTCACCACCAACAACCGCATGGAGCTCATGGCCGTAATAGAGGCTTTGCAGGCACTCAAGCGCCCGTGCAAGGTTGAGTTGTATCTGGATAGCCAGTATGTGCGCCAAGGCATTACCGAGTGGATTCATGGCTGGAAGGCCAAAGGCTGGAAAACCGCTGCCAAGCAACCCGTAAAAAATGCCGACTTGTGGCAGCAGCTTGATGCACTGGTGCATGGCGGCATCCACCAAATCAACTGGCACTGGGTTAAAGGCCATGCGGGCGATTTTGGCAACGAAAAGGCCGACGCACTAGCCAACCTGGGCGTAGAGCAAATCGCCTCTGGCAGCGTGCGCACTACCCAGCCTTAGCCTTTAGCGGTGTGCTTGCATAATACGCAGCATGCAGCCCGCTAACAACGTTACTGCCACCACCTTTGCGAAACGCCTCTTGTGAAACCCCCACCCATTACGCCCGAGCTGCTTGCCCGCTACAACATATCCGGGCCGCGCTACACCTCTTACCCCACTGCCGACCGCTTTCATGCGGACTTTGCCGAGAGCCACTACCTTGCCGCCTTGCAGCAGCGCCAAACGCAGCAACAGACAGCGCAGGGCGCGCAGCCGCTATCGGTCTATGTGCATCTGCCCTTTTGCCAATCGCTGTGCTACTTTTGCGCCTGCAACAAAATCGTCACGCAGCGCACCGATGCAGCCACAAGCTATTTGCAATACCTGCAACGCGAAATAGATTTGCAAGCTGCGCATTTTGGGGGCAAGCAAAGCGTATCGCAACTGCATCTGGGCGGCGGCACGCCCACCTTTTTAAATGACGCGCAACTCCAGCAGCTAATGAGCGCCATCCGTCAGGCATTTACGCTCTTGCCAGACGGTGAATATTCCATCGAGGTAGACCCGCGCACCGTAGATGCCCAGCGCCTGCAACACTTGGCGCAACTGGGCTTTAACCGCATCAGCTTTGGCGTGCAAGACTTTGATAGCGGCGTGCAGCAAGCCATACACCGCGAGCAGCCCGCGCAACAAGTAGCTGCACTGGTACACGCCGCGCGTGCAGCAGGCTTCAAATCCATCAACCTTGACCTGATTTATGGCCTGCCACTGCAAACGCCCACCTCATTTGCAGCCACCTTGCAGCAAGTCGTGCAGCTAGCGCCCAACCGCATTGCGCTCTACGCCTACGCCCACCTGCCCGAGCGCTTCAAGCCGCAGCGCCGCATTGATGCCTATAAACTGCCCGCAGCCGATGAAAAAATACGCATGCTGGCGCAATCACTGCAAACTTTTAGCGAAGCTGGCTACATCTACATAGGCATGGACCACTTCGCCTTGCCAAACGACGCACTGGCTGTAGCCCGCCAGCAAGGGCGTTTGCAGCGCAACTTCCAAGGCTACAGCACCCAGCCCGACTGCGACCTTATAGGGCTGGGCGTATCAGCCATAGGCAAAGTAGGCAACACCTACAGCCAAAACGCCAAAACCCTGCCAGAGTACCAACAAGCACTTGATAGCGGCCACCTGCCCATAGAGCGCGGCCTAAGCCTCAACCGTGACGAGCAAATTCGCCGCGCAGTCATCATGGCCATCATGTGCCAGGGAGAGCTGAATTACGCCAGCATTGAAGCAGCCTGGCAAATCAACTGCCAGCAATACTTTGCCGCCGAGCTGGAGCAACTGCAGCAGCAGCAAGCCCAAGGCATGGTGCAAATACGCCCAGATGGATTTAGCGTTACAGCGCAAGGCTGGTACTTTGTACGCGCCGTAGCCATGCTGTTTGACCGCCACCTGCAAGCCGCCCGCAGACAGGCACAGTTTTCTAAAATACTTTAAGCAAAGCGGCAAAGCGTTTGCATGGTTTTTTTGGGGGGGAGTGACTGCAGCCAAGAAACGCTGCAAGCAGCAGTGCAAACAACGCATTTTCTGCTGAAAAGAAAGGGTCTGCAGCATGAACGCGGTCGCATCCTGAACGGTGGGGTTCAGGTGGGCTAGGTCAACAAAACCTTGGGTTCATCTGACGCGAGACGATCACGCTGGTAATGCGATTTTCCATGCCCGGGCTCTATGAGCATTGGTTCAAGGAAATATAAAGCCACGTTCGCTGCAGACAGCGCCTATTGTAGCGATAAGCAGCGTGAAAATGGTGGCAGACGCCAGAAAGCAAACCAAGTTTTTTGCTTGATGCCGCGCAATAGCACAGGTGAAAGCCGTAATTTAAAAAGCCGCCATATTCTGTTTTTAAGGCAGTCGCAAACGTAGCAAAAAAAACAGCACAAAATCAGCTTTAAAGCCATGCGTAAACAATATGCGCAAGACGAAAATGCAGCTATGCCAATAGCAATAGCCGCAGCAGACAACTTTATGCACCTAAAAAAAACGGAGGCATGAGCCTCCGTTTTTTGTTGTTGCTAATAGGGTTTTGAAAATCAAGCACCCTGCCAGCGCCGCAATGCCAAGCTGGCATTGGTGCCGCCAAAACCAAAGCTATTAGACAAAATGGTGTTTAGCTGCACATCTCTGGTTGTTGTAACCAAAGGCATAGAGCCCAAGGCAGGGTCGGGAGATTCAACGTTGGCAGAACCTGCAATAAAGCCTTTGTTAAGCATAATCAGGCAATAGATAGCCTCTTGAGCGCCAGTTGCGCCCAGAGAGTGCCCTGTAAGCGACTTGGTAGATGAAAATGCGGGCACGTCATTGCCAAATACTGCTTGCATGGCTAGAACTTCTTGCATATCGCCTACGGGTGTAGAAGTGCCGTGCGTATTGATGTAATCAACAGGCGCATCCAAACCCTGCATAGCCTGACGCATACAGGCAACCGCACCATCGCCCGAAGGCGCAACCATATCCTCACCGTCGCTCGTAGCGCCAAAGCCCACTATTTCTGCGAGGATGTTTGCGCCTCTGCTTTGGGCGTGCTCCAGGCTTTCCAGAACCACTGCACCACCGCCGCCAGCAATAACAAAACCGTCGCGGTTGGCATCGTAAGCACGCGAAGCCTTTTCAGGTGTTTCGTTGTATTTGCTCGACATAGCGCCCATGCCATCAAACAGCAAAGCCATGCCCCAAGACAGCTCTTCGCCACCACCAGCAAACATAATGTCTTGATTGCCCCAAGCGATTTGCTGTGCAGCCGCGCCAATGCAGTGCGCTGATGTAGAGCAGGCAGACGTGATGGAGTAGTTAATGCCTTTGATTTTGAAATTGGTAGCAAGGCAGGCTGAGACGGTTGAGCTCATGCAGCGCGTAACCTGATAAGGGCCCACGCGGCGGATGCCTTTTTCGCGCAGGGTGTCTGCCGCTTCAATCTGGTTGGCTGGTGAGCCGCCGCCCGAGCCCATGATAAGGCCAGCGCGGTGTTGGCTGACTTGTGCGGGGGTAAGGCCAGACTGGGCGATAGCGTCTTCAAGCGCGATTTGAGCGTAAGCGGCAGCATCTCCCATAAAACGCAGTTGCTTGCGGTCAATGCGTGCTTCGATATCAATCTGGGGAATGCCAGCAACTTGGCTGCGCAGACCTAGCTCGGCAAAGCGGGGTTCAAATTTGATGCCGCTGGTGCCTGCGCGCAACGATGCTTCAACACTCGCCCAATCGTTGCCTATGCAAGAAACAATGCCAGAACCTGTGATAATGACTCTTTTCGTCATGATTAAGCCTCCTGGGCGCCTTCTTCGCGCAGGAAAAGACCTACGCGCAAATCTGTAGCGGTGTAAATCTCTTTGCCGTCAGCGAGCAAGCGTGCATCGCCAATGGCCATGTTCAGTTTGCGTTTGATGACGCGTTTGATGTGGATTTCGTAGGTTACGAGTTTGACGCCAGGGTCGACTTCGCCTGTGAATTTGACTTCGCCTACGCCCAGTGCGCGCCCGCGCCCAGGCAGGCGCAGCCATGTGAGGTAAAAGCCAATGAGTTGCCACATGGCATCAAGCCCGAGGCAGCCTGGCATGACGGGGTCGCCTTGGAAGTGGCAGGCGAAAAACCAAAGGTCGGGCTTGACATCAAGCTCGGCAACGATTTTGCCCAGACCGTGTGCGCCATCATCGCTGCCGATGTGGGTAATGCGGTCAAACATAAGCATTGGCGGCAGGGGCAAGCGTCCGCTATCTGCATCAAACAACCGACCCTCACCAGAGGCAATTAGTTGGTCATAAGAGAAAGATTCAGCCATCTTTAGTCAAGCTCCGTGCTGGTGGCCATAGGGCCCTGTGTGTTAAGTAATGTTATCAATGTTTCTACTCGCGCTTTTTTGGCGCGATAGATAACGGCTCATTATCCCGTAATACGTGCTTTAAGTAATAGGATACACGTATTGTTACGGATTGAAAATAAACTTCAATTAGTGCTTTGCGGGATTTTAATGTTTTTTAAGTATGTTTTGGTTGTTTTTGCTGGTGTTTAGTTGCTGTTTCTTTGTTTGAGTAGTACGCGCAGTGCGGCTTGCAGTCGCTTGGCTTGTGTGTCTTCAAATGGTGCAGCAAGTACGCTTGACAGGTCTTGCGTCCAGGTTTGCGCGGGTGCGGGGTCGTTGCGGCGGGTGAGCAGTTGCAGTTGCAGGGCGCGGCGGGCGTTGATGTGCTCGGCTGGAGTGGGTACTTCAGCGGCTATTTCAATGCGTAGCAGTGCTTGGGCGGCTTGCTCGGCGGAGCTGCTGGCAGCGCTGCCGAGTGCGGCTTGCCATTGGCTGCGTTGCTGGTTGTTGATGGCTTTGCCTAGTTCGTTGGCTGCGGGAATGGCCTCGGGTTGGCGCTGTTGCCAGGCATCAAGCAGTTGGGTGACGGTTTGGCCGTGTGCTTGTGCGGCAAGTTTGCGCAGAGCGGCTTGTGCGTTGTCGAGTGCGTCGCGCTGGGCGCGGAAGGCAGCATCGCTCAAGCGCGGGGCGCGGGGTGCGCTGGCGCGGTCGGCAAAGCGCGGGTTGGCGGGTCGCTCGCTGCTGCGGCGGTTGTCGCGGCCAGCGGTGCGTGCTGCGTCGCGCCCTGTTGGTTGGGTGTGTTTGCCCGAGGCGGCTGCGGCGGGTTGTTTGGCGCTTGGGCGGTCGTCGCCGCGCATGGCGATGAGGGGCTTTGGTGCGGCAGGGGCGCGTGCGGGGGTGTCGCTGTTTTGCGGGGCAGCTTGGGTGGCTGGCTCGGTTGCAGGGGCAGATGCGTTGGCGGGGGCTGTTTCTGTGCTGGATGTTGCGTGAGGTTCAATGCTGGGCTCAGCGCTGGATTCTGCGCTGGGTTCAACGTTGGGTTCAGTGCTTGGTTCGGTGCCCGCTGCTGCATCGGCTGCGATGACGGGGGCGGCGCTAGATGCGCTGGCGGGTTCGCTGCTGGGTTCGGTTGGAGTTTGGGGCGCAGCTTCTGGAGCGCTGGCAGCGGGTTGTGCGGCGGGCGCTTGGTCTTGTTGCTGGGCGTGGAGTGCGGCTTCAAGCGCCTGCATGGCTTGGCGGATGGCTTGTGCGTCGCCGCTGGCGCTGGCTGCGTCGAGTGCTTTGGCAGCGTTGAGGACGGCTTGGTCGCGCTGGCTCAAGGCGGCGCTGGCTTGCTCGCGCTGCTGGCCTTTGCGCTGGAAGGCTTCGTCTATGGGTTTGCGGAAGGCGTCCCAGAGTTTTTGCTCTTGGCGGCGGTCAAGCGGTATTTGTTGGGCTTCTTGTTGCCAGCGTTGCTGGAGTTGTTTGATGGCGTCAATACGCAGGCTGGCGGCGGCGCACAGGTTGGCTGCTTCTTCGGTCATTTGCTGGCGCAGTGCGATGCTGGCGGTTTGTACCGCTTGCAAGGGGGCGCTGGCTTGCTGGAGGGCGGCTTTCCATTGGGGTTGTAGTTCGGCAAAGGCTTTTTCGCTCAAGTGGCCTGCTTCGCGCCAGCGGCGGGTGAATTGGAATAGGTCGCGGTGGGCGGCTTTCCAGTCGGCGGTGCCTTGGCTGGATTGGGTGGCGAGTTGTTCGCCCCAGGCTTTGAGTTCGTCAAGCAGTGCGGTGCGGATGGTGCGCTGGGCGGCGGCGTTTTGTTTCATTTCGCCTAGCCAGTGTTCGACGATGCGGTAGGCTTCGTTGCAGGCTTGGTCAAAGCGCTTCCAGAGGGCGTGGTTGGGTACGCCGCCTTGGTCGGTTTGTTTCCATTGCTCGCGCAGGTGGCGCAGGGCTTCTTGTAGTTTGCGCGGGCTGTGCGGGCTGCTTGGCAGGGGGCTTGCGGCTGCGGGCTCGGTGTTTGCAGGGCTGCTTGCGGAGGTGGCGGTGCTGTCTGCTGTGCTGGCGGCGGGCGTGTTGGTAGAGGGTGTGTCAGCAGCGGCTGCGCTTGCGTCAGCAGGTGCTTGGGTGTTGTTGGTGTTGTGCTCGTCGATTTCGGGCAGTGCCTCGGGCGGGGTGGCGCGGTGGATGAGGGCTTCGGCTTTTTGGACGAGTTCTTGGCGGATTTGGTCGGCGCGCCAGCGTTGCCAGCCTTCGAGTTCGCCTGCTTTGGCCAGGGCTGCGTGGGCTTGGGCTTCGATGGCGGCATCAAGAAAACGGGCGTGTGTTTTCATGGCGTTGCGCAGCGCGTGGGCTGCGGCCATGCTGGTTTTGCTGTAGCCGTTGGCCAGTTCTTGCTCGAGTGCCTGAACGACGGGAGCGATGGCTTGCTGGGCTTGGAGTTTGCGGGCGGTTTGTGCAGCGGTTTTTTCGGCTTGTTTGTCGCTTGTTTGTGCGGGGTCTTGGCTGCTGGCAGATGCAGCGCTGGCGGCTGATGCAGCGGCGGATGCGGCTTGTTCTGGGCCGCGTTGGGCGCGGATTTCGTCTGCCCAGACGGGGACGGGGGGCAGCGGCTGGCTGCTGTCGCTGGCGGCTAGTCGGGTTTGCTCGAGTGCGTCGGCAAAGGCTTGGGCGACGAGTTGGAGTTGATTGGTTGCGGCTTCGAGTTGGGCGGCGTATTTGGGCTCGATGTTGCCCAGGCTGGGGTCTTGTTGCAGCGATTGGGCTTGGCTGTGCCAGTGGGCTACGTCGGTTTGCAGGCCGCTGGCTGCGTCGTCGGCATCTTGCCAGCTTTTGGTGGAGAGCAGCTCGATGCGTTGGGCTAAGAGGACGGCTGCTTCACGCTGGATTTGTACGCGGGTTTGCAGGTCTTCTATTGTTTTGATGCGTTCTGCCAGTTGGTTTTTGAGGTTGGAGAGGGGCTCTTTGCTCAAGGGTGCGCCTGCTTTGGCGGCGTCGCGCTGCCAGGCCATGGCGTCTGCGATGTGCAGTTTTTCGGCTTGGAGCAGTGTTTGGGCTTTGGCGGCCCATTCGGCTGCGAGTTGTTCTTGGCCTTTGCTGCGTTTGATTTCGTCGAGTTTTTCGCGCAGGGGGCGGGCTGCGCCTTTGTCGCGGGTGCTGAGTTCTTTATAGACTTCTTGCATGGCTGCGGCATCAGGTTCGGTAGCGAGCCACGCACGCACGCGGGAGGCGCGTTCGCCCGAGGTGGCAGCGCTGAAGATGCCGCCTGTGGCCTCGTCTAGCGGGTGGCTGGCGGCTGGTTTGGCGGCGGCTTTGCTGTCGGTGGCGGGTGTGGCAGGCTGGTTGGCATCAGCAGCGTCGGAGTTGCCAAAGAGCGGAAAACGAATCATGGTGTGCAGTCTTGTAGTAAGAGATAAACGGGGTTGCACACGGCACTGTTTGCGCCTTGTGTGCTGCTGGGGCTATTTTGCCTGTTTTGCGGGGTGTTTTGCGTTTGGTGGCGTAGACATTTCGCAGACTTTGCGCAGACATTCATAGGGCTGCGGCGAGCAGGGCTTGGGTGTAGGGGTGCTGGGGCTGTTGCAGCACTTGGGCGGTGTTGCCGTATTCGACGATGCGGCCTTGGTAGAGCACGGCTACTTGGTGGCAGAGGTGCTGCACGATGGCCAGGTCGTGGCTGATGAGGATGAGGCTGAGGTGCAAGCTGGTTTGTAGCGTTTGTAGCAGCTTGAGGACTTGGGCTTGCACGGATGCGTCTAGTGCGCTGACGGGTTCGTCGGCAACGATGAGCTGCGGGCGGCTGATGCAGGCGCGGGCTATGGCTATGCGCTGGCGCTGGCCGCCTGAGAATTGGTGCGGGTAGCGTTCAAGGGCTTCGGCAGGCAGGCCAATTTCGGCCAGCGCCTGGATGGCGCGTTGGTGCAGGGTGGCGGCATCAAGCCCTGCGTTGTGCAGGGGCTCGGTGACGATGCGGCTGATGCGCTGGCGCGGGTCGAGCGAGCCGTAGGGGTCTTGAAATACCATTTGAAAATCGCGCCGTGCGGCTTGCAATGCTTTGGGTGGCAGGGTATGCAGGTTTTGTCCTTTGAACCAGACGCTGCCGCTGCTGGGCGCATCTAACGCCATGATGAGCCGCGCCAGTGTGCTTTTGCCGCTGCCTGATTCGCCCACGATGCCTAGACTTTGCCCCGCGTGCAGCGTGAGGTTGATGCCGTTTAAGGCGCAGATGGTGCGCGGGGCAGCGAGCAGGCTTTGGCGCGGCTGCTGGTAGTGGCGGTGCAGGTTGCGCACCTCGAGCAGCGGGGCAGGCTGGGTGTGGGCGGTGTTGGCTAGCTGCGTCATGGGGCGCTTTGGGTGGGGTTGTTTGCAAGATGCGATGGCTGCGGCTTGTGCGCCATGTTGCCCAAATGGGGACGGGCTGCCAGTAGGGTGCGGGTGTAAGGGTGGGCAGGCTGCGCAAATATGGCGCTGGTGCTGCCGCTTTCTACGACTTGGCCTGCGTAGAACACGGCCAGTTGCTGCACATGGCGGGCAACCAGGCGCAGGTCGTGGCTAATCAGGATAAAGGCCATGTTGTGGCTGGCGGCCAAGCGGTGCAGCAAGTCGAGTATTTGCGCTTGCACGGTGCAATCAAGCGCGGTGGTGGGTTCGTCTGCAATGAGTAAATCGGGTTTGCACGCCAGTGCGCTGGCGATGGCTATGCGCTGGCGCTGCCCGCCTGAGAATTGGTGCGGGTAGTCGCGCCAGCGTTGCGTTGCGTCTGCAATGCCAACTTGCTCGAGCAGGGCAATGGCTTGTGCGCGGGCGCTGGCTTTGCTTAAGCCTTGGTGCAAGCGTAGCGGCTCGGCTACTTGGTCGCCTACGCGCTGTAAGGGGTTGAGTGCAGTCATTGGCTCTTGAAATACCATGCTGATGCTGTTGCCACGCAGGGCGCAGAGCTGCTGCTCGCTGGCTCCCAGCAACTGCTGCCCCTGAAAGCGCACGCTGCCATGCGCAGTGGCAGCATGAGGGAGCAGCCCCATAACGGCAAGCATGGCCAGCGTTTTGCCGCTGCCTGATTCGCCAATGAGCCCGAGTGTTTCGCCTGCGTGCAGGGTCAGGTTTAAATCGCGCACGGGTGTGCTGATGCCGCTTGTGTTGTACTGTGCGTCGTGTAGCTGCACGCTCAAGCCTTCAATGGCAAGCAGGGGCTGGGCTGGTGTGCGTATAGGGAGGCAGGCTGGAGTGCTCATGGGCGCACCTGCTCTTGGGTTTTGGGGTCGAGAATGTCGCGCAGGGCATCGCCCAGCAGATTAAGCCCCAGCACAGCAATGGCAATGCTTGCGCCCGGGTACACAACCAGCATAGGGCGCTGGTAGAGCAGGGTTTGTGCATCGGCCAGCATGCGCCCCCAACTGGGCTGTGGTGGCTGTGTGCCCAGCCCCAAATAAGACAGGGCGGCTTCAGCCAGTATGGCAACGGCAAACTGCGTGCTGGCCTGCACGATGAGCACGGGCAGCACATGCGGCAAGATGTGCTCGCGGGTGATTTGCCAGCGCGATTTGCCACAAACCCGCGCCGCCTGCACAAACTCGCGCGGCCATATGGCGCGGGCGCTGGCGCGGCTAATGCGGGTAAAAACGGGAATATTAAACAAGCCAATGGCTAAAGCCGCGCTCCACAAGCCCGGGTGCCAGACAGCGGCTAGCATGATGGCAATCAGCAGCGCAGGAAAGGCAAAAGCCACGTCCGTTAAGCGTAGCACGGCTGCTTCAACCCAGCCGCGTTGCTGTGCAGCCAGCAGCCCCAGCGTGGTGCCGCCCAGCAGCCCCAAAGCTACAGCAAAAAAACCAACCAGCAGCGGGCTACGCACCCCTGCGAGTAACTGCGATGCCACATCGCGCCCGAGTGCATCGGTGCCCAGCCAGTGGCGTGTGCTGGGTGCTGCCAGACGGCGTGCCATGTGCATTTCAAGCGGCGGATGTGGAGACCACACCAGCGAGAGCAGTGCCAGCGCCATAAGCAGTAGCACAATGCCGCCGCCCAGCCACAAGCCGCGGTGGCGCAGGGCGCGTTGTGCTGTGGGGTGCAAGGTTGAAGAAAAACGCAGCTTCACGGTGCGCCACTTTCTGCTGCGGCGCTGCTAGTGCCGTTGGTGCTGCTACGCAAGCGCGGGTCAATCGCCAAGTGCAGCATATCGACCAGAAAATTAACCCCAATGACCAAGGCCGCCAGCAGCATGACGCAGTTACGCACCACTATCAAGTCGCGGTTGGCAATGCTTTGCAGCACAAGCCGCCCCAGCCCAGGCAGGAAAAACACGTTTTCTACCACGATGGCGCCTGCAAGCAGGTTGGAAAATTGCAGCCCCATATAGGTAAGCAGCGGAACGGTGGCGTTGCGTAGCACATGGCGCAGCAGCACTTGGCGGCGATTTAAGCCACGGGCGCGGGCGGTGCGCACAAAGTCTTCGTGCAGCACTTCAAGCACTGCGGCGCGGGTGATGCGTGCCAGCAAAGCGGTTTGCACAGCAGCCAGCGCCAAAGCGGGCAGCAGCAGGCTTTGTGCGCCGCGCAGCCAGCTTGCAGGCGTGCTGCCCCAGCCATCAAAGCCACCCGCACGAAACCAGTGCAGATGCACCGAAAAAACCAGCACCAGCAGCAGCGCGAACCAAAAGCTGGGTATAGCCATACCAAGTTGGCTTAATCCCATAACGATGTAGTCGCCCGCCTTGCGGTGGTGGGCGGCGGCAAATAGCCCAATGAGCAGCGCCAGCAGTACCGTAATCAACATGGCAAGCATGGCCAGCGGCAGGGTAAGTGCCAGCCGCTGTGCTATTAAAGCTGCCACGGGGCTGCCGTAAGCGTGGCTTACGCCCAGCTTGCCTTGCACCATGCCGCCCAGCCAGTGCAGATAGCGGGTGGTAGCTGGCTGGTGCAAGCCAAGCTGGTGCTCAAGCGCACGCACTGCAGAGGGCGCAGCATCGGGGCCGAGCATGACTTGTGCCGCATTGCCAGGCAGCACCTCAAGCACCGCAAAGACCACGACCGAGGCCAGTAGCAGTGTGAGTAGCAGCCCGAGCAGGCGTTTGAGTACGAAAAATCCCATGCAAGTATTTGGCGTGAAAGCTGTGTTGGAGCGAATGTTGTGTTGATACTGCCGCTGCTCCTTGCTGCGGCGCGGTGTGATGATAAGGCGGTTTGGTGTAGGGGCGAGCATTTTTTGTGCGCAGGTGCTGGCGTGCAAAAGCCTGTTTAAAGCACATAGCTGCATGTGGCTACATATGGCGACATGTGCTGCAAGTTTGCCGTCAGCAAGATTACACAGGATTTGGATAGAATACCGCCAAGGCTGGCGCTGCTATTTTTATTTGCGCGGTGCTGGCCTTTTTCACGCGCAGTCCCTTTTTTTGTTGTAACGCTGGTTTTTTCGCAAACCCGCATTCAGGAACTTATCCCCGCAAGACATGAGCAATCAAACATCTGTAAATCCCATCCCAAGCAGCTCTGCCGCCGAGACTGACCCCAGTATGCAAGAGGCCACTTTGGTTGTATCCAGTTTGGGCAGTGATGCCAGCCAAGGCTTGAGCAGTGCTGAAGCTGCCCGCCGTCTGGCGCAAGATGGCCCCAATGCGCTAGCCAGTGCGCCGCCTGTGCCTGCGTGGAAGCGTTTTTTGGCGCAGTTTCAAGACCCGCTGGTTTACCTGTTGCTAGCCGCCGTTGGCATTACGCTGGTGGCATGGGCGATGGAGGGCTTTCATGGCTTGCCGATTGATGGGTTAGTCATTACCGCAGTGGTGGCGCTCAATGCCGTACTGGGCTATTTGCAAGAAGCCAAGGCAGCCGATGCGGCAGCCGCGCTGGCACGCATGACAGAAGTCACCTCGGGCGTGATGCGTGATGGGCAACTCACCCGCGTGCCCAGCCATGAGCTGGTGCGGGGCGATTTGCTGGTGCTGGCCGAAGGCGATGCCGTGGGCGCTGATGCGCGGCTGCTGCAAGCGCACGCCTTGCGCGTGCAAGAGGCTTCGCTTACTGGCGAGAGCGAGTCGGTGCTGAAAAATACCGCTACGCTCGATAAGCTCGAAGCCTTGGGCGACCGCTACAACATGGTTTACAAGGGCACGGCAGTAGCTGGCGGCAGTGGCTTGGCCGTGGTAACCGCTACAGGCATGGCTACGCAAATGGGCGCTATTGCCGATATGCTGGCTGCCGCCACTGAAGAAGACACGCCGTTGCAAAAAGAAGTAGGGCGCATTGGGCACATGCTGGGCATTGCAGTGTTGGGCATAGCGGTGATTGTGATTGGTACGCTGTTGTTTATCAACAACGTCAATAGCTTGCAGGGCTTTATTACGGTGCTGCTGTTTGGCGTATCGCTGGCAGTAGCGGCCGTGCCTGAAGGCTTGCCCGCCATTTTGTCGGTAGTGCTGGCGCTGGGCGTGCAGCGCATGGCCAAAGAAAAGGCAATTGTTAAAAAACTCTCGTCGGTTGAAACTCTCGGCTCGGCATCTGTGATTTGCTCTGACAAAACAGGCACGCTTACCAAGTCTGAAATGACCATTGAGCGCGTTTTTACCTTCTCGGGCCAAAGCGAGGTGACAGGCGTGGGCTACGCACCTGTGGGCGAAGTGCTGCATCAGGGTGAGGTTTTGCGCAGCGGCAACGTGTACACCGAGCACGTGAGCGTATTGAGTGGCGGCACGCTGGCTAGCAACGCGGCACTGGCGCAGGCGCAAGACGGCACTTGGCAGATTCAGGGCGACCCCACCGAAGCCGCCTTTTTGGTGGCGGAGCGCAAAATGGGCGTGCACGAAGTGCGCCAGCAGCGTTACAGCCGTATTAGCGAGATTCCGTTTGATTCAGACCGCAAGCTCATGTCTACCATCGTGCGTGACGAGCAAGCGCAAGGCATACCCATGCTCATGACCAAGGGTGCGCCTGATGTGCTGATACAGCGCTGCACCCGCGTGCAAATTGGCAGCGAATGCGTGCCACTGACTGATGCCCACCGCGCTGCTGCGCAAGAGGCAATGGAAAGCATGTCTGACGAAGCCCTGCGCACGCTGGCAGTGGCTTTCCGCCCCTTGCAGCCGCACGAAGTAGAGCAACCCAGCCCCTTGCTGGAGCAAGACTTGGTGCTCACAGGCATTGTTGGCATCATCGACCCACCCCGCCCCGAAGCGGCACGCGCCATTGCCGAAGCACACCGTGCTGGCGTGCGCGTCATCATGATTACGGGCGACCACCCCCGCACCGCCCAGCGCATTGCGGCCGACTTGGGCATAGTGCCACCTGGCTCGCCTGTGCTTACGGGCAACGAGCTTGATGCGCTGCTGGCGCAAGGCGATGCCGCCTTTGCCCAAGCCGTGCGCGGCACATCGGTTTACGCCCGCGTAGCCCCCGCGCACAAACTGCGCATTGTGCAAACCTTGCAGGCCGATGGGCATATTGTTGCCATGACGGGCGACGGCGTAAACGACGCGCCCGCGCTCAAATCGGCCGACATCGGCATTGCCATGGGCGTAACGGGTACAGAAGTAACCAAAGAAGCCGCCCGCATGATTTTGGCAGACGACAACTTTGCTACCATCGTGCACGCCGTGCGCGAAGGGCGCGGCATCTTCAGCAACATCCGCAAATTCTTGCGCTACCTGCTCTCATCGAACATGGGCGAAGTGCTCACCGTATTTATCGGCGTGCTGGGCGCAGGCGCACTGGGCTTGACTGCGGCTGGCTTGAGCGAAGGCGGCGGCATGGTTCTGCCCCTGCTGGCAACGCAAATCTTGTGGATTAACCTGATTACCGATGCAGCCCCCGCACTGGCGCTGGGCATGGACCCAAGCGACACCGACACCATGGACCAGCCCCCACGCAAATCCACCGACCGCGTGATTGACAACCGCATGTGGAGCGATGTGTTTATGACTGGCTTGGTAGTGGCGCTGTGTACGCTGGTCACACTCGATATGTTCCTGCCCGCAGGCTTTATCGAAGGCACATACGACCTGCGCACCGCCCGCACCGCTGCCTTTACGGTAATGGTGCTGGCGCAGTTGTTTAACTGCTTTAACGCCCGCTCTGACCACCTGAGCGCCTTCCACAAGCCCTTTAGCAACCCTTGGCTGTTTGCTGGCGTGGCGCTGTCGTTTGTGCTGCAAATTGCCGTAGTGCATGTGTCTTGGCTCAACACCGCCTTTGGCACATCGCCCCTGTCGCTCAACGACTGGCTGATTTGCACCGTCATATCCAGCGGCGTAATCTGGTACGGCGAAGTCAGCAAAATGGTGCGCCGTATGCGCGATAAATAAAGGCTTGAAAAGGCTTTGAGCTGCCACTTCTGCTTGGGCGGAAGTGGCGCTGCCAAACAAAAATGCCAGAGGAAATAACAAACCTCTGGCATTTTTTTGTGTGTATTCAGCGATTCTTTTGCGATTTCTGCGCAACCTCTGCGCCCTGCTCCCGTATTTGGGCGTTTAAAACGCACCCGCCGCCACAAGTGCGCGCACAGCCGCCAAGTCTTCAGCCGTATCTACCCCGGGCCCAGGCGCATGGGGCGTGGTGTGTACGGCTATGCGGTGGCCGTGCCACAGGGCGCGGAGTTGCTCAAGCGACTCGGCTTGTTCAATGGGGGCTTGGGGTAGCAGCGGAAATTGCTTGAGAAAGCCCACGCGGTAGGCATAGATGCCGATGTGGCGCAGCGGTGCGGGTTGCTGGCACAGGGCGGGCTCTATAGCGGTGCTTGCGTTGGCGTAGCCATCACGCCACCAGGGAATGGGGGCGCGGCTGAAGTACAGCGCGAGCTGCTGGGCATCACACACGACTTTGACGATATTGGGGTTGCACAAGTCAGCCCAATTGGAAAGTGGGTGCGCGGCGGTAGCCATGCTGGCAGCAGGTGTGGCAGCGAGCAGTTGGGCTACGGCTTGGGGCAGTTGGGGGTCAATCAGCGGCTCATCGCCCTGCACATTCACAACGATGCTGTCATCAGGCAGTTGCAGCAGGGTGCAGGCTTGCGCCAGACGGTCGCTGCCGCTGGGGTGGTGGCTGTCGGTAAGAACGGCTTGCACGCCAAAATCAGCACAGGCTTGCACAATGCGCGGGTGGTCGGCGGCTACTACGATGCGCGGCGCCACATCGGTTGCGGTTTGCTGCACCTGTTGCACGCGTTGCGCTACACGCACAACCATGGGAATGCCGCCAATGTCAGCCAAAGGCTTTTCGGGCAGGCGGGTGCTGTGCAGGCGTGCGGGAATCAGGATGGTGTATGGGCTCATGGCGGTGCTTTGTTTGATGCGTGCTGTTTTTGATGTTTGCTGACTTAGTCAAGCAGCGGCGTTTGCTTGGCGCGCAGTGCATCAAGCTCGCTATCGCTTAAAGGGCGCGCTTCGGCTTCGAGCAGCACGGGTATGCCGTCACGCACGGGGTAGGCCAGGCGGGCGCTGCATGAGGCGAGTTCTTGCTGGTCTGGCAGCCAGATGAGTTTGCCTTTGGTGACTGGGCAGACCAGCAATTCGAGCAGTTTGGTGTCCATAAAATACCTTGGAAAAAAGCATGGCGCAATGCAAGCCAGATGCGGTAGGTCGCTGTATTGGCCTGCGCCTGTGATTTTGGGAGTGTGCGCGTTGATTTTACGTTCTGCGTTGTTGTTGTATTTTTGTCCACCATTGCTGCAGCGCCTCAAAAAAAGCCGCTTCGGGCGCAAGCTCCAAAGGCACTGCCCAAATGTGCGGGAAAACGGGCCAGAGCTTTACCGCGTCTTTTTCGGTACACAGTATGGGCATGCCGCTGGTTTGCAGCGTGCTGGCAAGGGCTTGCATGGCGCTGGCGCTGGCGTGGTCGGGCAGGGCGTGGCAGGCGTGCAGGTGCAAGCCTGTGGCGGCAAGCATGGTAAAGAAACGTTCGGGCAAGGCAATGCCAGCCAAGGCCACAACGGGCTGCTGGCTTGCTGCCCAGTCGCCCAAAGGCGTGCTTTGCCCGTTGGCTTGTATGGCGTAGCTGGCGAGTTGGCGCGTGGCAGAGTAGGCGGCTTGCCCCGCAGGCAAGGCGGGTGCACAGGCGCTTGATGCGACTGGCGCGGTGTGCAGCAGCAAGGTGGTGCGGCGCGGCCAGGGTTCGCGCAAGGGGCCCGCAGGCAGCAACCAGCCGTTGCCAATGCCGCGTTCGTCCATCACGCAAATTTCGCCGTCGCGGGGCAGAGCCAGATGTTGCAGCCCATCGTCACAAATAAGCAATTGCGTTTGCGGGTGCTGTTGCAGCAAGGCGTGCGCGGCTTGCACCCGCTTGGCGCAGACTGCCACGGGCGCAGCCGTGCGGCGGTGAATAAGCAGCGGTTCATCGCCCACATCGGCAGCGGCGCTACTGGCTGCAACGGCCATGCATTCGGGCGCATCGGAGCGCCGCCCATAGCCGCGCGAGATAACGCCTACGGCAACGCCCAGCGACTGAAAATGCTGCACCACAGCAATGGTGGTAGGCGTTTTGCCTGCACCGCCAGCAATTACGTTGCCAACTACCAACACTGGTATGGGCAAAGGCGCTGCTGGTTGGCGGAGTGCGCGGCGCTGCTTGCTGCGCCACACCGCGCCATACAACAGCGACAGAGGCCACAGCAAGCACGCCGCCCAATTGCGGCTTTGCCAAATGGCAGGCAAGGTGCGGTGTAAAAAGGCTTGGATGCGGGGCATGGCGGGTGTTTGGGGCTGGGGCTGGGCTCGGTGGCAGAAGGTGCGCGGCAGGTGTTGTTGCTAGCTTGCGTTGGTTTGTATCAAAAACAAAGGGCAGCGTGTGTGGCTGCCCTTTGCTGTGCAATTTACATCTGGTTTGTGCGTTTGCGCTGTGTTGCCTTGGTTGGGCTGCGTGGGCTCATCGCTACAGGCTTAATCATCTGTTGCTTTGCGTGTGGCAAAGGTGACTTTGGCCATATTTAAGCGGCGTGCGGCTTCCATGACCGAGATAACGGTTTGGTGCGGGGCGGCTGCGTCGGCGCTGATGATGAGCGTGCTTTCGGGCGAAACGTTGGCCTGGTGCAGCGCGGTGGCAATGCCATTAACCGAACGGTCTTGCAGCTCTACTTGGTTGACGGCGTAGCGCCCATCGCTCGATACCGATACCACTACTTCTTTGGGGTAGTCGCGTGCGGCATCGGCGTTGGCTACGGGCAATTGCAGTTGCAGCTCGGTAAATTTGCTGTAAGTGGTGGTGAGCATGAGAAAAATCAAAATCACCATCAGCACATCAATAAACGGAATCAGGTTGATTTCGGGCTCTTCGTGCGGGCGTTTGCGAAAATTCATGGCGTGCCTTTATTTTTTGCAAAAGCGGCTCAGGTGGCGCTCAAAGCGGTCGGTGTCAATTTCCATTTGCAGCAAATAGCTGTCTACACGCGCACGGAAATAGCGCCAGAAAATCAGCGAGGGCAGAGCCACTATCAGGCCAAATGCAGTGTTGTAGAGCGCAATAGATATGCCGTTTGCCAGCGCCATGGGGTTGGAGCCGCCAGCCGCATTTTGCGAGCCAAAAATTTCAATCATGCCAATGACCGTGCCCAGCAAGCCCATAAGGGGCGCGGCCGAGGCAATGGTTGCCAGCGCAAGCAAGTAGCGCTCCAGCGTATGCGCTGCTTGCTTGCCTGCGCCTTCTAGCGTGTTGTGCAGCTCGGCTTGGGTAAGGGTGGGGTTGCTGTTGAGTGCGCGCAAACCTGCCGCAAGCACGCCGCCAAAAACAGAGCTTTGCTCAAGCTGGCTGACTACGTCTGGCGCAGGCACGCGCGTGGCGCTGGCAGCGAGGGCTTCATCAAGCAGGCTTTTTGGGGCTACGCGCGCGGCTTTCAGGCTGATAAAGCGCTCAACCACTAGGGCCATGCTAATGATGGAAGCAATAATCAAAGGCCAAATGGGCCAGCCTGCGGCTTGGATGATTGAAAATACGGACACAGGGTTTACTCCTGGCTAAATTGAAAAAACAAGGGGAAAAAATCTAAGGGGGTATTGTGCCTGCTGATTGGGCGCATGCAGCAAAGCGTTACGATGCGGCATGCATGGCAAACATGCGAACCCGATATGCGGACAAAAGATGCCCGATTATCGCCTAGCTTGGAGCCGCTTTTGCGCTTGCTGCATTGCAAAAGAGCCTGGCGCGAGTTGCGGCTGTGCAAAATCGGGCTGCTTGCCCACATTATCTGTGGATAACTTTGTGGAAAAGATATGCATAGCCGCGCCAAGTCCTTGATTTGCGCTGCTTGTGACAGATTGATTGCCTTTTGAGCAAAAAACAAAATCTTTTAAAATCAACAACTTGCTTTAATTCATGCGCTTCTCGGCGGTGTTGGCTCAAGGTGCGCGACTTAGCGCGAATCTGTAGATAAATCCTTTGAAATGGTTGCGTAAACATATGGAAACACAGCAAAAAACAAGCGAATATGGCGTGGGTACTACACGCCCCGCGCAGCAGGCAAGGGTTTGGCAGGTGGGCGCTTTGTGCCACGCCGTAGCCGAAGCAGTTGAAGCCCGATTTGGCGCAGTCAGCGTGCAAGGCGAGCTATCGGGCTTTAGCCGCGCTGCCAGCGGGCACTGCTATTTCACCCTGAAAGATGCCAACGGCCAGTTGCGCTGCGCCATGTTTCGCCGTGCCGCTGGTTTGCTCAATTGGCAGCCGCGCGATGGCGACCGCGTAGAGGTGCGCGGGCGGCTGGCGGTGTACGCCGCGCGTGGCGACTTGCAACTGGTGGCAGAAAGCATGTCGCGCGCGGGGCAGGGCGCTTTGTTTGAGGAGTTTTTGCGCATCAAAGCCGAGCTGCAAGCGCAAGGGCTATTTGATGAGCAGCGCAAGCGCCCGCTTACGCCGTATCCGCGCGGGCTGGGGCTAATCACCTCTTTGGGCGCAGCCGCTCTGCACGATGTGGCTACAGCTCTGCGCCGCCGCGCCCCGCATGTGCCCGTGCTGCTGCTGCCCGCCCCCGTGCAAGGGGCACAAGCCCCAGCCGCATTGGTGGAAGCCTTGCAGCAGATGTACGCCATCATCGCGCAGCAGCAAGCGGGCAAACACACGCCAGGCATAGCGCCAATAGATGCTATTTTGCTGGTGCGCGGCGGCGGCTCAATCGAAGACCTGTGGGCATTTAACAACCCGCTGCTGGCACACGCCATAGCACAAAGCCCAGTGCCACTCATTGCAGGCGTAGGGCATGAAAGCGATTTCACCATTGCCGACTTTTGTGCCGACGTGCGCGCCCCCACCCCCACCGCTGCCGCAGAGCTTGCCGCCATGCCACAACAAACCGCCATGCAATACCTGTACGCCTGCCAGCAGCGCATGGAGCAAAGCACACAACGCATGCTCGACCAACACAACCAGCAGCTCGACCAACTGGCCTGGGGGCTGGCACGCACAGGCAAACACATCAGCCAGCACAGCTTGCACCTGCATGAACTGGCCATGCGCCTGCGCCAAACGCGCACCAGCAGCGCTCGCAACCAGCATTTACAACACCTGCAAACCCGCCTGCTGCAAGCCGCAGCCCGCTTGCAGCACAGCAGCCAGCGTGCCAGCCACTTGCAACACACCGCACAAGCCCTGCAAGCTGCCGCCCACACCGCGCTGGGCTTGCAGCAAGCCCGTGTGCAGACCTTGCAGCAACGCTGGCAGCAAGCATTGGGGCAGCACCTGCAAGCCCAGCGCCAAGCCTTGCACAGTTGCAGCACCAGCCTGCGCTTGCTACATCCCCAGCACATTCTCGACCGTGGCTTTGCCCTGCTACAAGACGGGCAAGGGCGCGTGCTTTCGCGCCGCGCGCAGTTCAAACTGGGGCAGGCAGTGCAGGCCACCGTCAGCGACGGTGCGCTGGCACTTACGCCTGTAGCGCAACAGGCTGATTTTGATTGTGGGCTGTAGCTGGTCTGGGTTTGGTTGGACTGATGGTTAGAGCAAACAGGATTGGCGATTTTTAAACAAACTCGCGCCCCATCTCTTGCCCGCGCTGGTAGCAGGCCTGCATGGCTTCAACAATGTGTTGCTCTACATGGTTGGCCTGCATGCTGACAATAGCCTCGTGCGTAGTGCCGCCCTTGCTGGTAACGCGCTGGCGCAGCACCTCGGGCGCTTCGTCAGATGCTTGCACCAATGCCGCTGCTCCTGCAAAAGTTTGCGCAGCAAGCTCTTTGGCCTGCTCTGCCGATAAGCCGAGCTTTACGCCGCCCGCTACCAGCGCCTCAATCCAGTAAAACACATAAGCGGGGCCCGAGCCACTAATCGCCATCAGGCTATTGATAAGCTCCTCGCGCTCAAGCCACATCAGCTTGCCCGTAGCAGCCAGCAGCGCATCAACGGTGGCGCGGTCAGCGTCAGACACGGCAGGCATGGCATACAGCCCCGTCATGCCCTGCCCAACCAATGCGGGCGTATTGGGCATGCAACGCACAATGCGGCTGCTGCCCAGCCAGTTTTCAAGCGCGGCAGTAGTAATGCCAGCAGCAACGCTGATGTGCAGGGCGTGCCGTGTATGCGGGGCAACGGGTAGCGCAGCTTCTTTAAACTGCTGCGGCTTTACCGCCCACAGCACCGCATCAGCTTGTGCCAGCGTGCTATCAGCCGCTTGCAGGGCATGCACGCCCCAGTCATTGCGCAGGCGGGTGCAAGTTTCGGCAGAAGGGTCGATAACGGTGATGTTTTTTGCGGCAAAGCCTTGTTTGAGCAAGCCGCCCAAAATGGCGCTAGCCATATTACCGCCACCGATACAGGCCAGATGCAAAGAATTGAAAAGTGAATGAGGCATGGTATTTATTGAGTAGAAAAGCTGCCAAACAAGAGCGCAGCAAACATAAAAAACAGTAGCGTAAAAACAGGCAAGGCAAAACTGGGGCATGCCAAGCCATGAAGTGGCAAGCTAGGCAGCACACAGCTACACAAAGTACACGGTATGCGGCATGCGGCTCAGACAGCTTGGCGCTTGTAAAAGCAAAAAACGCTGCCAAAGTCAAACAACCTTGGGCAGCGTTTTGCGCAACAATGCAGCAAGTGCGTTTACTTGCCGCTTTGGATACGGGCTTCGCTAATACCAGCGGTTTGGCTAAAGCCGCAATCCACATAGGTAATTTCAGCCGTCACGCCGCTAGACAAGTCACTAAGCATAAAAGCAGCAACGTTGCCAATCTCTTCAATCGTGATATTGCGGCGCAAAGGGCAGCTCAAAGCCATGTAGCTTAGCAACTTGCCAAAATCCTGAATGCCACTGGCAGCAAGGGTCTTAACAGGCCCCGCACTAATGCCATTAACGCGAATACTGCGCCCGTCATCCATATGCCCAAGCGCCTCGGCCATATAGCGCACGCTAGACTCCAGCGCCGCTTTGGCAACACCCATCGTGTTGTAGTAAGGCACAGTGCGCTGCGAGCCCAAATAGGTCAGCGTTAGCAAAGAAGCGTTGTTGTTGAGGTAAGGCAACGCAATCTTGGCCATGCCAGGGAAGCTGTAGGCGCTAATATCGTGCGCAATGCGAAAATTCTCGCGGCTCAAACCATCAAAGAAATTGCCAGCAATTGCCTCGCGTGGCGCAAAACCAATCGCATGCACAAAGCCGTCAAACTTTGGCCAAGCCTGCGACAAATCGGCAAACATGCGCTCGATTTGCTCATCGCTGCCCACGTCACAATCAAAAACCAGTTTGGAATCAAACTCGGCAGCAAAATCTGTAATACGGTCTTTGAAACGCTCGCCAACATAGCTAAAAGCCAACTCAGCGCCTTGCGCGTGGCAAGCCTTGGCAATACCGTAGGCGATAGAACGGTTCGATAGCAAGCCAGTAATCAGTAGCTTTTTTCCGTTTAGAAAACCCATACAAACTCCTTTTTTGTTTCTCAAGCCGCTGTACTGTATCTGCTTTACTTGTAGAGTTGTAGCAGCACGACTTTGCTGAAAATAAGCCACAGATTATCGCACGTCGTTGCCATGTTTTAGTGACAAAACGCATGACGCATATATTTTGCAGTTGCACTATGGCACAGACAACAGATATAATGGCGGCTATCTCGACCAGAGCGATACGCACAATGGGCCGGTTTATACCGCCCATTTTTTTTGCCTTGTGTGCGTGCAGACTGGTTTTCGGTAGAGAGAATTTTCAATAAACTCAACAACTTGCATTTATTGGTCGACAGGAAAACGTACGTGACATTACAGGAATTGGCGCAGCAAACGGCGCAGTCGCTTGGGCTGGATTTGGTGGAGGTTGAACGCTCCGCAGGTGGTTTGTTGCGCATAACCATAGATGTGCCTTGGCAGGCAGGACAGGGCGAGCAATTCGTAACCATTGAAGACTGCGAGAAGGTTACGCGCCAGTTGCAATATGCGCTAGAAGTTGAAAACATTGATTACCAGCGGCTGGAAGTTGGCTCGCCTGGCATTGACCGCTTGCTGCGGCACGCGCAAGATTTTGAGCGTTTTGCTGGCGCTGAAATCGATTTGACCCTGAAAGAAGCCATTGGAGCCAACGAAGCGGGTATTGCCGCCAACCGCAAAAAGTTTCGTGGCCGACTTGAGCAAACGCAAACGGGCTGGCAAATAGTCTGGAGCGATGCGCCGCCAGTCAAGCCAGGGCAGCGTGTGAGCAAGCACAAGCCTGCGCCACCTATGCATGCGCTGGGCTTTACGCTCGATGAAATGCGTGAAGCCAGATTGGCACCCGTTGTTGATTTCAAAGGGCGACGTGCAAAGCCATCTACCGAAGAAACAAATCAGGAATAAATTTTTGTCAATTAATAAACAACCCTCTTATGGCCGGAGTACAACAAGATGAATCGTGAAATGCTGATGCTGGTAGAAGCGATTGCCCGCGAAAAAAACGTGGATCGCGATGTGGTGTTCGAAGCAGTTGAGCAAGCCTTGGCGCAAGCCACCAAAAAGCAATACCCGGGCGAGGTAGACATTCGCGTGGCTATCGACCGCGAAACAGGGCAGTACGACACATTCCGCCGCTGGCTGGTTGTGCCCGATGATGCAGGTCTGCAAAACCCGGACGCAGAAGAAATGATGATGGATGCGCAAGAGCGCAAGCCTGGCGTGGTTGAGGGCGACTTCATTGAAGAAGCCGTGCCTTCGCTGCCCATAGGCCGCATTGGCGCCATGACAGCCAAGCAGGTAGTGCTGCAGCGCATTCGTGATGCCGAGCGCGAAATGCTGCTGCGCGACTTTCTTGAGCGTGGTGACAAGATTTTCAGCGGCACCATCAAGCGCATGGACAAGGGCGACATGATTGTCGAAAGCGGGCGTATTGAAGGCCGCCTGCGCCGCAATGAAACCATTCCCAAAGAAAACTTCCGCACTGGCGACCGTGTACGCGCCATGATTATGGAGGTGGACACAACACTGCGCGGCGCGCCCGTGCTGCTCTCGCGCTCTGCGCCCGCTTTTATGGTGGAGCTGTTTCGCAACGAAGTGCCTGAAATTGAAGAAGGCTTGCTTGAAATCAAGTCTTGCGCCCGCGACCCAGGCAGCCGCGCCAAAATCGCCGTAGTTGCACACGACCCGCGCGTAGATCCCATCGGCACTTGCGTAGGCGTGCGTGGCAGCCGTGTTACCGCTGTAACGAATGAGCTCGCTGGCGAACGCGTAGATATTGTGCTGTGGAGCGAAGACCCAGCCCAGTTTGTCATTGGCGCACTCGCACCAGCCAACGTGCAATCCATCGTGGTAGATGAAGAAAAGCACGCCATGGACGTGGTGGTAGATGAGGAAAATCTGGCAGTGGCCATTGGTCGCGGCGGGCAAAACGTGCGTCTGGCATCTGATTTGACAGGCTGGAAAATCAACATCATGGACGCGGCCGAATCTGCCGAGAAGCAAGCGCACGAAACCCAGTCGCTGCGCACCCTGTTTATGAGCAAACTGGATGTAGACGAGGAAATGGCCGATATTCTGATTGAAGAAGGCTTTACCAGTCTGGAAGAGGTGGCGTATGTGCCGCTGCAAGAAATGCTCGATATCGAAGCACTCGACGAAGACACCGTAACCGAGTTGCGCACCCGCGCCAAAGACGCTTTGCTAACGCTTGAAATTGCCCAGGAAAGCGGCGCACAAGCCGAAGGTGGTTTGCTGCACGAGCTTGCTGGCATGACGCCTGAGCTGATGGACAAGCTTGCCGCCGCAGGCATCCACACCCGCGATGATTTGGCCGATTTGGGCACAGACGAGCTGATGGAAATCACAGCACAAAGCAGCGATGAGGCCAATGCACTCATCATGAAAGCGCGCGAACACTGGTTTGACAAAGATCAAGCCTAAGGAAGAGGTCAATACCCGTATGTCAAAAAATACCGTTGCAGAATTTGCTGCTGAACTGAGAAAAACGCCGCAGGAGCTGCTCGAGCAACTGCAAAGCGCAGGTGTGCCAAAGTCTGGCGAGTCGGATGTAATAAGCGAGGCTGACAAGATTAAATTGCGCGATTTTTTGCGTACCAGCCAAGGTGAGCCTGTTGTGCAGCGCAAAAAAATTGTGCTTACCAAGAAATCAACCAGCGAAATCAAGCAGGCTGATGCCACAGGCAAGGCGCGCACGATTCAGGTTGAAGTGCGTAAAAAGCGCACGCTGGTCAAACGCGACGAAGCCGAAAGCAGCCCAGCCGAGCAAACCCAAACGCAGCCAGCAGCGCCTGTGTCGGTGATTGATACGGCTGAATTGCAGCGGCGCGAAGAAGAAGCGCGCCGTCAGGCAGAGTTGATTCGCCGTCAGGAAGAAGATTTGGCCGAGCGCCGTCGCCAACGCGAAGAGCAAGAAGCCAAAGAGCGCGCCGAGCAGCAAGCCGCACAAGAGGCAGCACAGCAAACAGCACAAGAAGCTGGGCAGCAAGCACCCGAAGCGGCTGCAGACAAGGAGCAGGAAGAGCAAGCGCGCGCTTTGGCACGTGAGCAGGCGCAAGCAGAAGTAGATGCCATTCAAAACGCCCGCGCAAATGAGCACTTGGCGCGCCAGAACGCGAGTGCTGAAAATGCGCAAGCTGCTGAGGCTGCTCAAAAGCAGGCAGAGGCAGAGCAAAAGAAAAAAGAAGCCGAGCAACTTGCAGTGGCCGAAAAGCAAGCGCAAGCCGAGGCCGATAGAAAAGCACAAATCGAAGAAGAAGCAGCGCGCGCCAAAGACCTTGAAGAGCGCCGCCGCAAGGCGTTGGCTGAGGCTGATGCCATTCGCGCCATGATGAATGCGCCTGCAAGGGTCTTGACAGCGAAAAAAGTCGAAGAGGCAAAAGCTGCCAAAGGCACGCTGCACAAACCTGCTGCAACCGAAAAAACAGAGAAAGCAGCAGCCAAGCCTGCCGCAGCGAAAACAGGTGCAACGCCCAATAAAGAGGTGAAGTCTGCCAAGCTGTCTTCAAGCTGGGCGGGTGAGGCCGACGGCAAGAAAAAAGGCGAAATCAAAACCCGTGGAGATACGAGCGCCGGGCGCAACAGCGGCTGGCGTGCAGCAGGTTCCCGTGGTGGCCGCCGTGGTGACAGAAATAACCGCGAAGAAGCCTACGCACCAGCGCCAGTTGAGTTCAAGCAGCTTGAAATCCATGTGCCAGAAACCATTACCGTAGGCGAGTTGGCGCACAAAATGTCGATTAAGGCTTCTGAAGTCATCAAATCGCTGATGAAGCTGGGGCAGATGGTAACCATCAACCAGCCGCTAGACCAAGATACAGCCATGATTGTGGTGGAGGAAATGGGGCACACCGCCGTGCAAGCTGCGCTCGATGACCCCGAAGCATTTACCGCTGAAGAAGTTGAAGCGCAAAGCGCTGAGGCGCTGACACGCGCTCCCGTAGTTACCGTGATGGGTCACGTAGACCACGGCAAAACTTCGCTGCTGGACTATATCCGCCGTACCAAAGTGGCAACAGGCGAAGCTGGCGGCATTACCCAGCATATCGGCGCTTACCATGTTGAAACGCCGCGCGGTATTGTTACTTTCCTCGATACCCCTGGCCACGAAGCCTTTACCGCCATGCGTGCCCGTGGCACCAAAGCCACTGATATTGTGATTTTGGTAGTGGCTGCCGATGATGGTGTGATGCCGCAAACCAAAGAGGCAGTGCGCCACGCCAAAGCCGCTGGTGTGCCAATTGTGGTTGCCATCAACAAAATTGACAAGCCCGAAGCTAACCCCGAGCGCGTGAAAAACGAGCTGGTGGCTGAAGAAGTGGTGCCAGAAGAATTTGGTGGTGATTCACCCTTTGTCCCTGTCTCGGCCAAAACTGGCCAAGGTATTGATGACTTGCTTGAGCAAGTGTTGCTGCAAGCCGAAATGCTGGAGCTCAAAGCCCCAGTAGATGCGGCTGCCAAAGGGTTGGTGGTTGAAGCGCGTCTGGATAAAGGACGCGGCCCGCTGGCAACGATTTTGGTGCAGTCGGGTACGCTGGCTGCTGGCGATGTGGTGCTGGCAGGGCAAACCTGGGGGCGTGTACGCGCCATGCTCGATGAAAACGGCAAGCCCGTGAAGCAAGCGGGCCCGTCTATCCCTGTAGAGATTCAGGGCTTGACCGAAGTGCCGCAAGCAGGTGACGAATTTATGGTGCTGGCCGATGAGCGCCGCGCCCGTGAAATTGCCACTTACCGCAGCGGCAAATTCCGCGACACCAAGCTGGCCAAGCAGCAAGCAGCCAAGCTGGAAAATATGTTCTCGGACATGACTGAAGGCGAAGTCAAGCACCTGCCCATCATCATCAAGGCCGACGTGCAAGGCACGCAAGAGGCGCTGGCTGCTTCATTGCTGAAACTTTCTACCGATGAAGTGAAAGTGCAGGTGGTATTTGGCGCAGTTGGCGGCATCAGCGAAAGCGACGTAAATCTGGCGATTGCTTCCAAAGCCGTCATCATTGGGTTTAACACCCGCGCTGATGCCAATGCGCGCAAGGCAGCCGAAAACAACGGCATTGATGTGCGCTATTACAACATCCTGTACGAAGTCATTGAGGATGTGAAAGCCGCCATGAGTGGCATGCTTACGCCTGACAAGAAAGAAGAAGTTATCGGCACAGCCGAGATTCGCGAAATTTACCGTGTCTCCAAAATCGGCGCTATTGCAGGCTGTATGGTTACCAGCGGCGTGGTGCGTCGCACAGCCAAGCTGCGCTTGCTGCGTAGCAACGTGGTGGTATTTACGGGCGAACTCGATTCACTCAAACGCTTCAAGGACGATGCCAAAGAAGTCAAGGAAGGCTACGATTGCGGCCTGACCATCAAAGGCTATAACGACATTGTTGAAGGCGACGTGCTGGAGTTCTTTGAAATCAAGGAAGTGGCGCGTACCCTGTAAAACAGGGAGCGAAGCAAACGGATAGCACTGCATGGCAACTAAAAAACCTCCTACCAACCGCAGCTACAAAGTAGCCGACCAGATTCAGCGTGATTTGTCTGAACTGATTGCGCGCGAGCTTAAAGACCCGCGCGTGGGCATGGTGACGCTGCAAGGCGTGGAATTAACGCCTGACTATGCCCATGCCAAGGTGTTTTTTACCGTGCTTACGGGTGATGCCGAGCAAACGCAAGAAGCACTGAACCATGCTGCGGGGCATTTGCGCAATGGCTTGTTCAAGCGGCTGCATATCCACACCGTGCCTACGCTGCATTTTGTGTTTGACCGCACGCTTGAGCGTGCCGCAGACATGGATGCGCTCATTGCGCGGGCTGTTTCATCGCGCTCCAAGGACGAATAAGACCATGACAGCGCCACGCACACGGGTGCAGCGGCGCCCTGTGCATGGGGTGTTGCTGTTAGATAAACCGCTGGGCTTGTCCAGCAATCAGGCTTTGCAAAAAGCCAAGTGGTTGCTGTGCGCCGAAAAAGCGGGGCATACAGGCACGCTTGACCCGCTGGCTACTGGCGTGTTGCCGCTGTGTTTTGGTGCGGCAACCAAATTCAGCCAGTTGCATTTGGATGCGGATAAAAGCTACGAAGCCACTTTGCGGCTAGGGCAGACGACCAGCACGGGTGATGCCGAAGGCGAAATTTTGCAAAGCCGCGCAGTTGATGCGACTGAAGCGCAAATTGCTGCCGTATTGCAGCAGTTTACAGGCGCACAAGAGCAAGTGCCGCCTATGTATTCAGCGCTAAAAAAAGACGGCAAGGCACTGTACGAATACGCGCGCGCCGGGCAAACGGTGGAGCGCCAGGCGCGGCAGATAACCGTATTCGAGATTGAGCGCCTGCCCGTGCCAGATGCTATCGCACAGGCGCACCCTGCAGGCACGGTGCTGAAAATCCGTGCCGCAGTCAGCAAAGGAACGTATATCCGCACGCTGGCAGAAGACATTGGCGAGGCACTGGGCTGCGGCGCACACCTGATTGGTTTGCGGCGGGTGCAAACGGGGGTATTTACGCTCAAGGGCTGCATTACTTTGCAAGAACTCGAAGCATTGCCGCCTGCGCAGCGCCTGCAAGCCTTGCTGCCCGTGGATGCTTTGTTGCCAAGCCACAGCCCTGTCATGCTGGATGCGGACAATGCAGGGCGCTTTTTAAGTGGTTTGCGCCGCCGAGGCGACTGGCCCGATGCCCCGCAAGTGCGGGTGTATGGCCCGCCGCCTGTGCCCGATGGGGTGGCGCTTGCCAGTGCTGTGCTCTTGGGTGCGGCGCACGTCAAAGCGGGCGAGTTGATACCCGAGCGCTTGCTCAGTCCAGTGGAAATACAGCAAATGCTGCACCCGCCCGATGCAGGTTAAGGCAGGTACAGAATGCTTTTGGCAGCGAGTGATAGCGCCACCAAGCACACGTTCAAGTATGTAGCAAAAATGGTGTCTTTGACACCCAAGAGTAAAGCCAAAAAGTAAGCCTAAACGTAGACAGTAGCAATATGGCAGCTATCGTTTTTTTGCAGACTGTTTACGTATTTCAATTTTCTTAAAACTGTAACTTATATGACCCAACCAATCAGAAACATTGCCATCATTGCCCACGTTGATCACGGCAAAACCACCATGGTCGACCAATTGCTGCGCCAGTCAGGCACTTTTGCCGAGCACGAAAAAATGGTGGATTCGGTGATGGATAACAACGCCATCGAGCGCGAGCGCGGCATTACCATTTTGGCCAAAAACTGCGCCGTGCGTTGGGAAAATACACACATCAACATCGTCGATACCCCCGGGCACGCGGACTTTGGCGGCGAGGTAGAACGTGCATTGAGCATGGTTGATGGCGTGGTGCTGCTGATTGACGCGCAGGAAGGCCCCATGCCACAAACGCGCTTTGTGACCAAGAAGGCTCTGGCTCTGGGCTTGAAGCCTATCGTGGTGGTAAACAAGGTAGACAAGCCAGGTGCCAACCCCGACAAGGTGATTAATGCCGCTTTTGACTTGTTTGACAAACTCGGTGCCAATGACGAGCAACTTGACTTTCCTGTTGTGTACGCATCAGGCATCAACGGCTGGAGCGCACTCGAAGAAGGCGAGCCAGGCCAGCAGTGGGGCAAAGACATGTCGGCACTGTTTAACACCATTCTCAAACACGTTCCCGCGCACGAGGGCGATGCCGATGCGCCTTTGCAGTTGCAGATTTCTGCGCTGGACTTTTCTACCTTCGTCGGGCGCATTGGCGTAGGCCGCGTAAATGCTGGCACGCTCAAGCCCGCTACTGATGTGCTGGTAATGGAAGGGCCAGACGGGAAATCTTTCAAGGGCCGCGTCAATCAGGTGCTGAAATTCCAGGGGCTTGACCGCGTGCAGGCCACTGAAGCCGGCCCTGGCGACATTGTGCTGATTAACGGCATTGAAGACATCGGCATTGGCGTAACGCTTACAGACATGGCCAACCCCCAGCCGCTGCCCATGCTCAAAATTGACGAGCCTACGCTGACCATGAACTTTTGCGTCAATACCAGCCCCTTGGCTGGACGCGAAGGCAAGTTTGTGACCAGCCGCCAGATTTGGGACAGGCTGCAAAAAGAGCTGCAAAGCAACGTGGCGCTGCGTGTGCGCGAAACGGCTGAAGACGGCGTGTTTGAGGTTTCTGGCCGAGGTGAGTTGCACCTGACTATTTTGCTTGAAAACATGCGCCGCGAAGGCTTTGAGATGGCTGTAAGCAAGCCACGCGTGGTTTTCCGCGAGATTGATGGCGAACGCTGCGAGCCCATTGAGCTGGTAACTGCCGATATTGAAGAAGGCCACCAAGGCGGCGTCATGCAAGCGCTGGGTGAGCGCAAAGGCGAGCTGGTGAATATGGAAGCCGATGGCCGCGGCCGTGTGCGCCTTGAATACCGCATTCCCGCACGCGGGCTGATTGGTTTTACCAGCGAATTTATGAACCTGACGCGCGGCTCGGGCTTGATTAGCAATATTTTTGATGGCTACGAAGCCCACAAAGGCGATATTGGCGGGCGCAAAAACGGCGTGCTTATCAGCATGGACGATGGCGAAATTTTCACCTACGCACTGGGCAAGCTCGATGACCGTGGCCGCATGTTCGTACGCGCTGGCGACCCCGTGTATGAGGGCATGATTGTTGGCATCCATAACCGCGATAACGATTTGGTGGTGAACGCCACACGTACCAAGCAGCTTACCAACTTCCGCGTAAGCGGCAAGGAAGATGCCATTAAGGTGACACCGCCTATTGAATTGTCGCTAGAGTATGGGGTGGAGTTTATCGAAGACGATGAGTTGGTGGAAATTACCCCCAAATCCATTCGCCTGCGCAAGCGCCACCTGAAAGAGCACGAGCGCAAACGCGCCAGCCGCGATTAACAAGCAATTGCGTGCTTGCCTGCACAAGAGCAAGTGCAGGAGCGAACGCATAGGGCGCAGAGATGCTTTTTCTGAGCAGTGTGGCTTGAATGCTGCGCCCTGGTTTGTGTGTTGCGTCTGATGCGCAGTGCGTTAAAAAACAGGTTATAAAAACAGCTTGTAAAGACAAGTTATAAAAAAACAAGTTATAAAAACAAGCTGTTTTTTGCCAGTTTTTTTTTGCCAACATTTTTTAGCCACTTGGCACGCACTGCGTTTAATTGGCGCACAGCGCGTTTTCCTCAAAAAACGTACCCATATATTTGCCTTTTTCACCATTTACAGTAACCAAGCAACAAATATGACAGCATCAACAGACGCAGACACCACCAGCACTGAATCTACGCCTGAAACTGAGCCAACCTTGCACCTTGCGCAGCAAGAGCAAGCAGCAGCGCAGCACAATCCACAAAATTCACCAGCTACAACACCCACACAAGCGCCTACGCCCGCGCCATGCACACAGCACAAGCTGCCTGTGTGGACTTGGGTATCGCCACTGGCGGCTTGGGCCATGCTGGGTTTGATGATGCAGTTTCCTGGTGGTTGGCTAGCGGTATTGGCTGCGTTTGTGCTGGCAGGAGCTGTGATGGCCAGCGTGCACCATGCCGAAGTTATCGCGCACCGCGTGGGCGAGCCGTTTGGCTCGTTGCTGCTGGCTTTGGCAGTGACGGTAATTGAGCTGGCACTGGTGATGTCGCTCATGATTGCGGGCGGTGCTCAAACGGCAAGTTTGGCGCGTGATACGGTGTTTGCCGCGGTGATGATTATCATCAATGGCATGGTTGGCATTTGCTTGCTGCTAGGCGCACACCGCCACCATGAGCAGCGCTTTAGCATGTATGGCGTTAATGCGTCTTTGGCAGCTTTAGCCACTATCGCGGTGCTGACTATGGTGCTGCCCAATTACACGTCAAGCATTCCTGGCCCGTATTATTCCAATAGCCAGCTTATTTTTATCGGGGTGGTTTCGCTGGTGCTGTATGGCGCGTTTGTGCTGGTGCAAACCAGCCGCCATCGCGACTATTTTCTGCCAGAAGATGCCGACAAAGACGATGACTTGCACCAAGCGCCGCCCAGCAACCGCGCGGCACTCATTAGCTTGGTGCTGCTGATGGTGTGCTTGGGCGCTGTGGTGCTGCTGGCCAAGGCGCTTACGCCCTATACCGAAAAGATGATTGTGGAAATGGGCGCACCTAAAAGTGTGGTGGGCATTTTGATTGCGTTTGTGGTGCTGCTGCCCGAAGGCTTGGCTGCAGTGCGTGCCGCGCGTGCCAACCGTTTGCAAACCAGCATGAATCTGGCGCTTGGCTCGGCGCTGGCGAGTATTGGGCTGACTATTCCTGCCGTGGCTGTGCTCTCGGTGCTGCTGTCGCTACCTGCGGCGCTGGGCATTGATGCCAAATCAACCGTGCTGCTGGCGCTGTCGCTGCTGGTGGCAACGCTCTCGCTGGGCAAGGGGCGCACTACGGTGTTGCAAGGCGTGGTGCATTTGGTGCTGTTTGCAGTGTATTTGTTTACCAGCATCGTGCCTTGATTTCTTTCCTGCCTAAAGGGCAGGGATTTCTTTTGCAAAACAGCAAAGCAGCGCCGCGAGCATGATTCTCGCGGCGTTTTTGTTGCGTGCATGCAGGCTTGCGCTTATGCAGACATGCACCACACTGCATGTCTATTGCCTATTGCCTTGTGTGCAAACCTGCCCTGTTTTTCGGGGGCTATTTGCGGAAATTGTTTGGCTGCACGGATAAAGCCCAAGCATACCTAGTCGGCAAGCAGCTTATACAGGCAGGCACTGCGTGCAGGCTAGTCTTCTTCAGCTTCTTCTTGCTCGGCATCTTGCGCCGCTTGTGCGCTTTTCTTGGGTGGGTAGACCACATCAAGGTGCGCTTGCGCGGCTTGCGCCTCGTTGTGTCGCCCAAGTGCGTGCAAGCATTCGATAATGCGCTTTGCCACGCGTCGCTCGGGGCTGTAGTGCATCAGCTTTTGCGCTTGTGCCAGTTGCGTGGCAGCGGTTTGCGGCGTAACGGGCTCGGTTGATAGCTTGGCAAAAAGCACGGCGTTGTGAAAAAGGCGGCTGCGCTCGGCTTGCGCTTGTGTGTTTTGTTTAAACGGCCAGACGCGGCTTTGCGCTACGGTATAGAGCTGGGTGACGCGCACAAAATCAAAACTGGCATAAGCGAGTGCCAGCAGCAATAGGGCAGCGGTGGCGCGTTGTGCTAGCCGCAGGGCGGGATTGTGGCGCGGGGCTTGGGCGCACGAGGCATCATTGCTATTGCTGTCCGTGCCGTTGGTGCAAGGGTGCTTGTTGCCCGTGGCGGCCAATAGCCCCAAGGCGAGCCCACAAGCCAGTTGAAAGGGGGCATACCACAAGGGGTATTCGAGCAGGCTGTGTATGCCAATGGCAGCGAGTACGCCCCATGCCAGTTGCCGCGCGGGCGCAAGCTCTGCCCAAGGGCGCTGGCGCAGTAGCCACCACAGAACAGCGGCGCATGCCAGCACGGCAATGGGCACGCCAAGCTCTACGGCTATGTGCAGCGGCAGGTTGTGGGCGTTATCGAGCATGTCGCAAAAGCGCATTTGCGAATAGTTGGCTGAGTAATGGGCAAAGTCCAGCTCGCCCCAGCCCCAGCCTGTGAGTGGCTTTTGGGCAACCAGGTGCAGCACATTGCCCCATAGCACGGTGCGGCTGATGCAGGCGCGGCTGTCAAGACCAGCAAGGCGCAGGGCAATATCGGTGCCGCCGTACAGATGGGGCAGCACATAAGCTGTTGCCAGATAAGCCAGCAGCAGGCCAGCGAGCCAAGCCAGTATCTGGGCGCGCGTGGCAGAGGTGTTGTGCGATGAAGCATGCGCTGGCGAGTTTGTGACGTTATGCAGTGCGCTGTTGTTTGCAAAGGCTGCAAAGTCTGCGGGTTTGCGGCGTAGCGTCCAGCAAGCAAGCATCAGCATTAAAGCCGCAAGTTGCACCATGCCACCGCGTGAAAGGGTCAAGGCGGTGCAGATGGCCAATGGCAGCATGAGCACCCACGCCAATGTTGCAGGCAATATACGCGCGCCATTACGCCCTGTTTTTTTGAGTAGCGCAGATGAAGCAGGCAGCAAAGCGCCGTTTTGCCACAAATACCACAGCGCCCACAGCGCCATATTCATTAACGTAGCAAACTGGTTGCGCTGGCGCAGGTTGCCATAGACTTGCCCGACTGGGGCGTGGTTTATCAGCCCGCCCAGCCATGCTGTGTGCTGAAAGTGTTGCAGCAAGCCAATGCACGCATTGAGAAAGCCTGCCAGCAGCCAGCTCCATGCAATAAGCGCAATGCCAGTGTGCATGTGTTCTGCCGTAGCGAGAGGTGTGCGGGGTTGCAGTGCGGGGTCTTGCACCAGCCGCATGGCTACAACGGCAGCCGTAGCCATCATCAGCAGCCCAAAAGCCAGCATTTGCCAGCTTGCATTGCTGGCAAAGCCTATCACGGCGATGCCCAGCAGTAGCAGCCCAGCGTAAAAACTGCGCTGGCTGGCGGATAGCACAGGCAAGCCAGCAAACAGCAAAGCCATGCAAGTCCAGCCCACCAGCAGCGGTATGGCGGGAGTCATGGCACCGCCCGCTACCGGGTTAAGCCAAGGCAATACAGACAGGGGCAAGAAAAACGCCGCAATAGCAGCGGCGCGAGCAGTGTTAGGCGCAGGGCGGGCAGGGTAAGTCATGTTTTTTTAGGGTAAGACAAGCCTGTTAATTGTAGTTTCATTACAAAACATTGCTTGCCGCAGTAGCCGATGAAAAGCGGAACAGTGCAGCAGAATGTAAACATGCAGAGCGCGGGCGGCAAGGCACGAATCTATCTGAACAGAAAACGGGTGTTTTCGTGGAAAAGCCTATTTGTTTGGCCAGCTTTTGTTGGGCAAGCTCTTATGTGTGCTTGTTTTTGTTTTTTGTGTTGAAGCGCCTTGTTCAGACTGTTGCAGGTAGCTTGGTAATGGGCTGGCTGGCTATTGCCTGAAGCTGTGCGGGGCTGACGTGCTGGGGGGCGATTTCTGCCAATGGCAGCAAGACGAAGGCGCGTTGGTACATGCGCGGGTGTGGCAGGGTGAGTGCGGGGGTGTCGATAACGGTGGCATTGCCTGCATTGCCGTAGAGCAAGATGTCGATATCCAGCGTGCGTGGTGCGTTGCGGTAGGGGCGCAGGCGGCCTGCGGCGTTTTCTATTTGCTGGCAGGCGGCTAGCAGCGCGTGCGGCGCAAGCGTAGTGCTTACTTGCACGACGGCGTTGATAAAGTCGGGGCCGCTGGCTTCAAAAGGGGGGCTGCGGTAGAGCGATGAAGCAGCTTGCAGGCTGATATGCGGGGTGCGGCTGATGCTTTCGATGGCATCGAGTACGTTTTGCTGGGCGTTGCCCAGATTGCCGCCTAGCGCCAGCCACGCGCTGACAGGTGCATCGGCAGGCGTATTGACAGGTATATCGGCAGGTGTATCAACAAGGGGCTTACGCATTGTTAGCGGAGTTGCTTGCAGTGTTGTCAGATGGTTGGCTTGTGGTTTTACGGCGGCGGCGCGGTTTTTTGGGTGCTGCTGCGCCCTCTGTTTCTACAGTTGTATCTGCAATGGCTGGGGCAGCGCCGTCTGTCGGTGCAGATGATTTGGCACTACTTTTACGGCGCGGGCGGCGCGGCTTGGTAGCGGGTTCTGTTGCGTCGCTATCGGCACAAGCGTCTATGGCTGGTTTTGATGTGACTTTTGCAGTGGTTTTGGTTGCCGCTTTTTTGGGCTGGCTTTGTTGCTTTTGCTGCTGCAGGGCGCGTTGTTGTTCGCGCTGCTGCTCGCGGAGTTGTTCGCGTGCTTGGGCGATAAGGTCTTCGCGCATGGCGTCATTGGCCATGCTGAAGGTTTGCCACCAGTTGGGCAGGTCTTCGCTGATTTCGGCTACAGAGGCGCGCAGGCGTAAAAAGTCTAGCCCTGCGCGAAAGCGCAACTGCGCAGACAGGCTGTAGGGGCTGGCGCCTGTGCGTTTGTCAAAGCGGGGCTGCATCATCCAGATTTCGCGCATGTCGGCAGCGAGTTTGCCGCGGCCTGATACGTCGCCAATGCGGGCATCAAACACTTCGTCTATGGCTTCTTGCAGGGCAACGAAAGGGGGTATGCGGTGCGCGGTTTTTTCGCTCCAGGCTTGGCGCACGTCTTGCCAGAGCAGGCAGGCGAGCAAGAAGCTGGGGGCTACGGGTTTGCCTTCGCCTATGCGGCGGTCGGTGTCGCGCAGGGCGCTATGAAAGAAGGGGTCGCTGGCGCGTTGCACGGCAAGGCTGAGCAGCGGGTAGATGCCTTCGTGGATACCGAGTTTTTGCAGTTGGGCAATGCTGGCTAAGGCGTGGCCTGTTTGCAGCAGCTTGAGCATTTCATCAAACAGGCGGCTTTGGGGGACTTCGGCCAGCAGGGGTAGGCTGCTTTTTAGGGGGGCGAGTGTGGCTTTGTCGATTTTAAAGCCCAGTGCGCTGAGCTTGGCGCCAAAGCGTATGGCGCGGATGATGCGCACGGGGTCTTCGCGGTAGCGGGCAGCGGCATCGCCAATCATGCGGATGGTGCGTTTTTGTACGTCGGCAATGCCGTTGTGGAAATCGACGACGATTTGGCGCTCGGGGTCGTAGTACATGGCATTGACGCTGAAGTCGCGCCGTGCGGCATCATCTTGCTGGCTGCCCCAGACGTTGTCGCGCAGCAGGCGGCCAGAGGTGTCTACGGCGTGTTTCATGCCTTCCAAAGCGCGGCGGCTGGTTTTTTCGTTGCCGCTGACCTTTTTGGCGCAGGCAGTATCCAGGTTGGCGCGAAAGGTGGAGACTTCGATGATTTCGTGTTCGCGCCCGCGCCCATACACCACATGCACAATGCGAAAACGCCGCCCGATGATGAAGGCGCGGCGAAAGAGGTATTTGACTTGCTCGGGGGTGGCGTTGGTGGCTACGTCAAAGTCTTTTGGGGTAAGACCTACGAGCAAGTCGCGCACTGCGCCGCCTACGATGTAGGCTTCAAAGCCTGCTTGCTTGAGTGTGCGTACCACATCTGCGGCGCGTTCATCAACCAGTTGGGGGTTGATACGGTGGATGCTGGCAGGTATTTCAGTGCGTTTGCCAGAGGCAGCTAGTGCTTGGTCTTTGCCAAGCAGTTTGTTGATCAGTTTTTTGATCATGTTAGATTTTCTGGAAAAGGTCCATGATGTGCCAGTTGCGCTCGGTGGCGATTTGGCGGAGTTGGTCGTCGGGGTTGGTGGCGACGGGGGTGTTGGCTTTCTCAAGCAGGGGCAGGTCGTTGATGGAGTCGGAGTAGAAGGTAATGTGTACATCGCCCCAGTCCCAGCCGCGCGCTTGCAGCCAGCGCTCGAAGTTGTGTACCTTGCCTTCGCGCAGGTTGAATTGCCCGACTGACTCGCCCGTGATGCAGCCCTGCTCGGTGTAGTGTAGCTGTGTGGTGATGATGTGCTCATCGGCAAAGCCGAGTTGCTGCCCGATGGGGCGGGCTATGTAGCAGACGGTGGCTGTGGTGAGCACCAGCGTGTGGCCAGCGGCGCGGTGCTGTGCCAGCAAGTCTAGCGCGGGCTGGCGGATGTGTGGGGCAATGTATTCGCGGCCATATTGCTCTTGCGCGGCAAGCAACTGCTCGGGCGTGAAGGGGCGCATGGCGCGGGTGACAAAGCGCACGTATTCGGCCATATCCAGGCGGCCGGCTTTGTATTGCTGGTAGAAGGCTTCGTTGGCGATGCGGGATTGCTCGGCATCTGTCCAGCCCATGGCGTTGGTAAAGGTCGTCCAGGTAAAGTCCGAGTCGATGGGCAGCAGGGTGTGGTCCAGGTCAAACAGGGCGATGTGGGCGGCGTAACTTGTGGTCATGGATGGTGGGTGTCTTCGTGTTGGGTGTCGGCAAGCATTTGCTTGATGAGTGGGATGGTGATGGCGCGTTGGGTTTGCAGGGCGTAGTCGTCTAGCGTTTGGAGCAACTGCATCAAGCTGCCCAGATTGCGGTTAAAACGGCTTTGCATGAAGTCGAGCACTTCGCTGCACAGGTGCAGGCCACGTTGTTGTGCGGCTTGGTGCAGGGCTTGGCGGGTTTGGGTATCGTCAAGCGGCTGCAGGGCAAAGATTTGCCCCCAGCCCAAGCGGGTGCGCAAATCTTCGCGCAAGTTTAAGTCGGCAACGGGCCATTGTCCAGCCGCCATGACCCAGCGCGGCGTGCCAATGGCGGGGGTTAGGGCGTTGATAAACCAGTTAAAGGCGCAGTGCTGCTGCGAGGCGTTGTAGCGGTCTACGTCATCAAGCAGCACAACGTGCCAGGTGGGGTTGAATTCGGGGTGCTGGTTGGGGTTGCACGGGGTGCGGGCATCAAGCCAGCCCACGTTGTAGCCCTGCTCAAGCAAGGCGGCGTGCGTGGCTTGCAGCAGGTGGGTTTTGCCAGAGCCAGACTCGCCCCATAGATAGGTGGGCACTTGCGGCAAGCTGGGGGCGGCTAGCGCTTGCTGGATGTGCGCCAGCGCCAGCGTGTTGTCGCCAACGACAAAGCCATCCAGCCGAGGTGGAGTGTCAAGTGCCAGGTTGAGCGGTATTTGTTTCATGGATGCGTGTAAAAGCGCATATTGTAGAAGGTGCGTGTGGCGGGCGGTAAAGCGGGCTGCTTTTCAATCGTTTTTCAGCTTGCCAATTAGCCTTTATACAAGCTGCTTTTGAAGTATTGGTTACGCAAGCGGCGTATGGCTACCAGCAGCACGGCACTGGTGGGCAGGGCAACGAGCACGCCAACAAAGCCAAACAACTGCCCAAAGGCAAGCAAGGCAAAAATCACCACCAGCGGGTGCAGCCCAATGCGCTCGCCTACCAAGCGTGGCGTGAGGAAAAAGCTCTCTAGTATTTGCCCTGCGCCATAGACTACCGCCACCATAATCGCAGTGTTGCCTAGCCCCATTTGCATCACGCCTAGTAGCGTTGCCATGCACAGCCCCAGCCCAAAGCCCAGATAAGGCACAAATACGGCCAGACCTGTAAAGATTCCCACGGGCCAAGCCAAGTCCAGCCCAAAGAGCATCAGCCCCAGGCTGTAGAACACGGCCAGCAGCAGCATAACGAGCAATTGCCCACGCAGATACTGCCCCAGCACGGCATCGGCTTCGTTGGCAAAGCTGCTCACGGCATCGCGCATACGCAGCGGCACCAGGCTAAAAACCAGAGCGACAAAACGATTCCAGTCTGCCAGCAAGTAGTAAAGCGCCAGAGGAATCAGCAAGAGGTTACTGATTAGCTTCAAAGCCATGCTGCCGCCAATTTTCAGAGACGAAAGCAGCGAATTAACACTGGAAGGCGATTCGCTGTTGGCGAAATAGTCATTAATCCAAGTAACCACGGTATGGATATCGAGCCGCACATCAAAGCCGTAGCGGTGCAGCGTTACCTGCAACCATGCACCAGTTTTCCTCAGCAGCTCAGGCAATTGGGCGCGAACCATGGGCGCTTGGCTGATAACAATAGGCACAATCAGCATGAACATGCCCACAACCAGCAGGATAAAAGCCCCCTCAACCAAAGCTGCCGCCAACCAGCGGGGCATACGGCCATTGAACCAGTCATCAATGCGATTAACCAGCGGATTGAGCGCATAGGCCAGCACAGCTGCCACCAAAAAGGGCGACAAAGCAGGCGCTAGCAGCCACAAGGCAATGCCTGCTAGCAGCACAATCAGCAGCCAAGAGGCAATATGTTTCTGGTTAGGAGTCAGGAGCATGGGTGGTTATCTGGTAAGAAGGTTTTACAATGGGCGCTTGTGCTTTTCAAGAAGTAGGCAAGCGCATTGCATGGTATAGCGCCATGCAGAGGCATTAAGTCTACGCAATATTCATAACCTGCGGCTCGCAGCCGCCAACAAACTCTATTGCCAATTTAAATGGCTAAGGGCAATTACAGCATGCAAACACCTATTTCATACAAAGACGCTGGCGTAGATATTGATGCTGGCGATGCGCTGGTAGAACGTATTAAACCACTGGCCAAGAAAACCATGCGCGAAGGCGTGCTGGCCAGTATAGGGGGCTTTGGCGCACTGTTTGAAGTGCCCAAGCGCTACCAAGAGCCTGTTTTGGTCAGCGGCACCGACGGCGTGGGCACCAAACTCAAGCTCGCCTTTGAGTGGAATATGCACGACACCGTAGGCATAGACCTGGTCGCCATGAGCGTAAATGATGTGCTGGTGCAAGGCGCAGAGCCACTGTTTTTCCTTGACTACTTCGCCTGCGGCAAATTGGATGTAGACACCGCTGCAGCCGTAGTAGGCGGCGTAGCCAAAGGCTGCGAGCTAAGCGGCTGCGCCCTGATTGGTGGCGAAACCGCTGAAATGCCAGGCATGTACCCAGCAGGCGAATACGACTTGGCAGGTTTTGCTGTGGGTGCAGTAGAAAAAAGCAAAATCCTAAACGGGCAAAACCTGCAAGCTGGCGACGTAGTGCTGGGGCTGGCCTCGCACGGCGTGCATTCCAACGGCTTTAGCTTGGTGCGCAAATGCATTGAACGCGCAGCTGGCAAACTGCCTGCCACGCTTGACGGCATGCCTTTTAAAGAAGCCATCATGCGCCCTACGCGCCTGTATGTAAAGACGGTACTGGCAGCATTGGCACAGCACCCTGCAACAGAAAACAGCGGTATCAAGGCGCTGGCGCACATCACAGGCGGCGGACTGCTAGAAAACATCCCGCGCGTATTGCCACAAGGGCTAGCCGCCCATTTGCAAGCAGGTAGCTGGCCACAAAGCGAGCTGTTTGCATGGCTGCAAAGCACCGCAGGTATTGATGCCGTAGAGATGAACCGCACATTTAACAACGGCATAGGCATGGTTGTAGTAACTAGCGCCGCTTGTGCGGATGCAGTGGTTGCCACATTGCAGCAACAAGGCGAAACCGTATACCGCATAGGCACAATCGCCCCGCGTGGTGAGGGCGCTGCGGTAGTGGTAGCCGAATAAGCCTTTTAGCACAGCACCCCCTGCAAAATAGCCCAAGCCAGCTTGCACTGGTTTGGGCTATTTGCTTTGTGCAGTTTTTTACCTGTATAGAGCTTACAGAAGACGAGGTGTTAAAAACTCTTTAGCTTAGGCTTGCAGCTTGGTTGAGAGCAGCGATTCATGGGGCAATATGCATGAGGTAATGTGAATGCCGTGAGGTAGATGGCATCACATTTCTAACCCAGCTGGCTAGGCATATGCCACTAGCGCCAAGTTTACGGCGCGAGGCCAGTGGCAGTAGCGGGGCGCTTGCTGCGCCTGAAATGCGACGGATACACAGGCGCGGGGTCTGCCCAAAGCCCGCGCTGCTCGCTTTGCGCTTGTGCCTGCAAGCTGTTGTACTGCGGGTCGCGTACATACTGCGTGTAGCTCCAGGCGTAGCCATCGCGCACCATCTCTTTGTTGATATTGATGTCGTCAAGATAGATTTCAGCCAAAGTGCGCCCGTAGCGGTCGGTACCTGATACTTTCAGCAGCACGGTTTTACCAAAAACCTTCCCAGACAGATGCTTTTTGGCAGCAGAGCCAAAGGGCTGTGCTTTTTCGGGTGCATCAATCTGGTCGAGCCGCACGCGCAAAGCAGCTTGCCCAGGTGGCAGACAGGTAATCGTATCGCCATCTTGCACGCCAGTGACTTGGCACAGCAAGCTGCTTTGCAGGGGGGCTTGCTGCTGGGCTGCTGAGCCAGGCAGTGTAGTACGGGGCTGCGATCTGTGCGCTTGCGTGTTGGCGTTGCTTGGTTTGGATGTGGAGCAGCCAGCAAGGATTAGCCCCAAAAGCAGGGCTGCAATTGTTTGGTGGACTTTTGAGGTATACAAACGAGAAATCTTTTTCGGGTGATTGGATGTGGCTAAGGCGCACAGTAGCGCAAAAGTGCATTGTAGGCACTGGCTAGCATGGCAGTTTGCTGCCTGGGTGAATTTATCGCCCATGTAGTCGTCAAGATACGCGCCCAGCGCTCGCCTGCCTTAATTTGGCTTGGCGCAGCTTAAGTGTTGTAGGCTTGGCGTGTAGCTGCACTTGGTTAGCAAGAGTTTTGCCAGGGATGCACGGTGCTTTGGGTTATCAGAGAATCAGGCTGGCGCACTTGCGCTTTTATGGCGCGGTGTGGGGCGCGCAGGCAAAATAGCTTCTTGCAGGTTGCGCGACATGGGGTGCTGCAGGTGAATTTGGCCATGCTCTACGCGGGCTTCTTCTACCAGTTTGCCGCCTTCGAGCACAGCTAGACGGTCGCAAAAGCGTTGTACCAGTCGCAGGTCGTGGGTGATGAAGAGGTAGGCAACGCCCAGACGTTTACGCAGGTCGGTAAGCAAGTCCAGCACCTGTATTTGCAGGGTCAAATCCAGATTGGATACGGCTTCATCAAGCACAATCAGCTTTGGGTTAGAGGCCAGAGCACGGGCAATGCATACGCGCTGCAATTGCCCGCCACTCATTTGCACGGGCAGCTTGCCCGCATCATGTGGGTGAAGGGATACCATTTGCAGCAGGTCGGCGATGCGGTCGCGGCGCACGTTTTCGGGCAGGTCGGTCAGGTGGCGCAAGGGCTCGTCTATGACGCGACCAATGCGAAAGCGGGGATCGACTGCACCGATGGAGTCTTGAAAAACCACTTGTACATTGCGCCGAAATTCTTTGATGCCGTTTGCGTCAAGTTGCCCCAATGGGTTGCCCATAAAGCGCACTTCGCCTGCGCTTGGAGTTTCAAAACCCAGCAGTTGTCTGCCCAGTGTGCTTTTGCCAGAGCCGCTTTCGCCGACCAAGGCTACGCTTTCACCTTCGCGGATTTCGAGGTTGATACCTGTGAGGACGTGTTTAACTTCTTTGGCACCAAACCAGCCTGGACGGTAGGTTTTGCACAGGTTTGAGCAGGAAATGATGGGGGTGCTGCCGGAGATGTTGTTGTTGCTCATGCTACTTGCTCCTCTGGGTATAACGCCAGATGTGCTTGCACCAAGGCGCGTGTGGCTTCATGCTGGGGATGGTTGAAGATACGCTCGACTGGACCCGTTTCAATAATGTGCCCCAGATGCATGACAGCTACATCGGTGGCCATGCGTGCAACAACGCCCATATCGTGTGTAACGAACAGGATACCCATATTGCGCTCTTGGGCTACGGCGAGTAACAAATCCAGAATTTTGGCCTGTACAACCAGATCAAGGTCGGTGGTGGGCTCGTCAGCCACCATAAAGGGGGCATCAGATATGAGGGCTAACGCAATCATCATGCGTTGCAGCATGCCGCCACTCATCTCGAAGGGGTACAGGTCAAGTATGCGCGGGTCAGTCAGACCCACTTCGGCCAGACGCTCGCGCAGTTCGTCGTCTGCAATGTCACGCGGCTGGCTGGCAAAACGTGCGGTTTCGCGTGCGTGGGTACGCATGGTCAGCACGGGGTTAAATGCGGAGCGCGGGTTTTGCATGATAGTGGCCACATCGCGCCCGGGGCGCACGGGGCGTGTATCGTTGCCTTCTTGAATCAGTCCTTGCCCACCAGTGCGGCGCACGCCCGGTGGCAAGATGCCTTGTAAGCCGCTGCATGTGAGCGATTTGCCCGAACCGCTGGCACCAACCAGAGCCAGCACTTGCCCGCGCTGCACGCACAGGCTGATGCCGTGTACCAGCTCGTGCCAGTGGCCATGTTTGCGGCAAGACAGTTGCAGTTTGTCTATCCGAAGTGTTTGTTGTGTTGTCATAGGTGCATTCCTGTATCAGTGGCCGTGGTCGTCTGCAACCAGCGTGGGGTCAAGACGGTCGCGCAGGGCATCGCCAATGCGGTTAAATGCCATTACGGTAACAAACAGCATCAGACCAGGCATGGCTATGAGCATGGGGCTGGTATAGATAAAGTTGCGTGCGTCATTGAGCATTACGC
>JAGONG010000043.1:0-4920 GCA_017993135.1 Allobrachymonas sp.
AGGCAGCCTATCCACAAACACCCACGCTTATCGGCTGTATTTTTTTAAGGTTCAAAGCCAGAAGATTTCTTCATCTCCCGTAAACTCCACTGCGATGAGCGAAGCCTTGCATTGTAGCACGCTTTTTCGACTTGTTGGAAAAAATTTTTAGATTTTTTTCTTCCAGACTTTGAAGTGTTTTCAAAGTGCATCGAACTAGCGAAGGCGAATTGTAGCAAGGTTTTGGCTGGCTTGCATCTGTTGTCTGAAAAATTTTCTATTTTTCTTCTTTTTTGTTTCAAGCGCGTGACGTTGGCTCGTGTTTGACGGGTTTTTGCTCTGTGCATAGATAATGCTGCAATGGCACTTATTACTTTACTTAACGCGCATCTGGCTTTTGGCCATGTTCCTTTGCTGGACGGTGCGGATTTTTCTCTTGATTTGGCTGAACGTGTGGGCTTGATTGGCCGCAATGGTACGGGCAAGTCTTCTTTGTTGCGTATTTTGGGTGGACTTGAGCAGGCCGATGATGGTGTGTTGCAGGTGCAGCAAGGTGTGCGTATTACTTATGTGGCGCAAGAGCCTGTGCTGGATGAGGCGGCTACGGTGTTTGCTACGGTGAGTGCTGGTTTGGCTGCTGTGATTGCTTTGCGTGAGCAGTATGAGCAAACGGCTGACCACCATGCGCTTGATACTTTGCAAAGCCAGATTGAAGCGCTGGATGGCTGGAATTGGGAACAGCGCGTGTCTGAGACGTTGCAACGCTTGCGCTTGCCTGCTGATGCGCTGATTGGCGCTCTTTCGGGTGGCACGCGCAAGCGGGTGGCGCTGGCGCAGGCGCTAGTCACGCAGCCTGATGTACTGCTGCTGGATGAGCCGACTAACCATTTGGATATGGATGCGATTGTTTGGCTGGAGGAATTGCTCAAGGCGTTTAAGGGCAGCGTGGTGACGATTAGCCACGACCGCGCTTTTTTGGATGCAGTGGCTACGCGCATTGTGGAGCTTGACCGTGGCAAGCTCTTGAGTTTTCCTGGCAACTTTGCTTTGTACCAGCAGCAAAAGCAAGAGCAGTTGGCGCAAGAGGCTGTTATTAATGCTCGGGCAGATAAGCTGCTGGCGCAAGAGGAGGTGTGGATTCGCAAGGGTGTAGAGGCGCGGCGCACGCGGGCGCAGGGGCGGATTAACCGTTTGCATGCTTTGCGTTCGCAACGCGAGGCGCGGCGTGAGGCGCTTGGGCAAGTGCGGCTGGATGTGGCGCACGGCGTGCCTAGCGGAAAAATCGTGGCTGAACTGAGCGATGTGTGCAAATCTTTTGCGGGCAAACAGGTGGTGCGTGACTTTAGCGCGACTATTTTGCGTGGCGATAAGGTGGGCTTGATTGGCGCTAATGGTGCGGGCAAGACTACGTTGCTCAAGCTGATTTTAGGCGAGCTTGCGCCTGATAGTGGCAACGTTCGCCAAGGTGCCAATCTGCAAATTGCCTATTTTGACCAGATGCGTAATGCGCTGGACTTGAACGCTACGCTTGAGGACTTTATCAGCCCGGGTAGCGAATGGATTGAGATTGGCGAGCGCAAGCAGCATGTGAAAAGCTACCTGGGCGACTTTCTATTCAGCCCTGCGCGTGCAGCCTCGCCCGTGCGCTCGCTCTCGGGCGGTGAGCGCAACCGCTTGCTGCTGGCGCGGCTGTTTGCGCGGCCAGCCAATGTGCTGGTGCTTGATGAGCCTACCAACGATTTGGATATAGATACGCTGGAGCTGCTGGAAGATTTGCTGCAAAGCTATGCTGGCACGGTTTTTCTGGTGAGCCACGACCGCACGTTTCTCGATAACGTTGTAACCAGCACCATCGTGCACGAGGGCGATGGGCTGTGGCGCGAGTATGAAGGTGGCGTGCAAGATTGGCTGGTACAGTCGCAGCGTAGTGCCCAGTTGCAGCAATTGCCAAAGAGCAATAAAGCCAACGCCAACACTGCGCCCAGCGCCAATAACGCGGCTGCCAGTAACGCCGCCGAGGCAGAGGCAGCAGCCAAAGCCGCAAATACGGGTGCTGCAGGCAATAACCCGCCAGCAGCCAGCAAGCGCAAGCTCAGCTACAAAGAGCAACGCGAGCTTGATGGATTGCCGCAACTGATTGAAACGCTGGAACTTGAGCAAAGCAGCATTCGCGCCGAGCTGGCTGATGGCACGCTGTATGCGCAAGACTTGCAACGCGCCATTGCCTTGCAGCAGCGCGATGGCGAGATTGAAGAGGCGCTGCTGGCGGCGCTGGAACGCTGGGAGGCGTTGGGCGCATAAGGAGCGCGCCATAAAAAAAGGCAGGTAAAACCTGCCTTTTTTGTATGCGCCCTAACTGGGACTTGCGCATCTCTAGCTCTGTAGATTAGCCCTTGCTTGGAAAGAACCTGTACCACGCGCCGTAGACATAGCAGGCGGCGCAAAAAGAAAACGCCCACTCCATAAACGCGAAAATCAGCACCGCTGTGCATGGCACTTGCCAACGGGTGCTGCCCATCAAAAACAGCGTGCTGGCTACCGAGCCTGCGATAAACAGGATTTTGGCTGCAAACATTTTTGCGCCTGCATTTTCTTTATGCCCTTGCCAGCCTTGCTTGACGAAAATTGCCTTCCAGAGCAAATGTGACGGGCATTTGTGGTGGCCAAAAAAGCCTTTGATAAAGCCCTGCACAGGCAAAATCAGCAGCACCCAAGGCGTAACAAACAGCGCAATCAGGCAAATGCAAAAGACCAAAAAAGCTTCCCAACGTATAACGTTAGAGAATACGGGGGGAATATCAAAGCGCAACATAAAAAATCCTTTTTTGTTTCAGGCTACAAGCCATATCAAAAGCCAACCCAAAGCCAACCCAAAGCCAAGCTTAAAGAGGAGCTACTTATCAGCCAAACCGCGCACCCTGTTTGGGATACGCTTGTCTGCACGAGCATCATTATATATAAATATATAATTTATTGCTGCCTGCGCCCCGTCCATTTGCGGTAGTGCCAAACGCACTGCAAAAATGCTTATTTGCGCACTGCCTGCACCCATGCCTGCATGGCTTGTGTGGCAGCCTCCATGGGCGGCTCCATAAAGCTGATTGCAAAATACTCGCCCATATCTGCCACGCCAATTGCGCGTGGGCGCACTGCCAGCACAAAAGGGTTGGGCAGCTTCAAGCCAAAGCAAAACACAATGTTTTGAGCTGCTTTGATTTCTGGCGCAATGCACCCACCAATGCGCTGCGTGTGGGCGTAGTGGTCAAACACGCTGATAAATTGCACGCGCTCATCGGCATCAATGCAGCGCTGAAAATGCGCCATCAACTCGGCAATGGTTTGGTAACGCGATTCAGACTTGGGGATTTCGGCGCTGAAAATGGGGTATTTGTCTTGCAAAAGGCTTTGTTTCATACATGCATCCTGAACAACTTAAAGTAAATCGAAAAAGAACTTTTAAGCCCGTTTTACAGGCTTGCACGCTCTGCGCCAAAGATTTTAGGCGTGAGCTTCACATACCAAGCCGCAGCCTGCACCTGCACCACATAAGCCAAGGCAATAAGCAGCGCCACCTCTGCGCCCTTGGCACCAAACACGCCCATTGCAATTGCCAGCGCGATAGACAAGTTACGCATCACCGTGCCATAAACCAGCGCAATGGCATCGCCTCGCGCAAAAGCCATTTTGCCCAGCACCGTGCTCAGGGCAAAATTCACTATATACATCACCACCAAAGGCAGCAAATACGCCAGCAGCACGGCTGGGTGGCTCACAATGGAGCGCGACTTGAGCGCCATCGACACAAACACAATACCCAGCACGCCCAAAGTTGAAAAAGGCGCAAATTTGGGTTTGATTTGCGTATTGAACTTTTCCCCGCCATGCCGTGCCACCAGCAGCCGTTGGGTAACATTGCCCAGCACCAGCGGCAAAAACACAATAATCAAAATCTGCGTAAACACCTGCATGAGAGGAATCTCGATAACCGCGCCCAGCAAAAAGCGCAGATACAGCGGCGCAAGCAGCGAGCCCACAATCAGCCCCACCACCGTCATCTGCACGGCGGCAGGCACATTGCCTTTGGCAAAGCCCGTCCATGAAATCGTCATGCCCGAAGTGGGCAGCAAAGAAGTTAGCAGCAAACCCAGCCGCGCCAAAGGCTGGTCGGCAAAAAACACCAGCCCCAGCGCATAGCCCATCAGCGGCACCAACACAAAATTAATCAACAGTGCTGCGCCTTGCAGCTTGATGCCGCCTGACTTGAACAGCTCTTTCACATTAACCGCCACCATCATCGGGTAGACCATCAAGAAAGTCAGCGGCAAAATACCAAAACGCAAAAAGCCAGGCTCTGCCAGCCAGCCAAACAGCAACCCAAGCAGCATGGCGGCAGGAATACTCCAAATCAGATTCTTCTGCGCCCACATCAACAATTTCCACATGATTTATTTCCTTTTTTTTCAAACCGTACCGTGATGCCAACAACGGCATATCAAACAGGCCAAACCACTCTGGCTAAACAATGCAGAATGTAAGAACCCATGAAAAATCACGAGGAAATTATGCGCGTGCGGTCAGAAAAATGGCTTGCTCATTATATATAACAATGAAATGAGGATGGTTTTTGCGGGTTTGCTTTGCTTGGGCAGGAATGAATGCGGGGGCGGACGCAGAGGACGCAGAGGACGCGGAGGGAATACGGGAACGAACGCAGAAGACGCAGAAGTTACGCAGAAGGCGCAAAAGGAATACCAAATTTGTTTGGAAAAGGCTAGAAGCTGTGTTTATGCGGGTTGCAGGGCATAAATGGCTGGTAAGGCGCATGGGGGCTGGTTGTCGGGGTTTGGGGATTCTTTGCCGTGTGCTTGCCTTGCAGTTGCCTCGCAGTTGCCACGTGCTTTAGCCGTGTTTGGCTTGCTCTGCCAATGTGAGCTCTGCCAA
>JAGONG010000043.1:5020-11110 GCA_017993135.1 Allobrachymonas sp.
GCTCTGCCAATGTGAGCTCTGCCAAGCTGCGCTCTGCCGCGCTGGGCTCTTTTCTGTGCCGTCTGGGGTTGCCGCATTGCCAGCAGCTACAGGGGCATGGCGTGTTTACCACTTTGCCTAGCGCTTTGGCGTTGCCTTGCAGACTGCGCCCCCAGTGCCAGTGAGCGCGGGCGGCTTTTAGTCGGGCGGTGTGGTGGCGGCGCAGGGCGCGTTGCATGTTTTTCATCGATATTCTTGAAGACATCTAACGCATTTTTCAGGTTGCGCCAACGCTCAAAAGAGCACTGGCATACAAGCCCTTATCCAAGAAAAAACTCAGACGTTAAACAAAAAGTTCAACACATCACCATCTTTAACGATGTATTCCTTGCCTTCGGCGCGCATTTTGCCTGCTTCTTTTGCGCCTTGTTCGCCTTTGAAGGTGATGAAGTCTTCAAAGGCGATGGTTTGGGCGCGGATGAAGCCGCGTTCAAAGTCGCCGTGGATGACGCCTGCGGCTTGGGGGGCGGTGTCGCCTATGCGGATGGTCCAGGCGCGTACTTCTTTTACGCCTGCGGTGAAGTAGGTTTGCAGCCCGAGCAGGGTGTATGCGCCGCGTATGAGGCGATTCAAACCTGGTTCGCTTTGGCCAAGCTCTTGCAGAAATTCGGCGCGGTCGGCTTCGTCCATTTCTGCGAGTTCTGATTCAATTTTGGCGCAGATGGCTACTACGGGGGCATTGCCGTTTTTCTGGGCGAAGTCGTGCAGGCGGTCTAGCAGGGGGTTGTTTTCGAAGCCGTCTTCAGCTACGTTGCCTACAAACATGGCGGGTTTGGCGGTGATGAGGCACAGGGGCTTGAGCAGGATTTTTTGCTCGGGCGTGAGTTCGAGCACGCGCACGGGGCGGCCTTCGAGCAAGGCGGCTTGCACTACTTCGAGCAGTTTGAGTAGTGCGGTGGCTTCTTTGTCGTTGCCGCTTTTGGCTGCTTTGGCTGCGCGTTGCAGGGCTTTTTCTACGGTGCCCAAGTCGGCCAGGCATAGCTCGGTTTGGATGACTTCAATATCGGCAATGGGGTCGATTTTGCCTGCAACGTGTATCACGTTGGGGTCTTCAAAGCAGCGCACTACGTTGACGATGGCATCTGTTTCGCGGATGTGCGCCAAAAACTGGTTGCCCAAGCCTTCGCCTTTGCTCGCGCCTGCTACCAAGCCTGCAATGTCTACAAATTCAACAATGGCGGGCAGTACGCGCTCGGGTTTTACGATTTGGGCTAGCTCGTCGAGTCGGGGGTCGGGCACTTCAACTACGCCCACATTGGGCTCGATGGTGCAAAAGGGGTAGTTTTCGGCGGCTATGCCTGCCTTGGTGAGTGCGTTAAAGAGGGTAGATTTTCCGACGTTGGGCAGGCCAACGATGCCACATTTCAAACTCATGTCAATCCTTATAAAAACAATCTGCCAAGTGTATGCTGGTTTTGCGCTCTGCTTTGGTAGAGAATCGGCGCTAAAGTTTTTTCGTTGTTTACAAGCTATGCCTATTTCATCACACACGCCACCATCTGCCATGCCTAATGCCAGCCAAGCCGCTGCTACAGCTTCTACACATACTGCGCCGCTGTACTGCATTGGGCTGATGTCTGGCACTTCGCTGGACGGGGTTGATGGTGTGCTGCTAGCTATTAACACTGCCCAAAGCAGCCCAAGCCAGCACATGCAGCAACTCGCCTTTGCCAGCTTGCCTATGCCAGAAGCACTACGCGCCGAGCTGCTGGCGCTTAACGCCGCTGGCCATGACGAATTGCACCGCGCCGCCCTTGCCAGCAATGCGCTCATGCGCCTGTATGCCCAAGTCGCTCTGGCGCTGTGCCAGCAAAGCGGCATTGCACCTGCACACATTGGCATTATTGGCGCACACGGCCAAACGGTGCGCCACCGCCCGCAGTTGTTTGATGGTACGGGCTACACCTTGCAACTGTGCAATGGCGCTTTGCTGGCCGAGCTAGCGGGCATAGCCGTGGCGTGTGATTTTCGCACGCGCGATGTGGCCGCTGGCGGGCAAGGCGCGCCGCTGGTGCCAGCGTTTCATCAGGCTTTGTTCTCAACGCTCAATGGGCAAAGCGCCCAAAACTTGGCTGTGCTTAATCTGGGCGGCATTGCCAATCTGTCGATTTTGCAAACGGGGCAAGCAGCACAGGGCTTTGATTGTGGCCCAGCCAACGCCCTGCTTGACTACTGGTGCGCCCTGCACACGGGCCAGCCTTACGATGCCAACGGCGCATGGGCAGCACAAGGGCAAGTGCTCCCTGCCCTGCTGCAACAAATGCTTGATTGCGCCTGGCTGCAACTGCCACCCCCAAAAAGCACTGGGCGCGATGACTTTAACCCCGCTTGGCTAGAGCAGCAATTGCAAACCTTCACCCGCACCCAGCCTGCACCCCTCAAGCCCGCAGATGTGCAAGCTACGCTTACGCAATTGACGGTGCAAGCCGCTGCTTTGCACCTGCAACGCCATGCCCCCGCCACGCAGCGCCTTGTGGTGTGCGGCGGCGGCGTGCGCAACGGGCAAATCATGCAAGGGCTGGCTGCTGCTTTGCAGGGGGTAGAAGTTTTGTCTTCACAAGCGCTGGGGCTTGAGCCGCAAGCTATTGAAGCGGCGGCTTTTGCTTGGTTGGGCTGCAAAACGTTATTGGGCAAACCGCTGGATTTGACTGCCATTACAGGCGCAAAAAACGCGCGCATTTTGGGCTGCATCTACCCTGCTTAAAAACGAACTGTACTAACTGCATTGGCAGCGCAAATAACACAAACCGTACAAGCAGTGTTTATGCGGCTTGCAGGGCATTTCTGGCTTGAAAGGCGCATCGGAGCTGCTTGTGCGGGTTTTGCAAGATGAATGCGTGGGGCGGGGCGGGGGCAGAACGCAGAAGGCGCAAAGGTTACGCAAAAGGCGCAAAAGAATACCGAAAATGGTTTGGGTTTGAGTTCGGGTTTGGGTTCAGGCTATGGCGCAAGTGCCGCCTGGCCTGCTTTGCGCTTATTTCACCCGAGGCAAAATCACATCTGCCACCAGCCCGCCTTGCTCATGGTTGCCCAGCATCAGCTTGCCGCCCATGTGCTCAACCACTTTTTTCACAATCGCCAAGCCAAGCCCGCTGCCTGCTGCCGAGGTGCGTGCCTCATCGGCGCGGAAAAAGGGTTGCGTAAGCCGCGATAGTATTGCAGCGGGCACGCCGTTGCCACGGTCATAAATCTGCAAATGCACCACTGAGCCTTCGGCCTTGGCGGTAATGGTCAGCTCGGTGATGTTGCTGTTGGGGCTTTTGCCGTAGCGGCGGGCGTTTTCAATCAGGTTGGAGATTACCCGCGCCAATTCAACTTCGTCTGCCTTCACCCGCAATGCATCAGGCACATCAATGCACATCATCATTTCATGGCTGTTGAGGTAGGGGTAAACGCAGGTTTGCACAACATCGGCCAGTTGCACAATGGTGGGGTGCGCCGAGTCGGGGCGCGCGTAGTCCATAAACTTGTTGATGATGCCGTCAAGCTGCTCGATGTCAGCAGCCATGTATTTTTGCGCCTCGGCATCTGGCACGCTCATTTCCACCTCCAGGCGCAAGCGCGCCAGTGGCGTGCGCAAATCGTGAGAAAGGCCAGCCAACATCACCGTGCGCTCTTGCTCCACTTTGGCCATTTGCTCGGCCATGCGGTTAAAGCCGATATTGACTTCGCGTATCTCTTTGGTGGTAACGCTCTCATCGAGCTGCCCCGCTTGAAAGTCGCCCTTGTGCACCTTGCCAATGGCTGCCAAAAGCTGCTTGAGTGGCAAATTAACCAGCCCTGCCATAGCTGCCGCGCCCGCAAGCGAGAGCAAACTGGCCATAAGCACCCACACCAGCCAGGTTGTGCCATCCATCTGGTTCAGGCGCGACTGGTTCGTTAGAAGCCAGTAAGCATCGTGGTCAATGTCAAAACCAATCCACAGGCCTTGCTCACCGTTTACGCTGCTGGCCACAACCGTTTGCGAACCCAAACGGGTGCGCAATTCTTTGGTTACGCGGTCGGCCAACTGGCCACGCGGCATGTCTACCACAACGTCGCTGCGCTCGCGCGGCAAAATGCGCACGCCTTCTTCTTCGGCCAGGGTTTTAATCAGCGCGTAGCGGGTAATGGAGTCTGAATAGACCAACGCCGCGCGGCTTAAGTTCACCAACGAAGCGATTTGCTGCGCCGTTTGCGTTGCGCGCGGCTCCAAATCAACCGAGCGCACCGTCATCAGCCAACCCACCGCACTGGTGGTTAGCAACATGCCAATCATGATGAAGGTGCGCCAAAACAGATTAAGCCCCAAACGCGCGGGCTGCGCCACCAACACCCTGGCGCTAGGTGCTGGTGCTGGTGGTGTTTTTTCTGTCTGCTCCATCATGCCCCCAGCGCCATCAAGCTGGCACGCGCAAGCGCACAGGCAGTTAAGAAACAAGCGCAGGCGGGCGCACTACAAAGCATCATCGCGAGCTTTTCTCTGCTGCAGGTTATCAGTTATTGCTGCCGCCACCGTCTGGCACAAACACATAGCCTACGCCCCAAACTGTTTGGATATAGCGCGGTGAGGCGGGGTCGTTTTCAACGAGCTTGCGCAAGCGCGAAACCTGCACATCCAGGCTGCGGTCAAATGGCTCAAACTCACGGCCTCGCGCCAGTTGCGCCAGCTTCTCGCGCGACAGCGGCTGGCGCGGGTGGCGAACCAGCGCCTTAAGCATGGCAAACTCGCCCGTGGTGAGTGGCAAATCCACGCCGTCTTTTTTAAGCGTGCGCGCGCTCAAATCAAATACAAAGCGACCAAAATAAACCGTTTCGTTTTCTGCCGACGGTGCGCCTGGCGCTTCAACGGCTGGGCGGCGGCGCAGCACAGCATGCACACGCGCCAGCAGCTCGCGCGGATTAAAGGGCTTGCCCAAATAATCATCAGCGCCAATTTCAAGACCAACAATGCGGTCTACATCTTCGCCCTTGGCAGTAAGCATGATGATGGGCGTGCGGTCGTTGGCGGCACGCAGGCGGCGGCAAATAGACAAGCCATCTTCGCCAGGCAGCATCAAATCGAGCACAATCAAATCAACTGCCTCGCGCTGCAAAATGCGGTTGAGGTTTTTGCCATCTTCGGCAACCATTACCTCAAACCCCTCCTGGCTCAAATAACGGCGCAACAAATCGCGGATGCGTGCGTCGTCATCAACAACCACTACTTTATCTGGACGTATTATGCTGTTCTGGTTCATAGTTCCCTCCGTAATTTGTAACACGGCTAGATGTTAGGCTGCAATCCGCCTGTTTGCACGCTTTTTTCCCGTTTCATTTCACAATGTTACATATATTGCGCCTACATTGCTATTGTCTTACTGTGCTTCTTGTATTCTTGCCCATATCCGTTCATTTAAGCAGATTATTCGTGAAAAAGCGTACAGTTCAGCACATAACCGTTAGCAAGCACGTGGTATTGGAATCTTTTTTTTCAAGCCAGATGCAGTATGCCAACCCTTTTTTGCCGCAGTTGTCTATCTCAAGCAGCGCCTTGCGTGCTGCCTGCTTTTTCTGCGCTTTTGCCGTTGCAGCCTCAAGCGCAGTGCATGCGCAAACACAATCCCAAGCACAATCGCCAGCGCTTGCCAATATAGCGTTTGTTGAAATAGAGGCGCTTCAGGCAGAAGCGGCAACAACTTCTCCCGCCACCGTTGAGCAGCCAGCTTGGCAGGACTTGCGCAGCAGCGTCATTGCCCACCGCAATATTGATTGCAGCAAACGCACCACTATCCACCGCCTAAGCAAGCACGAGCTTGAAAACTTACGCCGTGTTGTGCGCGAGCATGCGAAAAACAATCCGCTGAAAACTGCCGTCAATAACTGACTGGCAAAGCCCCGTTGAAGATGGGCAAAAAATGCTGGGTTCGGGTTGCTGGGTTCGGGTGCTAGCACCCGCCCAAAGCAGCCTGCCTGGCTCAAACACCCCAAAGCCCCAATCCCAGCGTGCTTGCTCGCTAGCCTGCAGCGCAAAACGCGCTCAAATTCCCATAAAAGCGCTATCAAACCGCTATCAAACCGCTATCAAACCGC
>JAGONG010000043.1:11210-17332 GCA_017993135.1 Allobrachymonas sp.
CGCTATCAAACCGCTATCAAACCGCTATCAAACCGCACTAAAAGCCCTATCAAAGCTCTTCAACCCGCTGCGGCGGGTAGCTGTCCCATGTTTGGCAACCTGGACATTGCCAATAATGCTGCTGCGTTTCAAAGCCACAAGCAGCGCAACGGTAGCGCCCCAGTGGCTTGATGGCTGCTTGCAGTGCTTTGCCAACAACCGCCTGGTGCGGGTCGCCAAGCAGCTTTTCCTGCTCTAGCCAGCGTGCAGCCGCAATGAGCGAAGGCGTGCTTGCCAAGTGCGTTATGTAGCGCTGTGTGCCTTTTTCTTCTTGCTGCAAATCTTGTTGCTGCTGGTTTTGCTGCTGGTTTTGTTGCGGCTGGTTTTGCGCCTGCTGGTCTAGCCAGATTAACGCTTCAACCAAATCAATGGAAGGCATGCGTTGCTGCAAGGCCTGCAATTGCTCTTGTGCATGCGCTGCCTTGCCAAGGGCGTGTGCCAGCTCTGCATAATCACGGGCGAAAAGCGGTGCCGATGCAGGCGTATGCGCTATGGCTTGCTCGAGTAGCTGCCAAGCCGTTTCAAAGTTTTCGTGCTGCTTTTCCAGTTGCGCCAACTCGATGCGCGCGCGTGGCGCTTGGGGCGCAAGCAATAGTGCTTGCTGCAGCAGTTGGCGGGCATCATCAAAGTGTTGTTTCTGCCTTGCCAGCAATGCCTGCTCGCACAAATGGTGGGCGCGGCGTTGGCTGAAATCAGGGGCGTGCGCGGTTTGCTCAATCGCCTTGGCTGTTGCTTGGGCCTGCGCCCAGTCGCGGCTGCGCTCGTAAATGCCAAGCAAGATGAGCTGTGCGCTGTTGGCATGTGCCGTTTGCGCCAGTTTGCACAATGATTCTTCGGCCAGATTGAGTAGCCCTGCCTTGAGAAAGTCCATCGCCAGCGCATACTGTGCGCGGTCGTGGTCGCTGGCAGATAGGTCGGCGCGTGCCAGCAAATGCTGGTGCACGCGAATGGCGCGCTCATACTCGCCACGGCGACGAAACAGGTTGCCTAATGCAAAGTGCAGCTCGGATGTTTCGGGGTCTTTTTGCACTGCTTCAATAAATGCGTCAATGGCTTGGTCTTGCTGTTCATTGAGCAAGTGGTTGAGCCCCTTGAAATAGGCTTTGGGTGCGCTGCGGTTTTCAGTGCGTAACTGCCGCAAATCCAGACGCGAAGCCAGCCAACCCAAGGCAAAAGCCGCAGGCAAGCCCATTAAAAACCAAATAGAGTCAAAGTTCATGGCTTAAGTCTGGTTAATTTCATTGACTGTAGGGGATGGTGATAGACGGGTCTGTCATGTGCCGCCCAAGCTCTGCCGGGCTGGCAGCAGGGCTTGCCGCACCTTCGGCAATATTTTGCGCTGCTGCATGTTGCGCCAAAGCGGCTTGCGCACGTGTTGCCGAGCGTTTATAGCGCCAGCAGCGTGGCAGCATCACAATCATTCCAGCAAATGCGCCAATGGCAAAAGCGCCAAGCACAATCACCATAATCGGCAAAGTCAGCGCATAGCCAAACAGCAAATGCAGCGTTACTTCATGCCGATTGTTGATTGCAAAGGCAAAAAGAAGCAAAAAAATGGCTGCCTTAAGCAGCCAAAACAAATATTTCATGGAGTGGTGGCCTCCTGCGCCTTCAGTCGTTTATCCGTTATTGGTGCTGACTGGCATTGTACGTTGTGCCGCGCCTTCATCGGCAGGGAGCTGCTCGACCGCTTCGCGCAAAGCCTTGCCTGGCTTGAAGTGCGGTACCCGCTTTTCGGGTATTTCTACACTGTCACCAGTGCGCGGGTTGCGCCCAATTCGCGCAGGGCGATGGGTAACGGTAAAGCTGCCAAAACCACGAATTTCAATGCGATGGCCTTGCGCCAAGGCATCGGCCATGCTGTCGAGCACGGTTTTTACAACCATTTCGATATCACGGTGTGGCAATTGGTGAAACTGCGCGGCTAGCGCATCCACCAGATCTGAACGTGTCATGGCAATTCTAGGCAATCAATGCAAAGCGTTGCGGTCTGCACCAAGGCTGTGGGCACATATTGCGCCCACAGCCCAAGTGCAGGGCTGCGACGGACTTAGGCTCTGTTTAGGCTTTATCGTCGTTATCGAGCTTGGCACGCAGCAAAGCACCCAGGCTGGTTGTGCCAGCGTTGTCGCGGGCAGATGCCTGATTGATGCTTTCCATGGCTTGCTGTTGATCAACGGCGTCTTTGGCTTTGATCGACAGGTGCACGGTGCGGGCTTTGCGGTCTACGTTGGTGATGACAGCAGTTACTTCGTCGCCCACTTTGAGCACGGTGCTGGCATCTTCCACGCGGTCGCGGCTGATTTCGCTGGCGCGCAGGTAGCCAGTGACTTCTTCGCCCAGATCGATTTCAGCGCCTTTGGCATCAACAGTTTTCACTTTGCCAGTTACGCTTTGGCCTTTGTCGTTGATAGAAACAAAGGTGGTGAAGGGGTCGGAGTCAAGCTGTTTGATGCCCAAGCTGATGCGCTCGCGCTCTACGTCTACGCCCAGAACGATGGCTTCAACTTCCTGGCCTTTTTTGTAGTTGCGCACAACAGTTTCGCCTGACTCGTTCCAGCTCAGGTCAGACAGGTGTACCAAGCCGTCGATACCAGCGGCCAGACCAACAAAGATACCAAAGTCGGTGATGGACTTGATGGGGCCCGTTACCTTGTCACCACGCTTGGCTGTAGCAGCAAATTCTTGCCAAGGATTGACCTTGCACTGCTTCATGCCCAAGCTGATGCGGCGTTTGTCTTCGTCGATTTCAAGCACCATGACTTCAACTTCGTCGCCCAGCGACACGATTTTGCTGGGAGCCGCGTTTTTGTTGGTCCAATCCATTTCGGAGACGTGTACCAAGCCTTCAATGCCTGGCTCAAGCTCAACAAATGCACCGTAATCAGCGATGTTGGTAACTTTACCGAACATGCGTGTTTGTGCGGGGTAGCGGCGTGCAACGCCCATCCAGGGGTCGTCGCCCATTTGCTTCAAGCCCAGCGATACGCGGTTTTTCTCGCTATCGAACTTGAGCACTTTGGCTGTGAGTTCTTGACCAGCTTGCACCACTTCGCTGGGGTGGCGTACACGGCGCCATGCCATGTCGGTGATGTGCAGCAGGCCATCGATGCCGCCCAGATCCACAAATGCGCCGTATTCGGTGATGTTTTTAACCACACCATTAACGATAGAGCCTTCTTTGAGGGTTTCGAGCAGTTTGGCGCGTTCTTCGCCCATGCTGGCTTCCATTACAGCGCGGCGTGAGAGCACAACGTTGTTGCGCTTGCGGTCGAGCTTGATAACCTTGAACTCCATGGTTTTGTTTTCGTAGGGAGTCAGGTCTTTGGTAGGACGTGTGTCTACCAGCGAACCAGGCAAGAAGGCGCGGATGCCATTGACCAGTACAGTCAAGCCGCCTTTGACTTTGCCGCTGGTGGTGCCAGTAACAAATTCGCCAGATTCGAGCGCTTTTTCAAGGCTGAGCCAAGAGGCCAGACGCTTGGCGGTGTCGCGCGAGAGGATGGTTTCGCCAAAGCCGTTTTCGGCGCTGCTGATGGCTACGGATACGAAGTCGCCTGCTTGGACTTCAAGTTCGCCCTGATCGTTTTTGAATTCTTCGATTGGCACGTAGGCTTCAGATTTGAGGCCAGCGTTTACCACGACGTGGTTGTGCTCAACGCGCACAACTTCGGCGGTAATGACTTCGCCAGAGCGCATTTCGGCGCGTTTTAGGGATTCTTCAAACAGGGCGGCAAAAGATTCGGACATGTGTTTTCCTGATCTGCCTTTGGGAACATGGCCGCAGCAATTGCGGTTGCATTAGTCAAAAGCAGGGGGTTAATTGCGGTTGATATAAAGTGGCCGCAGGGGGTTGGTTAATAAAAAACATATCCGCGCATTGCCAGCGTACACGCGTCTCTGCCGTGCAAAGCATGGCAAGGGCAACTGCAGTGTGCGGGTGGTGCGCGGGGCTACTGCTCCTTGTGCATTGTGGGCGCTTGGGGCTGTACTGAAAAAAGCTCAAAGCGGCAATGCAAAAGGTTGTTTGTCTTGCCACCAGCGCAACACCTGTTGCACCGATGCGGGTACATCGAGCGCGGAGTTGTCTAGCGGCAAGGCATCTTGCGCGGCTTGCAGAGGCGAGGCGGCGCGATTTTGGTCGCGCTCGTCGCGTGCCTGCAAGTCAGCACGAAGGGCGCTTATATTAGCAGAAATTCCCTTGGAAATCAGTTGTTTATAGCGTCTTTGTGCGCGTTGTTCGGCGCTGGCGGTTAAAAACACCTTCAAAGGGGCATCTGGAAAGATGGTGGTGCCCATATCGCGCCCGTCAGCCACCAGCCCGGGGGCGCGGCAAAAGCTGTGTTGTAAATCTACCAATGCACTGCGTACGGCGGGTAGAGCCGAAACTTGTGAGGCGGCTAGCCCTATGGCTTCGGTGCGGATTGCCAGGCTAATGTCATCGTCACCGAGCCAGATTTGTTGCTCATCGACAGTGCCTGTAAAGCGCACGGGCAGGCGCGCGGCTATGGCGGCTATGGCCGCTTCGTTTTCGGGCGCAATCTCTAGCCCCGCTGTTTGTGCTGCCAGTGCGGTAACGCGGTACAGAGCGCCTGAGTCGAGCAGGTGGTAGCCCAGTTGCTGCGCCAGTGCTGCTGCCAGTGTGCCTTTGCCGCTGGCGCTGGGCCCGTCGATACAGATGACTGGGGTGCGGGCGGGGTCGGCTTGCACGAGGCTAAAGAAGGCGCTGAAGTATTCAGGGAAGGTTTTGGCGGTGCAGGCTGGGTCGGCAATGCGCACGGGCTGCGCAGCGGGGTTGAAGGCGGCGAGCGCAAAGCACATGGCCATGCGGTGGTCGTCATAGGTGTGGATGCAAGCGGGCTGCCAGCACTCTGGCGAGGCTGGCGGGGTGATGGTGATGTAGTCTGCACCTTCTTGCACCGTAGCGCCCAGCTTGCGTAGCTCGGTGGCCATGGCTGCAATGCGGTCGGTTTCTTTCACGCGCCAGCTTGCAATGTTGCGCAAGGTAGTGGTGCCTTGTGCGTAGAGCGCCATGATGGCTAGCGTCATGGCGGCATCAGGAATGTGGTTGCAGTCCATATCAATGGCTTGCAGCGGCCAGCGCCCGCGCTGGATGGTGATGCTGTTGGCTGCTGTGCTGATGTGTGCGCCCATGCTGCGGGCGGCTTCGATAAAGCGGATGTCGCCCTGTATGGACGATTCGCCCACGCCTTGCACGGTGATGCTGTGGCCAAGGCTTGCATCGGCGGCAATAGCGCCCAGCGCAATGAAGTAGCTGGCTGAGGATGCGTCAGCCTCCACATGCAAGCTGCCTGGCGAATGGTAGTGCGCATCGGCAGCAATGGTAAAGCTCTGCCAGCCTGTGGCGCTGTCGCGCTGCACTTGCACGCCAAACTGCGCCATCATGGCTAGCGTGATGGCGATATAGGGCTTGGAGATAAGCTCGCCTTCAACTTCGATGGTGGTGGCGTGCTCTGCCAGCGGTGCTGCCATGAGCAAGGCGGTAAGAAACTGGCTCGATACATCGCCACGCACGCGCACCCGCACTGGCGCTTGCCCGTCAGCCTGTGCTTGCTTTTGACGTGGCCTGATGCGCAGTGGCGGGTAGCCCGCATTGCCTGCGTAGTCGATATTGCAGCCCAGTTGCTGCAAGCCATCAACCAAGTCACCAATGGGGCGCTCGTACATACGCGGCACGCCTGTGAGCAAGAAATGCCCGCCAAACATGGCCAGCACGGCGCACAGGGGGCGCATGGCTGTGCCTGCGTTGCCCAAAAACAGCTCTAGCGGTGAATTGGCAAATATGTCTGACTGGTGGATGTCTGATGGCAGTTGCCCGCCCATACCCGTGATGTGTACGGTGCTGCCTTCGCGCTGTATGCTGCAGCCGATTTTCTCAAGCGCAGCCAGCATGACGCGGGTGTCGTCAGAATCCAGCACATCGTGCAATACGGTTTGGCCTGTGCACAGTGCAGCCAGCAGCAGCACGCGGTTGCTGATGCTTTTGGAGCCAGGTAGCAGCACCGTGCCGTGCGCCGATTGCAAAGGTGGAATGTCAAGAAATGCGGGTTGGGTCATGCCGT
>JAGONG010000044.1 GCA_017993135.1 Allobrachymonas sp.
ATATTGAGCCCTGCTGCCAGCATAAAAGTGTTGGCTATGCCGCCACCTACGATAAGCCCATCGACCTTGTCTGCCAGACTTTGCAAAATGGTGAGTTTGGTAGATACCTTGCTGCCAGCAACGATGGCAATAAGGGGGCGCTTGGGGTTGGCCAGCGCGGTGCTGATGGCATCCATCTCGGCGGCTAGCAACGGGCCCGCACAGGCTATTGGGGCGTATTGGGCAATGCCGTAGGTGGTGCATTCGGCGCGGTGGGCGGTGCCAAAGGCATCGTGCACAAAAATATCGCACAGTTGGGCGATTTTCTGTGCCAATTCAGGCGCGTTTTTCTTCTCGCCTACATTGGTGCGGCAATTCTCCAGCAGCACAATTTGCCCAGGCTGCACGCTTACGCCCTCAGCCCAGTTTGTCTGCAAAGGCACTTCGCGCCCAAGCAGCTCGCCCAAGCGTGCGGCTACGGGGGCGAGTGAGTCTTGCGGCTGGCATTGCCCTTCGGTGGGGCGACCCAGATGCGATGTGACCATCACAGCAGCGCCCGCCTCCAGCGCCATGCGTATGCACGGCAGCGAGGCGCGAATGCGCGTGTCTTCGGTAATGCGGCCAGTTTCGTCTTGCGGCACGTTCAAGTCGGCACGGATAAATACACGTTTGCCTTGCGCTTGCCCGTTGGCGCAGAGGTCTGAGAAGCGAATGAATTGCATGGTTAAGCCCTTTGAAAATACAAAAATCTTGAGGATGGCTGGCGGTTTTAAATTGCTGGATTCTTTTTAACGCTCGTTTTTATAGACCCAAGCAAGTGCGCAAAAGTTTTCTCGAAAACCCCGAATTATAAAAAGTCTGCCCGTTTGCACGCCAATAACCTGCCCGTGTTTGCTTGGTATTAACCCTTGCTGGCTACCTGGGGTTTGGCTGCAACAATGTTTTGTGCAAGCGCCTGCCATCTGGCCGATAATGCTTGGCTAGCTCCGCCAGTCGGCAAGTTCTGCCGACCCATCTCCTTTTTTTCTCCCTCTTTGAAAGATTCTGGATGAAACTCTCTTCATACTTGGCCGCACTCGTGCTGGGTGCTTTGCCTTTGGCCGCGCAAGCGCAAAAAACCGCTCCCGCAGCCCCCGTTACGCTGGCACAAGCCGAGCCACAAATACGCAAGGCGCTCGCTGCCCGTTTGCCCAATATGCCCAAGATTGAAGAAGTGCGCGCTACGCCTATTGCTGGCCTGTATGAGCTGCGTTTGGGCGCATCCGATATTTTTTACACCGATGCCAAGGGCGACTATCTTTTTCAAGGCGAAATGCTCGATACGAAAACCCGCCGCAATTTAACGCAATCGCGGCTCGACCAGCTTACCGCCGTCGATTTCAAAACCCTGCCCATCAAAGACGCCATTGTGCTCAAGTATGGCAACGGCAGCCGCAAGCTAGCCGTGTTTGAAGACCCCAACTGCTCTTACTGCCACCACTTTGAGGCAGCCTTGGCCAAGGTCAAAGACGTTACCGTCTACGTTTTTCTCTACCCGATTTTGGGTGCAAAATCCAGCGCCATGTCTAAAGACATCTGGTGCGCCAAAGACAAGGCCAAAGTCTGGCAAGACTGGATGCTGCGCAAAGTCGCCCCGCCTGCCGCACCTGCACAATGCGACGCTTCGGCTCTGGCTCGCAACGTAGAATTTGGCCGTAAAAACCGCATCAACGGCACGCCTGCCCTGCTTTTTACCAATGGCAAACGCATACCTGGCGCGGCCGACACCGCCACGCTCGAAAAACTGCTGGCCGAAAACAAATAAGCCTGCTACTGGCACTGGCACTGCCAGCGCGAGTACCAGAGCCAGCCGCAGTGCCAGAGCCAGCGCCAATTCCGTTAGCCAACACGCCTTGTTATTGATTGTTTTGTTGTTTTTTGATTGCTTTTTTTTGATTGATTTTTTCAAATACTGCCATGCTGCCTGTTTCTAACCGCACCTTCATTCGCGTATGCAACTACCTGGGGGTAGTGCCCATGGCGATTCTTGCCCTTCTGATGTGGCTGGTAAACAATCAGGCCGCACATGGCTTTGTCGCCATGGCGCTCACCACCCTTGCGGGGCTGCTCATTGCGTTTACAGGCGGCGTGCATTGGGGCATAGCCTTGCGCCTGGGCGACCGCGCCCCAAAGTTTCACCTCATCTGGGGCGCAATTACGGCGTTTGGCGGCTGGTTTGGCATGTTGATGATGCCTGGTGCGGGCATGCCTTTTTTGGCAATCATGTTTGTTGCCAGCTACATTGCAGACCACCGCAGTTGGCCCAAAGTAGGGCTTGAAGAATGGCTCTCTTTGCGCTTTCGCACCACCGTTATCGCTGTAGTCAGTTGCCTCATTGGTGCAGCAGGCATTATGTAACTGCTCAGTGTGCCCAAAAGCAGCAGTAACCAAGCGTTTGCTGCCCATCGCCAGCCCGCACCTGCCCAACCCGACCCAGCCCCATTTTGCCAACAACCATGAAAAAGACCCCTGCCCAGCCCCCCATCCACTACGCCATTACAGCGCCGCAGCCCAACAGCCACCTCTACCACGTCACCCTCACCATTGCGCGCCCGCAAGCCAACCAAATGCTGATGCTGCCCGTTTGGATACCTGGCAGCTACCTGATACGCGAATTTGCCAAACACCTGCAATGCTTGCACGTACGCCAAGGCAAGCGCACCTGCACTTATGCGCAGCTCGACAAACACCGCTGGCAACTGCACTGCCAGGCCGACAAACCCGTGCAAATCAGCTACCAAGTCTACGCCCGCGACAACTCCGTGCGCAGCGCCTGGCTTGATAGCGAACGCGGCTTTTTCAACGCCACCAGCCTGTGCCTGATGGCGCAAGGGCTCACCCACAAGCCCCACCACATCCACATCAGCCCCGCCTGCAAAAACTGGCACCTTGCCACAGGGCTGCAAGCGCTGGATGTAGACAAAAACGGCTTTGGCACCTACCTCGCCCCCGACTACGACACCTTGGCCGACTGCCCCGTAGAAATGGGCAACTTCTGGAGCGGCACATTCACCGCCTGCGGCGTGCCCCACCGCTTCGTCATAGCCACACCCCCGCCCGCGTTTGATGCCCAACGCCTGCTGGCAGACACCCGCCGCATCTGCCAAGCCGCCATGCGCTTGTGGCACGGCAACAAGCCGCAAAAGCACATCCCGTTCAAACACTACATCTTCATGCTCAACGCCGTGGGCGACGGCTACGGCGGCCTGGAGCACAGCAACAGCACCGCACTCATTGCCAGCCGCAAATGCCTGCCGCAAACCAACCAGCCCACAGGCAGCGACTACACCACCTTGCTCGGCCTCATCAGCCACGAATACTTCCACGCCTGGAACATCAAACGCCTCAAACCCGCCTGCTTTAGCCCCTACAACTACGCCAAAGAAAACTACACCACTCTGCTGTGGTTCTTTGAAGGCTTCACCAGCTACTACGACGATTTGCTGCTGCTACGCGCAGGCTGCATTGATTTGGAGGGCTACATCGGGCAACTGCAAAAAGCACTCGACAGCGTACAAAACAACCCCGGCCGCCACATCCAAAGCGCCGCCCTCTCCAGCCTTGAAGCCTGGACCAAACTCTACCGCCCCGACGAAAACAGCCCCAACGCCACCACCAACTACTACACCAAAGGCGCACTCATCGCCCTGTGCCTGGACCTCACCCTGCGCCGCGAAGGGCACACCACGCTCGATGCAGTCATGCAAACGCTCTACCAACATTGCTTTGCAAGCCAAAAAACCCCATTCGGCATGACAGAAGCCGACCTGGCCGCCGTACTGCACGCACTTGGCGGGCGCAGCTTTGCCAACGAACTGCGCCAATGGGTACACGGCACAGAAGAATTGCCACTTGAGCAGCTACTGGCCCACACCCCCATTCGCATCCGCAAAACCCCTGCCCCACTGGCGCAACAATGGGGCTTGCGCTGCAAAGAAGGCGCAAGCATCAGCATACAAACCGTGCTACGCGGCAGCGCAGCCGAAGCCGCTGGTATGGCAGCAGGTGATGAATGGCTGGGCATAGAGCTGCCCGCAGCCGCAGCCACATCCTCCTCTGGCGCTGACTGCGCAAGCCACCAGCACAACACCGCATGGCGCGTAGGCAGTTTGGCCGAAGTGCAAAGCTACCTGCCAAACTCAGGCACAAACACAAGCACGAACAAGGGCAAAAACAAAACCAAAGGCAAAAACCAAACACCCGCATTTACCGCCATCATTGCCCGCGACAAACGCCTGCTACGCCTGCCCATGCATCTGCCAGCCAGCCCGCTGCAAAGCCTCAAACTGGTGGCAGCCCCAGCCAGCGAGCCAAGTGCCAACAACACCATGGCGCAGCAACCTTGGCCGTGGTGCTAGCGCAAACCTGTTTGAATCCCGTTGCGGATAAAACCCGCAATCACCCTTCATAGCCACGTCATTGCCGCGTTATTGCCACGCAAAGCCTGCTCTTGCATGAAGAACAAACCAGCGCTTCTTGGCTAGCTTGCGCTACTCCTTGGTTGCTTGCCTTCATTGGCTACGTTAATTGCTTGCGCTCCAGTCCCGCTTGGCTTCAAAGCACAGAAAGCACTGAAGGCACAGTAAAAACGCAAAAAGCCCACAAGCAGCTTTCATGCGGCTTGCGGGGCATTTTTGCTCTGTAAGGCGCATGAAAGCTGCTTGTTGGGCTTTTGCTTATTGGCTACTGTTTTATTGGCTACTGCTATTGGTTGATGCTCATCGGTTGATGCCCATCGGCTGCCGTTCCAGCCAGCCATTAACCCGCGCCTCGGCGCATAGAGGCAAAGGTTGAGTCCAACACCACCTCGGGCTGCGCCTCCTCGGGTATGGTCAAGCGCACCACAAAGCCGTGCGGGGTGGCACTGTGGGCAGTGGCTACGCCGTCGTGCTGCTCGGCTACGCGCCCTACCAGCGGCAGACCCAAGCCGCAGCCGCCTGCAATGTGGTTGTTGGCGCGCCAAAAGCGTTTAAACACTTCTGGCAATTGCTCGGGCGCTACGCCTGGGCCGTTATCAGCCACTTCAAGCACCACTTGCGGCGGGTATTCATGCTCCAGGCGGCGCACGCTGACGTTCACAATGCTGTTTTCTTGCGAGTACATGAGCGCGTTGTCTATCAGGTTGCTGATGGCTTCGCGCATGAGCAAGCGGTCGCCCCGCACCAGTGCGGTGTTTACGCCTTCGTAGCCTAAATCAATGCGCCTGACTATGCTTTTGGGTATCCACTCGCGCGCTACTTCGCGTGCCAGCGATGCCAAGTCGTAGCTGCCTTGGTGTCTGCCTGCGCGCCCTTCACTGCGCGCTAGCGAGAGCAACTGCTGCACCAGATGCGAGCTGCGCAGTGCTGCGCCGTGCATTTTGTCTATGCGCTCGCGCAGTTTTTGCGGGTCGCTCTCGCCCATGGCGAGCTCGGCTTGGCTAATCAAGCCTGCCAGCGGCGTGCGTAGCTGGTGGGCTGCGTCGTTGATAAAGCGTTTTTCGTTATCAACTTGTCTGCTCATGGTGTCAAGCAGGTGGTTGAGCGCGTTGGTGACTGATTTGATTTCAACTGGCGCGTTTTTGATGTGTACGCGCTGCAAGCTGCCGTTTTGGATGTCGCTGATTTCCTCTACCAGTTTGCGCAACGGCTTGAGCCCTCGGCTTACGCCAAAGTAGAGCAATACAACGTAGAGCAGAGCCATTGCAGCCAAGGGAAAGAGCATGTTGCGCGCCAGCCTGCCAGCGCGGTCGTAGTATGTTTTGCTGTCTTTGGCCAATGTGATGTGCAGCACGCGCTGCGGGTTGCCTGCATTGGCAGCGCCGTCTGGCACTTGCACGGCCAAAATGCGGCGCATTTTCCCAAACAGCATGCCGTTGTATGTCTGCTCCTGCCCTGTTACCAACGGGTGCGCGGGCGCGGGCAGTTTGGCGTTGCCCAAGAGTATTTCGCCGCTGGGCGTGCTGATTTGGTAGTGCAGTTGTGCGCCATCTTCTAGCGCTTGCATCAGCGTTAATGTTTCTTCGGCATGACGCAAGCGCACAGCGGCTGGTTCTTCGCTTTGCAGCACGCGGCTAACTACCTGCATTTGGTTGCCTAGCAGCGTTTCGAGCTGGTCTTCATGGTAGTTTTTTGATATTTTCCAAGCCACCATGCTGCCAAGCAGCCACGCCAGCAGTTGAGGCACTAGCAGCAGCAACAGCAAGCTATCGCGCAAGGACATGGTTTTAACGTCAGGCGGGGTCTGCGTAGACATGGTTTTAAACAGGTGGGAATTGGGTTGGTGTTTTGATACGCAACGCTACATTGTGCGCGAAACGCTCGCGCCAATACCGCCAGATTATGGTGTTTTTGCCATCTCATCATGCAACAAAGGCTTTTTGCATGTATCTTTAGCTCCTTAAGCCCCAGCGCCAAAGTGTGCGTTGGAATCGCCTTGATTTTGCCTGCATGGCGTGCATACGTCGATACGCGCCATAGATAGGTGCAATAAGATAAGCGCCAACGAATAGGCGCAATTTAATCTGGTAATACCGCGCATCTAGCCGCCCCATGCCATACCTTTTTTGATGCAGCACCATGCATAAAACACCCCAGCCACCCCATTTGCCAGCGCCCCCCTTCGCCCGCCACACAGGCTCGGGCAAGCGCAGCGCCGTGTGGGGGCTGGTTGTGGCCTATGTGGCACTGGTTTTGTATGCTTCGCTGTATCCGTTTCACCCTTGGCAAGACAAGGGCTTGCCTTGGCTGGCGTTTGTCACGCTGCCTATACCTGCGCCCTACCTGCCCAGGTTTGACGTGTGGATTAACGTCTTGGGCTATATCCCCCTGGGCTTTGGCATTGCCTTGGCGATTTTGCGCGATGCCAATGCACGCCTGCCACGCTGGGCGCTGCCGCTTGCAACGCTGGCTTGCCTGCTGCTGTCGTTTGGCATGGAGTTTTTGCAAAACTTTCTACCCGCGCGCGTGCCATCCAACACCGACTGGCTGCTCAACACCTGCGGCGGTGCCATAGGCGCTGCCCTTGCCTGGCTGCTTGGCAAAATGGGAGCGCTTGATTTTTGGAGCGCGTTTCGTGCCAACTGGTTTGCACCTGATGCGCGGCATGCCTTGGTCTTGCTGCTGCTTTGGCCCGTGGCTTTGCTCTACCCCATACCGCTGCCTTGGGGGCTGGGGCAAGTGCAAGAGCGCCTTGAAGACCAGCTCGGGCTATGGCTGGCCGATACGCCCTTTGCCAATTGGCTGCCCTTGCGCGATATCGAATTTCAACCCCTGCTGCCTTGGCAAATCACCTTGGCTGCGGCGCTAGGCCTATGCCTGCCGTGCCTGCTGGCTTACAGCATTATTCCTGCCAAGCGCAAACGCGCCCTGGCGGCGGCGGCCTTGCTGGCCCAAGGCGTGGCAATCACCGCTTTTAGCAATGCTTTGCGCAGCGGCGTGCTGCTCTCGTGGCAATGGCTTTGGCAGCCCGTGCAGCTTGGCTTGCTCATCGCCTGCGTGGCACTTGCCGCGTGCCTGTGGCTGCCGCGCTGGCTCTGCCTGTGGCTGGCACTGGCTGCATCGCTTGTGCATTTGCATTTGGTCAATAACGCCAGCGTTTCGCCCTATTTTGACTGGGGCATGAACGACTGGCTGCCCGCCCAACTGGTGCGCTTTTATGGCATCACGCAATGGCTCGGCTGGCTATGGCCTTATGCACTGCTACTGTACCTGCTGCACCAAATCTGGCGCAGTGTATGGCGCGTGCGCAATGCGCCTCAAGCACGGCCAAAAGCGCCTGCAAAAAAGCGCAAGTAAGCCTATGTTGCACTGTAGCCAGCCCATTTCTTACTCCTTTTCTCCCATTTACTGCACATCTTTCGCCCGTTTCCCGCCCGTTTCCCGCCCGTCTTTCGCCTCCTTTCCTCATCCTTTTTTGCTGCCTGATTTGCCATGAACACCCAAGCCCGCCCCCTTACCCTGCAAAGCAGCATCGGCACCATTGAGGCGCTGCACGAGCTGCCCGCGGCAGGTATTGCGGCGCACGGCGTAGCCATCATTGCCCACCCGCACCCTTTGCACGGTGGCACCATGCATAACAAGGTTGTGCAAACACTGGCACGCGCTTTTTTGCAGTCTGGCTGGCAAGTCGTGCGCTTTAACTGCCGTGGCGTAGGCGCGAGCAGCGGCACTTATGACGAAGGCCGTGGCGAGCTTGCCGATATGCTGCAAGTCATTGCGCAAACCGCACCCAGTGGTGCTATTGCACTGGCTGGTTTTTCGTTTGGTGCTTTCCTGGCTAGTGCTGCTGCCCAACACATCTTGCAAACCAGCGCCGCGCCACGTCTGCAACAAGTGGTATTGGTGGGGTTGGCAGCCAGCCGTTTTTCCGCCCCCGCCATCAGCCCCGAGCTGCACCCGCACACGCTGGTGCTGCACGGCGAGCATGATGACGTTGTGCCGCTTGCTGCCGTGCTCGATTGGGCGCGCCCGCAACAAACCCTGCCAGTTACCGTCATACCCGCGGGCGGGCATTTTTTTCACGGGCAACTGCCTTTGCTCAAACGGCTCGTTGTGCAGCACCTTCAAGCACAAGCCACGCCTGCCTAGGCCGCACGCAGCCCCAGTTTGCACAGCCCAAAGCCAAAGGTTGCGCAGCGTCTTGCTGATGCGCCTTTATCAGCGCCTTTATCAGAATCTTTATCAACGCCTTCGCTAGCGCCATCGTTAGCGCCTTTACCTGTGCGCCTGCGGCAAATACGTCCGCATTCATGCGCCCGTTTTGGTGCGCCCTTTTTAGTACTTTCCCCAAGGTAAAGCAGCATTGGCACGGCGGCTTATGCCCCTACAATTCAAACGGCTTTTCCACTTTTTTGCGCTCGCGCCTGCTACCTATGTCTAACTCCAGCACACCATCTAACACCAACCAGCAAAACGTCCTGCGCCAAGCCGCTCTCGATTACCACGAGCTGCCCCAGCCAGGAAAAATCAGCGTTGAAGCCAGCAAGCAAATGGTTAATCAGCACGATTTGGCGCTGGCCTACTCGCCTGGCGTAGCCGCCCCGTGCGAAGAAATCGTTAAAGACCCCGCAGCCGCCTTTCGCTACACCGCGCGCGGCAATCTGGTGGGCGTGGTCACCAACGGCACAGCCGTGCTCGGGCTTGGCGACATAGGCCCGCTGGCAGGCAAGCCTGTGATGGAGGGCAAAGGCGTATTGTTTAAAAAATTCTCGGGCATTGATGTTTTCGACATAGAAATCAACGAAAAAGACCCCGACAAGCTGGTTGAAATCATCGCCTCGCTGGAGCCCACCTTTGGCGGCATCAACCTCGAAGACATCAAAGCGCCCGACTGCTTTTACATCGAGCGCAAACTGCGCGAGCGCATGAAAATCCCCGTCTTTCACGACGACCAGCACGGCACAGCCATCGTCGTAGGCGCTGCCTTGCTCAACGGGCTAAAAGTCGTAGGCAAAGACATCTCGCAAATCAAGCTCGTCACCTCAGGCGCTGGCGCTGCCGCGCTCGCTTGCATCAAGCTGCTGGTAAAACTGGGGCTGCCTCGGCAAAACATCTGGGTTACCGACCTGGCTGGCGTGGTCTACCAAGGGCGCACCGAGCTGATGGACGAAGACAAAGCCCAGTTCATGCAAGACACCCCCATGCGCACGCTAGCCGAAGTCGTAGCAGGCGCTGATGTGTTTTTGGGGCTTTCAGCCGCTGGCGTACTCAAGCCCGCCATGGTAGCCACCATGGCAGCCAAGCCGCTGATTTTTGCCTTGGCCAACCCCAAGCCAGAAATCACCCCCGAAGAAGTCCACAGCGTGCGCAACGACGCCGTTATGGCCACAGGCCGCACCGACTACCCCAACCAGGTTAATAACGTGCTGTGCTTTCCCTACATCTTTCGCGGAGCACTCGACTGCGGCGCCACCACCATCACAGCAGGCATGGAAATCGCCGCCGTACACGCCATAGCCGAGCTGGCGCAAGCCGAGCAAAGCGAAGTTGTTGCCGCAGCCTATGCAGGCCAAAAACTCGCCTTTGGCCCCGAATACCTTATCCCCAAACCCTTTGACCCGCGCTTGATGCTCAAAATCGCCAGCGCCGTAGCGCAAGCCGCTATGAACGATGGCGTAGCCGCCCGCCCCATTGCCAACATGGACGCTTACCGCGAAAAGCTGCAAGCCTTTATGTACGTATCGGGCTCCATCATGCGCCCCGTTTTTCTGGCCGCCAAACAAGCCAGCAAAAAACGCATCGTCTACTCCGAAGGCGAAGAAGAGCGCGTACTGCGTGCCGTGCAAATCGTAGTCGATGAAAATCTGGCATTCCCCATACTCATTGGGCGGCCAGCCGTCATTGCCGAGCATATCGAGCGCTTTGGCCTGCGCTTAAAGCAAGATGAGCACTACGAAGTTGTAAACGTGGAGCAGCACGACCGCTACGACGAATTCTGGCAAGACTTCCACCGCATGAGCGCACGCCAAGGCATGACCATCCCCATCGCCAAAATCGAAATGCGCCGCCGCTTGGTGCTCATCGGCGCCATGATGGTACACAACGGCTATGCCGACGGGCTCATCTGCGGCACTTGGGGGCGCGTTGATATGCACATGCACTACATCGACCAAGTCATAGGCAAACGCGCAGGCGCAAGCACCTACGCCGCCATGAACGCTTTGCTGCTACCCAACCACCAGCTTTTCATCGTCGATACCCACATCAACTACGACCCCAGCGCCGAACAAATCGCCGAATACACCATCATGGCAGCGCAAGAAATGCAGCGCTTTGGCATCACACCCAAAGCGGCACTGCTATCGCACTCCAACTTTGGCTCATCCAACCACCCCACCGCCGACAAAATGCGCCGCGCCTTGGCCATACTGCACCAAACTGCCCCCTGGCTCGAAGTAGAAGGCGAAATGCATGGCGACTTGGCACTCAACGCCACACTGCGCCAGGCCCTCATGCCCGACAACACCCTGCAAGGCAGCGCCAACTTGCTCGTCATGCCCAATCTGGATGCAGCCAACATTGCCTACACCCTGCTGAAAACCACCTCGGGCAACAACATCGCCATCGGCCCCATCTTGCTCGGTGCAGCCAAACCCGTAAACATACTCACCGCCAGCGCCACAGTGCGGCGCATCGTCAATATGACCGCAGTCACCGTTGCCCATGCCAACACCCCCAGCGCCTAAATATTGCGCCTAAGCATTGCGCCCAGTATTGCGCACAGACATTGCGCACCAACAGGGCAACAGGCAAACCCTGCAAGCAGCGCAAACCCCGCAAGCAGCACAGCCACAAGCCATGCTGCTTGCTGCGTTATCTGCGCTGCAAGCCAGCGCGTAGCCTGCACATTGCGCCCCGCCAAGCCACAGCCTGCCAACCTGCTGCCCGCTGCCAAAATCAAACCAAATGCGGCACAATCTGTGAACTGCGTCACGCTCAGGCGCTTATTTCTCAACCCGCTGCGCTTATTTCGCGCTTGGCAGCAGCAAAATCGCACCGTTACAACAGCCACAACACCCACAACAGCTAAACCCGCAGACACACACAGCAGTTAATACAATTTAACCCTTGGCGCAATCGCGCTTTGCCTGTTTAGCCCTCGGCAAAACAGACACCCCGCCACATGCTGCCTGCCCTTGAAGCTGCTGCTTTTTACTTTCAAAAAAAACCAAACAGGTATGCAAATCAACGTATTAGGATGCTCTGGCGGCATCGATACCAACACCCGCACCACCAGTTTTTTGCTCAACAACGACACACTGATTGACGCAGGAACAGGCGTATGCGACCTCTCCTTGCCCATGCAAACCAGCATCAGGCAAGTTTTCATCACCCACGCGCACTTTGACCACCTCGCTGGCCTGCCTTTTTTGGTTGAAAGCCTATCGCGCCACTGCCACAACTGCCATAAAGAAAACCTCTCGCCCCTGAAGGTGTATGCGCTTGACTGCGTCTTGAGCGACTTGCGCCAACACATCTTTAACAACCACATCTGGCCCGACTTTACCCGCCTGCCCAGCCCCGAGCAGCCCACCATCGAGCTCATCCCCATCACCGTAGGCAGCAAAGTTGCGCTCCCCAACGGCTGCACCGTTGAAGCCATAGCCGCCATACACAACGTGCCCACCGTAGGCTACGCCGTGCACAAAAGTGGCCAAACATGGGTCTTTACGGGCGACACCAGCCCCAACCCCTTGCTCTGGCAATACATCAACCAGCTCCCCAGCCAAGGCCAGCGCCTGCGCTGGCTGGTAGCAGAAACCACCTTCTCCAGCGACAAACAAGACTTGGCCGACCTCACTGGCCACTACACCCCGCGCAGCCTGCGCCAAGACATGCAACATCTGCAAACAGGCGGCTTTGACATCTACCTCAGCCACCTCAAGCCCTGCAACCGCACCGCCATACTCCAAGACATGGATGAGCTGCAAGCACTGGCCTACACCAAAAACTGCAACCTGCACCTGCTCACCCGCGGGCACATTTTTGACATCAACCAGCCCGCCACACAAAACGCCGACCATACCCACCCAGACAACTGCTTTAACCGCGCACTGGCAGCACAATCTGGCGCAGACACCCCGTTTTAATCCCTCTGCCCGTCATCGGCAACACCAGCACCACCAAGCGCCCCCATCAAATACCAACATCAATTACCGATAAAAACAGCCACAGCCGCGCCGCCTCTGCCAACAGCAGCGACAATACGGCTCATGCAACAAGACATCCTCATTAACTGGTCGCCGCAAGAGACCCGCGTCGCCGTCGTAGAGCACGGCGCTTTGCAAGAAATGCACATCGAGCGCCCGCTGCAACGCGGCATCGTAGGCAACATCTACCTGGGCAAAGTCATGCGCGTTTTGCCGGGCATGCAATCTGCCTTTATCGACATCGGGCTAGAACGCTCGGCCTTTTTGCACGTTGCCGACATTGCCCAACGCCCCCACAACGGCGACGAAAAAGACCCTTCATCGGCAGTCCCCCCCGCCAAACCCATCGAGCAACTGGTATTTGAAGGCCAAACGCTCATGGTGCAAGTCATCAAAGACCCGCTGGGCAGCAAAGGCGCGCGCCTGTCTGCCCAAGTCAGCATTGCCGGGCGGCTCATGGTGCTACTGCCGCACGATGAAAACTACATCGGCATCTCGCAAAAAATACCCCTGCCCCAGCGCGACGCACTGCGCGAGCGCGTCATGCAGCTTATGCAAGGCATCAACGCCGAAAAAAACTGCAACAACCAGCCCACACGCCCCTGCGGCTACATCGTGCGCACCAATGCCGAAGACGCCAGCGACACCGAGCTACTGCAAGACATGCACTACCTGCGCACCATGTGGGCACGCATCAGGCAAGCCAGCCAAAGCCAGCCCGCGCCCAGCTTGCTGCACCAAGACTTGAGCCTGATACAGCGCGTATTGCGCGACATGGCTTGCGAAAACACGCACACCATCCGCATCGACTCACAAGAGCAGCACACCGCCCTACTCGCCTTTGCCCAATCGTTCATGCCAGGCACCGTGCCCAAAATCCAGCACTACCACGGCGAGCGCCCCATTTTTGACCTCTTTGCCATAGATGAAGAAATGGCGCACGCACTCGGGCGGCGGGTAAACCTCAAGTCAGGCGGCTACCTCATCATCGACCAAACCGAAGCACTCACCACCATCGACATCAACACGGGCGGCTTTGTTGGCGCACGCAATTTCGACGAAACCATATTCAAAACCAATCTGGAAGCAGCGCAGGCCATAGCCCGCCAATTGCGCCTGCGCAACCTGGGCGGCATCATCATCATCGACTTTATCGACATGACCCAGCCCGAGCACCAGCAAGCCGTGCTCGCCGAGCTACGCAAACAATTGCAGCGCGACCGCATCAAAACCATGCTGGGCGATTTTTCGCAACTCGGCTTGCTTGAGCTCACCCGCAAACGCACCCGCGAATCGCTGGCACGCCTCTTGTGCGAACCCTGCCCCGCCTGCGCTGGGCGCGGCATGGTAAAAACCGCGCGCAGCGTGGTATATGACATCTTGCGCGAAATCCTGCGCGAAGCACGCCAATTCTGCCCCCGCGAATTTCGCGTCATCGCCGCCCCGCAAGTCATCGAACTGCTGCAAGACGAAGAAAGCCAACACTTGGCAGGCCTAAGCGCCTTTATCGGCAAACCCATAGCCCTGCGCGCCGACAGCAGCCTGGCGCAAGAGCAATACGATATTGTGTTGTTTTAGGCTGCTTGCAGGTGCTTGCTGTGAAATGCAGCACCTTTAAGTTTGCTAGGGTGGGTTAGGCTGCAAGCCGTAATCCACGCGGTGCAGCGTTTGCGGATTGCTTGCCGCGTGGGTGACAAGTCACCTACCCTACGCCCACTGCGTCCGCCCCCGCATTGCACATTCATCCCAACCCAAACAAACCCACAAAAACACCGACAACCAGCTCCCATGCGCCTTTCAAGCCTATTTTGCCCCGCAACCCGCATCAATGCTGGTTCTGGTTAGGTAGGCTGGGTTAGGCTGCAAGCCGTAACCCACGCGGTGCAGCAGCGTTTGCGGATTGATTGCCGCGAGTGTGACAAGTCACCCACCCTACGCCCGCTGTCATTCCCGCGCAGGCGGGAATCCACGTTCTGCGCGTGGGTGGGCATGGATTCCCGCCTGCGCGGGAATGACGATGGGGAGGCGTTGCAAGCAGTTTCAAAACCCAGCTTTTTGGGGTATTTTTCTGCGTTCTCTGCGCAACTTCTGCGCTTTCTGCGTTCGCTCCCGCATTTCCTCTGCGCCCTCTGCGTCATTCCCGTGCCCGCATTCCCACGCCAAGCCGCCGCACCTTTAAGCCGCCCCAATGCCCGCCACCATGCCTGCCAGCCGCCCGCTGTTTTTTACCACCAGCGCATCGGGGTTGGCGGCTACGTAGTCCAGCATGCGGGTGATGCAGCCTGCTGCTTGCTGCCTGATGGTTTCGTCTACAAAAATCTCGCCCGTGCGCCGCTCCAGGCAATCCACCACGCCTTGCAGTGTGTTCATTGCCATCCAAGGGCAGTGGGCGCAGCTTTTGCAGGTGGCGCTGTTGCCTGCTGTGGGGGCTTCTATCAAGGTGCGGCCAGGGGCTAGCTGGCGCATGCGGTGCAGTATGCCGTTGTCGGTAGCCACAATAAAAACATCGCCTTGTTTGCCGTCTATTACGGCTTTGAGCATTTGCGAGGTTGAGCCCACCACGTCGGCTTGCCGTACTACGCTTACGGGCGACTCGGGGTGTACCAGCACTTTGGCTTGCGGGTATTCTTTGCGCAGCAAATCAAGTTCCAGCTCTTTGAATTCGTCATGCACAATGCACGCGCCTTGCCACAGCAGCATGTCTGCGCCTGTTTGCTGCTGGATGTAGCCGCCCAAATGCCTGTCGGGTGCCCACAAGATTTTTTTGCCTTGGCTTTTGAGGTGGTTGGCGATGGCTAAGGCGCATGAGCTGGTTACCATCCAGTCAGCCCGCGCCTTGACTGCCGCGCTGGTGTTGGCATAGACCACCACAGTGCGCTCGGGGTGCTGGTCGCAAAAGGCTGCAAAGTCGTCTGCGGGGCAGCCCAAGTCGAGCGAGCACGTGGCATCCAAATCAGGCATGTAGATGTTTTTTTCGGGGCTGAGTATTTTGGCTGTTTCGCCCATAAAGCGCACGCCAGCCACTACCAGCGTTTGCGCGGCGTGGTCGCGGCCGAAGCGTGCCATTTCCAGCGAATCGGCCACGCAGCCGCCTGTAGCGAGTGCCAAGTCTTGCAAGTCGCCATCAACGTAGTAGTGCGCTGCCAGCACTGCGCCGTGCTGCTTGAGCAAGTCGCTAGCGCGCTGCATCAGCGCATCGCGCTCTTGCTTGGTGGGTGCGGGTGGCACTTTGGCCCAGGCGTTGGCAGTGCAAGTCATGCCGCTGGCTTGTGGCAGTGGGTATTCAAACGAACGATTGGTGGCAGAGGCAGTCATGGCAGTAACGGGCATCAAAAGCAGACAAAGAAAAGCAGCTTTGCATCTGGCAAGCTCTTGCGGCAAGCCCTCGTGCAAAGGTTTGCACAGGCTTGCACAGGTTTGCAAAGGCTTGCCGCAAAGGGCGGCTGCAAGCAGCTATATATTGTGAACAGAAAAACGCCCGCATTTGCCAGGCGTACAATCGTTACAAGGCAGCGCCAATCCCCATATTTGGCACATTGGCAGCGTTTTTTTGCATGGGGCAAGCCCCGCTGGGTAATGCCTGATTGTAGGGTTCTTGCCCTGCCACGCTTTAGCCACTGTGCAAATACCCTAGCTGCACTGCCTGCCACCTAGCCACACACGCACACCATGAACCCATCTTGGCAAATACCGCCACACGCCATTGGCCTTGCCCAATACGACGCCATTATCGACACCCGCACCCCAGCCGAGTTTGCCCAAGACCACATTCCAGGCGCTATTAACTGCCCCGTATTCAGCAACGACGAACGCGCCCGCGTAGGCACGCTCTACAAGCAAGTATCGCCATTTGAAGCCCGCAAGCTGGGCGCAACGCTGGTTGCCCGTAACGTTGCCGACCATATCGCGCAGCATTTTCACAGCCACCCCAAGCACTGGCGCCCGCTGGTGTACTGCTGGCGCGGCGGGCAGCGCAGTGGTGCCATGCAAATCATTCTGCGGCAAATTGGCTGGCAGGCCGACAAACTAGCTGGCGGCTACAAAGCCTTTCGCCACCATGTCATAGAGCAAACTGCCCACATCGCCCCCCAATTGCGCTGGCATATATTGTGCGCCGCCACAGGCAGCGGCAAAACGCGCATCTTGCAAGCCATAGCCGCGCAAGGCGGGCAAGTGCTTGATTTAGAACAACTTGCCGCCCACAAAGGCTCGGTACTTGGCGCAGTGCCCCACACCCCGCAGCCCAGCCAAAAAGCCTTTGAAACAGCCATCTGGCAGCAACTCCAACGCTTTAACCCCGCACTGCCCGTATTTGCCGAAGCAGAAAGCCGCAAAATCGGCAACCTGCAAATCCCCGAACCCCTGCTACTGCCCCTGCGCAGCGGGCATTGCATTGATATAGAAGCCAGCACCGCTGCCCGCGTAGATTTTCTGCTACGCGACTATCCCTATCTGCAACAAGACACAACCAGCCTCACCACCCAGCTCAAGCGCCTGAAAGAGCGCTTGGGCAAACAAACCATTGCCGATTGGGAAGCGCTCATTGAGCGCCAGCAATGGCCAGAACTGGTAAATGAGCTACTTGCCAAGCATTACGACCCGCTTTACCACCAATCGCAACACAAAAACTACCAAG